>JAYVNY010000137.1:0-11889 GCA_043758205.1 Akkermansia sp.
CGTACCGCTTGTATTTGGTCTTGCTCGTGTTGTTCATGTGCTTGCTGCCCAGCTCACACACTCACCCAACACCTGTCCACCAAATCGGGGCAAGGCCAACCGTGTTCGGATGCACCCACTCGGGCCAAGAATGCTAAATCCAGATTGCGCCGCCCTGCCCCTTTGCCTAGCTTCCGCGCCCTGATGAAAGTGTTTATTGACGGAAAATTTTGCGAGGAGGCGGACGCGAAGGTGTCCGTGTTCGACCACGGTCTGCTTTATGGTGACGGCGTGTTCGAGGGCATTCGCGCCTACAACGGGCGCGTCTTCAAACTGCGCGAGCACATTGACCGGCTGTTCTATTCCGCCAAGGCCATCCTGCTCGACATCCCCATGTCGCACGCGGAATTGATGCAGGCCACGGTCGAGTCCTGCCGCCAGAACAATTTGCGCGACGGCTACATCCGGCTCGTGGTCACGCGCGGCATCGGCACGCTCGGACTCAACCCGAACAAGTGCAAACGCGGCTCGGTCATCATCATCGCCGACAAAATCCAAGTCTATCCGCCGGAGATGTACGAGAACGGCATGGCCATCGTGACCGTGGCGACGACGCGCAACCTCCACAGCGCGCTCAACCCCGCGATCAAGTCGCTCAATTATCTGAACAACATTCTCGCCAAGATCGAGGCGAACAACGCCGGCGTGGAAGAAGCCATCATGTTGAACTCTGAAGGCTTCGTGGCCGAATGCACGGCGGACAATATTTTCCTCGTGAAGGGCAACCAGTTGCTCACGCCACCGCTCTCAGCGGGCGCGCTCTACGGCATCACGCGCGGCACGGTCATGGACCTGGCGCGCGCGCAAGGCATGCCTGTGAGCGAGCCGAATCTGACGCGCTACGACGTGTTCAACGCGGACGAATGCTTCCTCACCGGCACCGGCGCAGAATTGATCCCCGTGATCAAAGTGGACGGTCGCGTCATCGGCACGGGCAAGCCCGGCCCAGTCACGCGCCAGTTGATCGAGAAATACCGCGCGGTGGTGAACTCAACCGGCGAGCCGATTTGATGTGTTCGTGGGGCAGCCCAATGGCTGGCCCACTTAAACCGCCGAACGTGAATTCACCCGGACACAACCTGCTCATCCTCATTCCCGCGTATAACGAGGAGGAGCGCATCGCGCCCGTGCTGCGCGAGTTCGCCGAATACTACGGACGCGAGTTACCCGGACGCTGCGAGATCTTCGTGGTCTTGAACGGCTGCCGCGACAACACGCTCGGCGTCGTGCAACGGCTGGCCAAAGAATTCCCGATCATCCGTCATCTCAATTTTCCCGACCCCATCGGCAAAGGTGGCGCGCTGATCGAAGGGTTGAAACTCGCCTCCATCGCCGACCTCATCGGCTACGTGGACGCCGACGGCGCGACTTCGCCGCAGGCGTTTCACGCGCTCGTCCGCAAGCTGGATGACACGGGCGCGGACTGCGCCATCGGCTCGCGCTGGCTGCCCGAGTCGGTGCTGCACCAGAGCCAGACGCCGTTGCGGCGGTTCATCAGCCGGGGGTTTCACGCCATCGTCGAGTCGCTGCTGCACATGGGCATCAAGGACACGCAATGCCCGGCGAAATTGTTGCGGCGGGACGCGGCGCTGAAGATTCACTCGCAACTGCTCATCGCCGATCTCGCCTTCGACGTGAACCTGCTCTACTCGCTCAAGCGCGCGGGACTGAGCGTGGTGGAACTGCCGATTGAATGGACGGACAAGGTCGGCTCGAAGGTCACGCAGAGCTTGCTCCGCAGTTCGCTGGTCATGTTTCTCTCGGTGCTGCGGCTGCGGCTCATGCACTCGCCGCTCTACCGCTGGCTGAGTCCGCCCCTGCGGCCGGTGGAAGCGTGGCTGTACAAAAAACTGCGCGCGCCGCTCCGCCCGAGCACGCCCGCGAGCCGGTAAGGAAAAAGGTGGAACGGGCAACCGGGCGGCCCGTGGAGAATCAGCTTGGAAGCCCGCCCATTCCTCCACCCCGCCCTACGGTGCGCGCTTCAACTCAAAGCCCGCAGACCTCGGCAGGTGCGGCGCAAAGCCCGCCGCGCTGTTGCTGCTCTGAACCACCGTTCCGCTCAGTCGGGTGAGCGTGTTGGACCCGGGATAATTAAACGTCCCGCTCACCCGTCCCGTCGCGTTGGTCACCGCGATCTGGATGTTCAGCGGATTGGAGCTGATCAGAAACGCGCCGTTCGATTGCAACTCCACGGCCGTGACGATGGGGTTCGTCAGTCCGCCGCCGGAAATCGTCAGCACGCCATTCGTCCACGCGAACGGGCGGCCCGTCGGCGGCGCATAACGGGAACCATAAACTTTCACGGTCTGGTTCGTCGGATCCGTCTGGGTCGGAAACAGCGGCGAGAACCATTTCAACTCGCCCTTCAAGGTGCCGTTGGTTGCGAACTGCATTTCCCCGCCCAGCGCCTCGCCCGTTTTCGACGGGTAATAAAAGGACCAGCGCCCGTCCTTGAGGATGACCGCCTTGCCTTGAATCGGTTTCGCATCGAGCAGCGTGCCGTCACGCGCGACGTTCACCTGGTTCGCCAGCGTGGCCGTCCACTTGATGCGGCCCTTCACGTCCACGGTCACGGTGCCGAAGCCGGAGCCGTCGGTCGCGCCGTTGTTTGTTGCCACTGGCGGCGTGAGGACGAAGGTGTAATTCCCGGCGTAAGGCGAGGGGTTGGTCTTACCATACTCCTGCTGCCGGAACAGGTTGAAGGAGGAGATGAAAGTGTTGTCCGAGTACACGCCGGTGATGGCCTCCACGCCTTCTCCATAAAGTCGCATGAGCAGGAGCAGGCGGAACAGGCCGAGCTGCCCTTCGATCCGGGTCTGCCCCGACTCGTCGAACTCGCCGCGAATCCCGTAGTTCGCCCCGTGTGGTCGCAGTCTCCCGGTGTAAAGGCCGTTCTTGCGGAAGGTCAGCGAGATCTGGCCCTGGCTCTTGCGCAGGCCGTTCGTGCCCGGCGTGAAGAAACCTTCGTAACGGCCCGGGGCCTGTCCAAAGATGCTCGGCGTGAAGCGGGCCAACACCACCGCATTTGACTGCATGGTGAAAGAGACCGTGCGTGAGGACGAATTCAGCACGCCTCCAGACCACCTCAAAAAGTATTGGCCCCGGCCCGGCGTGGCCGTGAGGGGATAAGTGACGCCCAAGTCCAGCAGCTCACCGTTGGTGATGCCGGTGACGGTCCCCAGTCCTTCGTGTTGCAACGTGACGGGCATCCGCACGCGATAAAAAATCCGGCGCACCTCGCCGGTGGAGAGATTGCCGAACGCATCCAGGCTGCGGACCAGAATCGTGTTCGTCCCCGGGACCAGCGCCACCGTCATCGTCCAGTTCGTTTTGCCATCGGCGATGGTGCGGGTGAAAAACTGATTGTCGGCCAGCACCCGCGAGATTCCGTCATTGTCCCCCGCCGTGCCGGACAACTCATAAGTCGCATTCGTGGTGACATGCACCTCCGGCGCGGGCAATGCCGCCGGGGACGTGATGGTCGCGACAGGGATAACCGTGTCCCGCGTGGTCACGCCCTGGGTGACATACGACCGCACGGTGAACAGATCAGAAACCAGCGGCGTCACGCGGTTCACGCTCACGGGCAGGTTTTGCAGAAACTCAAAGGTGTCGGTCATGATTGCGGTGGTCAGTCCGTTGCCTTGGGTGAAGGTGTTGAAGTAATTGAGCAGATTGGTGCCGCTGCGGGAGTCGTAGGAATTGATGACCCGCGCGAAGACCGTGTAGCCGCCTTCATCCGAGTCCAGCGTCGAGCTGTTGTTGGTGAGGTTGACGAAAAAATCTCCCGAGGCGGAATTCGTCACCCCGCGCTTCCGCGCCATGCCGAGAGTGCCAAACACATTGGCCAGCTCCGGGCCGACGCTGTACTCGTTCGTAATGAATCCCCAGTTCACGCCCTGGAGATAGGAGCTAAACTCACTCGCGCTGTTCGGGTCCCGCACCCGGATGCTGCCGGCCTGGAGCGCGAAGTGGGGATACAGCGTGCTGAGCACCAGATTCGAGTACACCCCGCTGTACACGTAGAGCAGGAAGTTCTTTACCGTCTCGGGCTTTTCCTGATCGAAGAGTTCAAGATCGAGATTCCCGTAAAAGCCTCCGCCGGTGCTGATATCAAAGCGCACCACGGAATGTTGCGGGGCGGGCAGTTGCGGTCCCTGGATGATCCTGGCGTTCACCGTGAAGAGGTCGGCGTAACGAGGCAGCCCAGCGGGCAACCCGCTCACGGGCAGTTCGCTGTAAGTTTCAAACTTCCCGGGGATACTCGCGCTGCCCGTCGGCACGGTGTTGAAGTATTTCAACAAGTTGGTCCCCGTCAGCGATCCCGTCGTATGCACCACCCGGCCAAAGACCGTGAAGCCGCCATCCACCGTGTCGAGCCCGGGGTTGTTGGTGAGGTTGAAAAACCAGTTCGCCGACGCGGAGTTGATCTGCCCGCCGACGCGCGCCATCGCGATGGTGCCGAAGGCGTTGCTCAACTCCGGCCCCACGCTGTACTCGTTGCTGATCGCCCCATAGTTCGCGCCGGAAACGTAGTCACTGAAGGCCGCCGCGCTGGCCGGATTCGGGATCGTCACATGCCCCGCTTGCAGCACAAAGTTCGGCACGAGCCGATGAATGACGAGGTTCGAATACACGCCGCGATACACATAGCGCAGGAAGTTCTTCACCGTCTCCGGCTTCTCCTGATCGAAAAGCTCGATGTCCACGCTGCCGAACGGCAGGCCGTTGGTGGAAATCTCAAACCGCACGACGGTGTGATTCGTGTTCACGACCTCCTGCGCGTGTCCGGAGGAAACTCCAGCCAGAACCGCGACAGCCAACAACAAAAAAAAGTTTTTCACCACAGGGCGGCAGTCTAACACGCCGCCCCATGATGACAATCCGCGAGAAAGTTCCGCACAAATTTCAGCGTCACCACACCGGTCTTCCGAAATCCCAAATCCCCAAATCCTCAATCCTCAATTCCGGTTCAGAAAAACATTGAGGATTTAGGATTTTGGATTGGGGATGGCCAAACTGCGCCGCACCGCCACGCGTCCCGTTCGGCGGGCGAGACGCCCGCGCCCCGCGCACTCGAAAATTGCTTCGCGTCCGGCCTCTCTGCTACACCACCGCCCATGAAGCACCCAGCGCCCGAGCCAACGGACATCCACAGCGAGTCGTTTCTGCATTCGCTCATGGCCCGGCAGTTGAAACTCTCCATCGCCTGCGCGCTCACCTTCCTCGTCGCGCTGCTCGGCCTGCCGCTGGCGAACTACTACGCGCCCGAACTCATGGCCACGCGCTTCTTCGGCTTCACGCTCACGTGGCTCGTGCTCGGCGTGCTGTTCTTCCCGTTCGTGTGGGTGATTGCCTTCGTGTTCATCCGGCGGTCCATCGCGCTGGAAAACTCGGAAGTCGAGGAGGTCAAGAAGACCGTGAGTGGGTCAGTGGGTGAGTGAGTCAGTGGGAGAAGAAGCGCATGAAACTCATCAAGCATCACTGGGAGTTAGACGTGTACAAACTCGCGATGGAGATGTCGGGTGAAGTCTTTCAACTCTCGAAATCATTTCCGAAGGAAGAGACCTACTCGCTGACCGACCAGATTCGCCGTTCCTCCCGCTCGGTTTCCGCGCAACTCGCCGAAGCCTGGCGGCGGCGAAAATACGAGGCCGTGTTCGTCAACAAACTGAACGAAGCGGAAGGCGAAGCTGCCGAAACTCAAACCTGGCTCGAACACGCCGTGCAGTGTGGCTACATCCCGGCTCCCAAGGCCCGCGAACTTCACCGCCTCTGCGACCGCATTCTTGGCAAACTAGTCACGATGGGCAACAACCCTGAAACTTGGGTGCTAAAAAAATCGCAGCCCCCCATCCCACTCACCCACTAACTCACTCACCCACTCACCATGCTCCTCGCCGCCATCGACCCCTACATCCTCGCCTTCTCCCTCGTCACCGTCGCCGTCACGGTGTGGATGGGCTTTCGCTCGGCGAAAAAATCCAAGACGGCGAGCGACTTCTTCGTCGCGGGGCGTTCGGTGGGCGTGGGCATGAATGCCAGCGCCATCTCCGGCGAATACCTTTCCGCCGCCAGCTTCATGGGCATCGCGGGCATGGTGATGTCCAGTGGCTACGATGCGCTGTGGTATCCGGTCTGTTACGCGTGCGGGTATTTGTTCCTGCTGCTGTTCATCGCAGGACCGCTGCGGCGGTTCGGCGCGTACACGATTCCTGATTTCGCGGAGGGCCGCTTCGACTCGCCGGTGTTCCGCAAGATCGCCGTGGTGTTCGTGCTCTTCATCGGGTTCTTCTACACCATGCCGCAGATGAAGGGCGCGGGCGTGACGCTCGCCTACATCTTCCCCGGCCTGCCGTATTGGGTGGGCGTGGTGCTGGTGGGCGCGGTCATCACGCTCAACGTGGCGCTGGGCGGCATGAAAGGCATCACGCTGGTGCAAGCCTTTCAATATTGGATCAAGATGTTCGCCATCGCCGTGCCCATCTTTGTGCTCATGGCGGTGTATGGGCATTATGGGAAACAGTTGGGGGTGAATGGGGGGAATGAGAGTGCGGCCCGTGTTGTTCCACCGGGAACAGAGTTTAAGTGGGTTCGCCAGCGTGCAGTTGGCGAAAGCGCGATTGACGAGTGGCGACTCAAAGCGGCAGCAGCACTCCCTGCTAATTCTTTGGCAACCGTGGACAGTACAAAGATCAAAGCCCTCGGTCTCGGCAGCACGTTGGGCTTCGACAAGGATTTCCAGAAAACGTCCGTCCTGAATCTGTGTCAGCTTTACGGCACGATTAAAGGGAAGAATGTGTTTGTTGCCGGGGTTAAAGATTACGCCGAGATCATTTCTGATGTTCCACTCCCGCATACAAAAACGGTTTTAGGCACCGACGCCTTGCGAAGCGCTGAACAGGCCTTGGCTGCCGCCGGCTTCGTCCTTGCCAGCGAAAATCAAGACGAGGTGAGGTTTGCCCGCACGAACGTGCTTGTGACTGCGCCGACGCTCGACCACCGAGCAACCCTCCCCGCCAAAGCCCCCGCCGACGCCACCTGGCTCAACCCCTTCGGCCCGCTCACCACCAAGGCCGCCAAGACCGCCGCCGCCGCCATCGGCAAAAAGGCGAGCAACGAAGTCGCGCAGGCTGAACAAGGCAGGGGCGGCGTCGCCGTCCAACGTGCCCCCGGCGTCCCGCCGGGTCAGGACTCAATAACGACGAGCAGTAACTCGATTGCTAACACCCCGACCCGGCAGGATGCCGGGGGCACTGCCGAACGCGCCTGGCTCGCCAAACACGAGAAACCGCTCGCCCTGCTCTACACCTACTCGCTCATCATCGCCATCGTCTGCGGCACGGCGGGGTTGCCGCATATCCTCGTGCGCTTCTACACGAACCCGGACGGTGCCGCCGCCAAACGCACCACCATGTGGGTGATGATTCTCATCGGCGTGTTCTACGTCTTCCCGCCGGTCTTCGGCGTCATCGGGAGAAATCTTTTGCCCGACCTCTACAACGGACTCGGCGCGAAAGGGACGGACAAAATCGTCCTCGAACTGCCGCGCCTGCTGAATGAGAAATATCCGCCGCTCGGCTCGATTCTCTCCGGCATCACCTGCGCCGGCGCGTTCGCCGCCTTCATGTCCACGTTCTCCGGCTTGCTCGTCTCCATGACCGGCGCGCTGGCGCATGATGTCTATGGCCGCATCCTCCGCCCCAAATCCACGCCCGAGCAACGGATGCGGATGTTCAAGATCGGCGCGGTGCTGATCGGCGGCGTGGCGATTGTCCTCGGCTCCTTCGTCGAGCCATTGGAGATCAACTTCATGGTCGGCCAGGCCTTCGCCATCGCGGCGGCGAGTTATTTCCCCCTGCTCTTCATGGCCGTCTGGTGGCGTAAGCTCACGATGAAAGGCGCGGCGGTCGGGATGCTCGTCGGCGGCGTGTGCGCACTCGTCGCGGCGGCGCTGACCAACTTCAGCAACCTCGCCCTCGACAAGGGGCCGATGGGCAAGTTGTTCTCCGGCTTCGCGCCGCTGAATGACTTCTGGGCCGCGCATCCGCTGCTGAGAATTCTCTGCGAGCAACCCGCCATCTGGGCCGTGCCGCTCGCCATCATCCTGATGATCGTCGTCTCGAAGCTGACCGCGCACACCATCCCCACCGACAGCCGGATGAAGATGCTCGTGCTGCACGCGCCGGAGCAGCTTGGGTTGAAGCAAGAATACATTCAGGAACATCAGGCGGGACCGGGACACTGAGCGACGCGCTTTGGAGTGCGGTGCCTTGTGACCGCCTTTTTCCAGCGCGTGGCAGTCGCAGTCCCGAGTCTCCAACAAAGTTTCGCAGGCAACTCTCGACGCTTTGATCGGAGACTTCTCACGTCAACTGCTACGCTGGCCTGTTCATTTTCGCGCCGGCCAATCCTCGAAGTAACAGCCCACGGGCGGGGCGAAGAGTTTGCGCGGCATCTTCCCCGCGCGCGCCGCGATTATCGCGTCGCGCAACTCACGATGCTCGATCACAGAGCGCGGCTTGCCGGGGGATTGATACCAGTCGTCAATGCGTCCGCGATACAGGCGGTCGCCGTCGGGCTTGAGCACGAACGCCTCGGGCATGTGCGTGGGCCGGAGCCAGCGCGCGAGCGCCAGCCCCTCGTCGAAGAGAACAGGGAATTGAATCGCGTACTCTTTCACAAACGCCACCGCCTGCGTGCTCGTCATGGTCTGCCCGGCGACGACGCCGAAAAATTCCACACCGTTCGTGCCCGGCCCCGCCGCGAGCCGGTTCAACTCCGGGACGTAACGCTGCGAGATCGGACACTCCGGCCCAAGGAAGACGAAGACCACGGCGCGCGTGCCGCCGGCCAGGCCAATCTGATGCACCCGCCCCGTCGTGTCGTGCGCGGTGCGAACGCGGAACAGATCATGTCCCGGCTCCGCGCCGCCGAGCAGCAGTGTCCAAGTCAGGCTCAACCAGATAAAAAATGATTTCTTCACGCGAACGCCGCAACCGTGCCAGAGGATGCAAGCGAGCGCGAGTTGGAAGGCGCAGAAATCCGGCGCAGGAAAATGGATTGATGCCCCACCTTTGCCTCGCCTGCGACTTCACCAGCATCGAACCTCTCGCCATGCACGATGCGACGAACGAGACCAACTGGGAGCAACTTTACCAAACCGGCGACACGCACTGGGACAAGGGCGAGGCGTCACCCGGACTCGTGGATTTTCTCGCGACGTCCGCGCACCGGCCGAGTGCTCGCGTGCTCATCCCCGGCTGCGGCAACGGCCATGACGTGCGGGCGTGGGCCGCCGCCGGTTGGACGGCGACCGGCCTGGACCTGGCTCCGTCCGCGATCCAACTCGCGCGTGAACGCACCCAGGCGGCGGGACTGAACGCCGAATTTCAACTCACCAATTTTCTGGAGTCAGCACCGGCGACGCCGTTCGACTGGATTTTCGAGCACACGCTGTTCTGCGCGATCCAGCCCGCGCGCCGGGATGATTACGTGCGCGCCGTGCTGCGCTGGCTGCGGCCCGGCGGACAATTTCTCGCCGTCCATTACATGCTGCGCGACCAACCGGACGGCCCGCCTCACGGCTGCACCCAGCAGGAACTGATGGAAAGATTTCTGCCGCACTTCACGCTCCAGCAAGGCTGGGTGCCGCGCTCGTACTCCAACCGCAGCGGCCTGGAACTGATGCTCTGGTGGCAACGGCGGCCGGAGCCGGCCTGAAGACTTTTGTCATCACGAGTCGTGTGCCTTACGACACGGCTATCATGGCCCGAAGTCTTGCGAAATACCCGGCGACTCGGCAGCGTCAGAGCATTCCAATGCGCTTGCGACTCAACATCTTTTTTGCCCTGATCCTGCTGCTCGCGTCCGGTGCGCGCGCCGCCGCGCCGCTCGGTTACAACCGCGACGTGCGGCCCATCCTCTCCGACAACTGCTTCGCCTGCCACGGCCCGGACAAGGGCAACCGCAAGGCCAAGTTGCGCCTCGACATCCGCGCGGACGCGCTCGCGAAGGAGGCCTTCGTGCCCGGCAAACCCGACGAGAGCGAACTGGTCAAACGCCTGTTCACCACGAACGAGGACGACGTGATGCCCCCCGTGGACTCGCACAAGAAGATCACGCGGGAGCAGCGGGAGATTTTGAAACAGTGGGTCGCAGAGGGCGCGGTTTATGAACCGCACTGGTCGTTCATCGCGCCGCAGCGTCCGGCGGTGCCGAAGGTCAGTAAGTCAGTGACCAGTAAATCAGTAATCAGTAATCAGTCGGGCCGCGCACCGAAGACTGATTCACTGATCACTGACTCACTGATCACTCTCCCCAACCCCATCGACGGCTTCATCCTCGCGCCACTCGTCGCAAAAAATATCCTGCCCTCGCCCGAAGCCGACCGCCCCACCCTGCTCCGCCGCGTAAGCCTTGATCTCACCGGGCTGCCCCCGACGGCGGAGGAGGTCGCGGCGTTCGTGAAAGACAAGTCGAAGGACGCCTACGAGAAGCAGGTGGACCGGCTGCTCGCCTCACCGCATTTCGGTGAGCGCATGGCGGTTCCGTGGCTCGACATCGTGCGCTTTGCCGACACCGTGGGTTATCACGGCGACCAGAACGTGAACGTGTTTCCGTATCGCGACTACGTGATCAACGCGTTCAACCAGAACAAGCCGTTCGATCAATTCACCATTGAGCAACTCGCGGGAGATTTGCTGCCGAACAACACCGTGGAGCAGCGCGTGGCCACGGGGTTCAACCGCCTGAACATGATGACGCGCGAAGGCGGCGCGCAGCCGAAGGAGTATCTCGCGAAATATGGCGCAGACCGCGCGCGCACCGTGGGCATGGCGTGGATGGGCCTGACCGTGGGCTGTGCCGAGTGCCACGACCACAAGTTCGATCCGTTCACGACGAAGGATTTTTACTCGCTCAAGTCCTTCTTCGCCGACGTGCGCCAGTGGGGTGTTTACAGCGATTACAAATACACGCCGAACCCCGACTTGAAGAACTGGAGCAACGACCATCCGTTCCCGCCGGAGGAAGTGGTGGAGAGTCCTTACTTGCAACGGCGCATTGAGAAATTGCACGCGGAGATTCAGGCCGTGGCGAAAATTGCGGCGGAGCGCGCGGACAAGAAACAGCGCAACGCGTGGGAGAACTCCACGAAAGCCATGTTGCAAAATCATCCCGACGCCTGGCTCGTGCCGTCCGCGTTTCCGCTGGTGACGAACGTGGTGGTGCTGACCAACAAATTGAAATTCACCAACCTCGTCGCGGCCACGAAGAGCAAACCCGCCGCGACCAACGTGACGACGAAAACATCGTTCAAAACGAACAGCACGGTCAGCACGAACTTCATCGCGCAGGCGGACGGCTCGCTGCTGTTCGGCAGCAAGGCGGACGCCCATCCGATTCCGCTGCGGCTGGAGTCAGGTTCGCTCGCCGCGCTTCGCCTCGAACTCATTCCGCACAGGCAGCACAGCAACACAATCTTTCGCGGCAAGACGACCAGCGCCACGATTCAACTCTCAGCCACGCTCCGACGCGCGGGGGAAAAGAAGGAATCGAAGCTGGCGTTCTACCACGCTGACGCCGACCACAAGGAACCGCGCTACGCGAATGGCTTTGAAATCCTTGGCATCAAGGACAGTTGGAAAGTGAACCGCGACCACGCAAAGGAAAAACAAACGGGCGTGTGGCTGCTCGACCCGCCCGTCACCGTCGCGGACGGCGATGTGCTGACGGTGTCGTTGAAGACGAATGTCATCGGCTGTCTGCGTGTGAGCGTGTCGCCGCTCGTCCCCGTAGCCGCGTCTCGTGAGAGCGCGGCCACACAAACTTCAGCCGCGCTCTCACGAG
>JAYVNY010000138.1:0-2337 GCA_043758205.1 Akkermansia sp.
GTCCAGCCCGTTGACTTTTTTGCGATGAAGCGACTCAAGGCCGCGTCAGTTGAGCTTCAGATAAAATGGTCAATCCGTGGCCGCCCTGAATCTGCGGGACAAATCCATGCCTTCGCCCCCCTGCCCTTTCCTGGCCGCGAAAGGAGTCCACGGATCATGCAGGACTCCAGGGAGCGGCCACGTTCACGGCGCGACGGCTTGGCGGGCGCGGTAGAAGATAGCCGGCGAGCTGTTGCCGATGCTGATCGTCTCCTGCAATGACGCAGGCGTGCGGTTGAGCAGCGGCGTCCACGAGGCGGGGTTCGACGGGGTGCCCGTGGTTTCGATCACGTAGTTCGTGCCGGGCTGGCCGTAGAGCGTGAGCGAACGAGAGCCACCCCTGTCGAGCGCGGCTTCGAGGAGCGGCTGGCCGTTCACGATGACGAGGCGTCCATCGTTCAGCAGCGCGGTGGGCGCGAGTCCGGACGTGGCGCGCTGCGCGGTCACGGTGTCCAGATGCAGCGGGACGAAGGCGGAGGACTGCACGGGCACGGCGGTGAAGTTTAAGCGCGCGAGCAACTGCGTGCCGCCGATGGTCTGGCCGGGCAGCGCGGTGAATTGCACCGTGGCGACGTTCGCGACCAGGAAGCTCAGGGACGCGCTCGCCACCGCGGGCACAAGGTTGTCGAGGGTGACGGAGGAGAAGCGGCCCGGGGGCAGTGCCAGCGTGAAACTCAAGTTCGTGAGCGGCGCGCTGGCCGTGAGATCGATCCGCACGTTCACGGTCTGACCCGCCTCCAGCACCGCGCTGCCAAGGCCCAGTTCAAAATAATCCCGCACCACCACAGTGAAGGCGCGGCTCGCATTGAGCGGGGGCGTGCCGTTGTCCGTGACGCGCACGGTGATGGCGTTGGTCGTGGCCGCGTCGGCGCGGGACGGCAGCCAGCGAAACACGGCGTTGCTTGGATGGATGGTCGCGCCGGTCGGAGCGCCGGGCAGGAGCGCGTAGCTCAATTGGTTGGCCGGCAAATCCGTGTCGCTGCCGAGCGCGGTGAAGAACACGCCATGCAGCACGTCGGCGATGACATTGGGAATGGCCGCAAGCGTCGGCGCGTTGTTGCCGGTGAAGGAACTTGCGCCCGACCCGCCCGATTCGCCCGCGCCGTTGTAGGCGATGACGCGATAAAAAAACGTGACGCCCGCCGGCAATCCGTTGTCGAGGAAGCTCGTGCTGTTCACGCTGTTCGTGCCGAGGCGCGTGTAGTTCGTGCCATCCGTCGAGCGGTCAATGTAATAGCCGAACTCGTTCGTGGCCGCGTCGGTCCAGGTGACTTGAATGGTGTTCGTGCCGATGGCGTGGGCGAGGACATTGGTCGGACTGAGCGGCCGGCTTCCGGTGCGTTTGCGGAGCGTGTAGGTGTCGTTGGTCGCGCCGGTGCTGGTCAGGAAGAAGGCGTCGAGGCGGTTGCTGCTCACGTCCACGACAAGCGAGCCGAGGATGCTGAGCGAGACGAAATGCGCCGGATGGTTGAGCGCGCCGCCGCCGGGCGCCTGGCCGCTGCTGCCGACGATGGAATAGATTGTGCCGCGGTTCTCCTCGTTCTTCACATAAGCACCGGTGCCGTTGGTGCCACCTTCGCGCCCGTTGCCGCCGTCGAGTTTCATGGATTCGGTGAGTGTGGTGGACAGGCCGTAGTGGCCGTCGAGCAGGTAGGAGCGTTCATACACATGACTGTGGCCCATGAGCACGAGGTCCACGCCGTTCGCGTCGAGGATGGGGTTCACGAGCTGGCGCAGTGCGATCAAGTCCGTCTCGGTGTCCGAGTTGTGCGTGCCCTTCGTGTAGAGCGAGTGATGGAAGAACACGATGATCCAGTCCTGAGCCGTGTTGGCCAGATCGTCCTGGAGCCAGAGAATCATCGGGCTGTTCGTCTCGCGCCCGCTGGTCATGGAGTCGAGGCCGATGAAGTGGATGTTGCCGTGGTCGAAGGAATAATACTTCGCGCTGCCCGAGGCCAGGCCGCCGCCCTCGCCGTTGCGCGGCGTGGACCAGATGTCGAGGTACGGGAAGGTGATGTTGGTGTTGGCGGCGAGACCACCACCGTCACCGGGACGACCGGCGTCGTGGTTGCCGATGACCGGGTAGAGAAATTTATTCCGCAACGTGTCGGGATACATGTTGAAGACCGCCGACTGGTGCTCGGTGTCGGTGCCGGTGTTGTAGGCGTTGTCGCCGAGCATGAGCCAGACATCGGCGGGCTTTCCGCCGTTGGTGACCATGTTGTAGTAGGCGTCGCGCACGGCGCGCTGGTTGGCGTTGGCCGTGCCGGGATCGCCCAGCACCCAGAAGCGGGTGTC
>JAYVNY010000139.1:0-3960 GCA_043758205.1 Akkermansia sp.
CGATCCGCTCGGGCAAAAGAGCACCTGCTGGCGGTCCCAACCGGATAGGAAGTTCATGCGCCGGCACTGACGGACCCCACTCCCCAACCAATCAAAGGGAGTTTTGTTTTTCACACAGGCTCTCAAGGCCGCTTCACTGTTCACCATCCAGAAAGCTTGAAATAAGCTGGCCCGCTGGGCTTTTTCACGGTGCAGCGGGCTAAAGCCCGCGCTCCATTCCGCTTTCTGCCGTGTCACCCAAAGGCACGAGGCTCAATAGATACCCAATTATGAATGGACGGCTTCTGGTGCATCGCCCGGCAGGCTGGTGCAAAAAAGAACAGCGCGGCCCGCCGGGGCCGCGCTCGGCAAAAACTTTCTCTCCGCGAGGTCAGACCTGCTTGGTCATTTTGACGCCTTCTTGCAGCAGGCTCGCGGCACCCTTGTCAGTCGGCGCTTCGGCGTAGATGCGGAGAATGGGTTCCGTGCCTGAGCCGCGCAGCATGAGCCACGAGCCGTCTTGGGAGACGAACTTCACGCCATCGTACGACTTCACGTCCTTGAGCGGCGACCTGAGCAGCTTCGCAGGCGGGTTGTTCTTGCAGAACTCCATGAGCGCAGCGCGCTTCTCCAGCGGGAAATGCGTGTCAATGCGCGCGTAGCGGTGCGGGCCAAAATCTTTTTCCAGCTGCGCGATGAGTTTGTTCACGGAGGTTTTTTCCGTGGCGAGCATTTCGAGCAGCATCAGGCCGGCGAGAATGCCGTCGCGCTCGGGGATGTGTTTCTGGAAGCCGATGCCGCCGCTCTCCTCCGCGCCGAGGATGTAGTCGCCCTTGATCATTTCGGTCGCGATGTATTTGAAGCCCACGCCGGTTTCGACGAGCGGCAGTCCGTAGGCCGCGCACATCTTGTCCACCATGGAGGTGCAGGTGAGCGCCTTGATCATGCGGCCCCGCGCCCCGCGATTGACGAAGTAATGGCGGAGCAGCAGGCAGATCAACTGATGCGTCGAAAGCGCGTTGCCGCGTCCATCCATGCCGCCCACGCGGTCGGCGTCGCCGTCGGTCACGAGGCAGAGATCGTGCGGATGCTTTTGCAGATACGCTTTGGTCTTCGCGTAATTTTTCGGAATGGGTTCGGGATTGATGCCGCCGAAGTTGCAATCGTGCTCTCCATTCAACGTCGTCACGCGGCAGGTCGTGCCGGCGAGCAATTCCTCGAAGCAGCCCGCGCCCACGCCGAAGAGGGCGTCATGGGCGAAGCGCACCTTGGACTTCGCGATGAGTTTGAAGTCCACGAGTTTCTTGATGGCTTTGAAATGGTCGGCGCGAATGTCCGCGATTTTCACCCGGGCATCTTTCTTCGCGGGCAGAGGCGTGGACTGCACGGGCGCGGCATCGAGCAGTTTCTCGATGGCCTGGCAGGTGGCGAGTTCCGCCGAACCGCCGAACGACGCCTTGAGTTTGAAGCCGTTGAAAGAGGGCGGATTGTGGCTCGCGGTGATCATCACGCCGCCGGTGGCATTCCCGGCCTTCACCGCGAAAGAGACGGCGGGCGTGGGCGTAGGCACGCTGGTGAGCGTGACGGAAAAACCGTTGCCCAGCATGACTTCGGCGGTGCGCTTGGCGAACTGGTCGGAGAGAAAGCGGCGGTCGTAACCGATGACGATATGCTTCTGCGCGCCCGCGGCGGGATTGCGTTTCCAGAATTCCGCCGTGGCCTGCGCCACGCGGTCCACATTGGCGAAGGTGAAATCTTCGGCGATGATCGCGCGCCAGCCGTCGGTGCCAAATTTAATTTGAGCCATGATGATTCGATTGCGTTGAGTTTGAACTGCCTCGTTTGTTGTGAACTTCTCGGTTGTTCCCGGCCCGAACCTTAGTGAGGCCGGCGCAAAACAAGCAAGCCGCGAGGCGCGCGCCGCATCATCCGGCGTGTTCACGTTTTCCAGTTCGGGACAGTGGGCGGGGAGGAGGAGGAAGCGCGCGTCCAATTTTTTCGCCAGGGATTGCAGTGAGAATTCACCGGCGCGGATTTGCTCCTCGACCACGGCCAGCGCCTCCACCGGCAGCAGCAAGGGAAAGCCCGCGCGCTGGTCCTGCGTGACGAAGGTCGGACACTTGCCGTCGGCGCTTGCGCGGAACAGTCGGCGCAGCAGCAGCGGCGTGACGAACGGCATGTCGCACGCCAGGAAAAGCACGCCGCGTGCGCGGGCCGTGCGCAGCGCGGTGGCGATGCCGCCGAGCGGACCGCAGCGCGGAACCGCATCCCGGCGGAGGACGCGGATGCGCGGCTGAAGCCGGCCGTGGCGCGCATTCGCGTAGCCAGTCAATGCGAGGGAGGAGTTCTTCGCCACGGCGCGGATGCGCGCGAGCATGGTCGCGTCGCCGAGTTTCATCCGGGATTTGTCACGGCCCATGCGCGTGCTGAGTCCGCCCGCGAGGATGCAGATTTCCAGCCGGGGCTGTTCGCGCGTCGGCACGTCAGCGTTTGAAGAGGACGGCGAGGATGCCCCAGAGCACGAGCACGAGGACCACGACGAGGAGGATGAAACGGTTGCGTGCCACGCGCTTCTCGTGGCGCAGCGGGCGCAGGCCCTGGATGCTGCCGGCGGCGAGGTAGTTCACGAGCTTGGGATTCGAGGCGGGCGGCGGCTGGAAGACTTCCTTGAACTTCCGCCACGCGGCCACGAGATCAAATTTCCGCACACCCAGTTCGTTGTAATGCTCGCGGCCCGGCTGCGGCGCGGAGGATTGCAGCGGCGCGTGATCAATCTTCTCAAAATGTTCGCGCGGAGCTGGAACCGGAACCGGCGCGGACGCGGGCGGGCGCGTGGCCAGTCCGCCGGGCGCGGTCGAGGAACGGAATTTCGGCTGCGGGTTCGCGGCCTCGTTGGACAGATTTTTGATCTGCGATTCCAGCGCCTGGATTTGCGCGGTCAGGGCGCGCGCCTTGTCCGAAATGGGATCGTGCTTTTTCTGGAAGAGGCCCATGACGCGAACTCAGCGCCGCAGGAGCAGCACCACGATGATGACCAGCGCGCCGAGCGCGAGCGGCCAGGTGAGCGCGAGGCCGAGGCGGCAGAGTTCGAGAAAACTTTTTTCCGCGAGCGGCACGGTCGGAGCGGCCTGATCTTTCGCGACGGCCTGTTGGAATTTTTCGCCGGAGAGCACGGGCCATTTGAGGCGCGCGCCGTTCCATTCCATGCGCGCGCTTTCGATGGCGGTGTTGGCGCGGGTGAGTTCGAGCTGGAAATCATCCTTCGTCCATGCGGAGTCGTTGATGGCCTGGACTTTGCCCAGTGCCTCGCGCAGTTCGCCAATCGTGCGCGCCATCTGCTCCGCGTCGCGGCGGGCGGCGAACTCGGATTCCTCCAGCAGCCCGAGGCCGCGCGTGAGGTTGTGCAGCACTTCCTCGCGGCCCGTGGTGAACTCGCTCTGGCGGCGGCGGGTTTCTTCGAGCGCGCCGCGTTCGCGTTCCAGTTCCGTCTGCGCGCGCTTCAGTTCGGCGAGCTTGCTCTGCAAATCGCCGACCTTGTTGTCCACTTCCTCACGCGTCGGGGCGCGGCCGCCGTCCAGCACCTGGGCGGTGGCGGAAGTCGTGGAACTCGCGCCGCGAAACGACGCCCGCTGGGCGGACTCAAATTCGCGATCCACGAACTCGGAAGCATCAAATTCAGTAGCCATGTGTCCGACTCTAGGCAGCGTGTTTCGCGGTGTAAAGACGCGGTTCGGTTCCGCGGGGTGCATGGGTGCATCCGAAGGACCTGTTGCCCAAATCACTTGCCCAAAAATAGTTTGAACAGAATGGGATCGGTCGGGATCCGATCTTCCGTAGGATGGGCCTTCACCAACCGCAGGAGGCGCTGTTCAGTTACCGGAACCATCTCGAGCACCGCCTGGGCCCCGACCATCCGCTGCGCCGTGTGGCCCAGGTCCTCGACTTCACGTTCGTGCGGGCCGAGGTCGCCCAGTTCCATGG
>JAYVNY010000140.1:0-9255 GCA_043758205.1 Akkermansia sp.
CGTGGGTCAAAGACTTGCGCGACCGCAAATGGGATCGCACGGCCGACCTCGTGCAAGGGTTCGGCAAGGAATTCATGCCGCCGCTCAACGAAGGCAGCCTGCTCTACATGCCGGTGCTGCATCCCAAGACCGGCCTCAAGGAAATCCAGCGCGTCATGTCGTGGCAGGACACGGTGCTGGCCAGCGTGCCGGAAATCGAAACCGTCGCGGGCAAGCTGGGCCGCTTCGAGACGCCCACCGACCCCGCGCCCACCGAGATGTTGGAGACGACCATCACGCTCAAGCCGGAGTGGATTCCCACCAACCGCACCGTGCTCGGCTTCATCAAGGTTCCGCGCGTCGTCCGCAACCCGCAGTGGCGTGAAGGGATGACCGTCGAGAAGTTGAAGGCCGAGCTGACCGAGAAGATGAAGCTCGTGCCCGGTTACGTGCCCGCGTTTTTGCAGCCCATCGAGAACCGAATTCTCATGCTCTACACCGGCATCCGGGCGCAGGTGGGCGTGAAAATCTATGGCGACAACTTGAGCGCGATTCAGGAGAAGGCCTACGAGGTCGAGAAGGTCGTGAAGCAAATCCCCGGCGCGGCGGGCGTCTCGCCGTCGCGCGTGCAGGGCAAGCCTTACCTCAACGTGAAGGTGGATAGGAAGGCGCTCGCCCGTTACAACCTCAACGCCCGCGATGTGCTTGACGCTGTGGAAGTCGCGGTCGGCGGCAAGAACGTCAGCGTGACCATCGAAGGCCGCGAACGCTTCCCCATTCAAGTGCGCCTCGAACGCGGCGAGCGCGACGACATCGAGAAGATTGGCCGCATCCTCATCGCCTCTGGGAGCGCCGGCGTCTCGCCGGCGAGTCCCGCAAGTGGCGCGATGAAATCTCCTGCTTCCACCATGAGCGCTAGCCAACCGCTCACCTACATCCCGCTCGCGATGGTCGCGAAAATTACTCGCGAAGTTGGCGCGAACGAAATCGCCAGCGAGAACGGACGCCTCCGCGCTTACGTGCAATCGAACGTGCAAGACCGCGACCTCGGCGGCTTCGTCAACGAGGTCGAACAGGCGCTCAAGAAAATGGAGTGGGGCAACATGACCTACCAGATGACTGGCGAGTACGAGAACCAGCGCCGCTTCGTGAAGACCATGCAACTCGTCTTCCCCGCCGTGTTGCTGATCATTTTCGTGCTGCTGTTCCTCGTTTATCACAGCGCACTCGAAGCCGCGCACGTCATGCTCGCCGTGCCGTTCGCCCTGAGCGGCGGCGTCTTCCTGCAAAAACTGCTCGGCTACAATTTCAACGGCGCGGTGTGGGTCGGCTACATCGCGCTCTTCGGAACAGCGGTGCAAACCGGCGTCGTCATGGTGGTCTATCTCGAAGAGATGGTGAAGAAACGCATGGCCGAACGCGGCAGCGCCTTCAACTACGACGACCTCGTGCAAGCCGTGAAGGACGGCGCACGCCTGCGCCTCCGTCCGAAAGTGATGACCGTCGCGACCATCGTGGCGAGCCTCCTCCCGATCATGTGGAGTCACCGCCAGGGTTCAGAAGTGATGAAGCCACTGGCCACGCCGGTCATCGGCGGGATGATTTCCAGCCTCATCCACATCCTCATCGTCACTCCCGTCATTTTCCTCTGGCTGCGGGCACGCGAACTCCCGGCGAGTTCCGCCACAGCGCCCGCCGTCACGGAAGCAACCAACAACAACACGAAAGACACCGTATGAAGTTCACGAAACAAATCCTCACCGCCGTTCTGCTCACCGGCCTCGCGGCCGGAATCCTGAGTGCGTTCGCCGCCGACAAACCTGCGGACAAGAAGGCCAAGCCCTACCCGCTCAAGACCTGCGTCGTGTCCGGCGAGAAATTCGAGGGCAGCGAGATGCAGCCCTACGAGTTCGTCCACGAAGGCCAGACCATCAAGCTCTGCTGCAAATCCTGCCTGAAGGACTTCAACAAGGAACCGGCCAAGTATCTTAAGAAGATTGAGGAAGCGGAGAAAGCCAAGAAGTGATCGTTCGCCGATTGATTCCACCTGGCCGCTGGCATCGCCCACAAGGCCACGCTGGCGGGCAGTTGGTTTTAATGTTGCCAAACGCAGCACTAACGACCATCACCACACCCAATGAATCCCGCAACCAATCGAGCACGAGACACCACAATGAAAACAAGACACTCGACTATTTCACACACCGCCCGCACGCGAGGCACGCTCGCCCTCCTGCTCTGCCTGCTTGGATCCGGGGTCAGCGCGGCTGAATCATCACGCGTCACGCTCGTCCGCACTCCTGATGGCGGCATCCAGCCGCAGGCGGCGGTGGACAGCCAGGGCGTGGTTCATTTGATTTTCTACAAAGGCGACGCCGGGGGCGGCGACATTTTCTACGCGCGCCAGCAACCGGGAGAAAACACGTTCTCGAAACCCATGCCCGTGAACAGCCGGCCGGGCAGCGCCATCGCCGCGGGATCGATTCGCGGGGCGCAATTGGCCGTCGGCAAAAACGGGCGCGTGCATGTGGCCTGGGATGGAATGGGCAAAGGCGCAACCAAAGTGAACATCGGCGGCAAGGACGTAACGCCGTTGCTCTACACGCGGCTCAACGATGCCGGGACGGGGTTTGAACCGGACCGCAACCTCATCACCTATGCGGCGGGCCTCGACGGTGGCAGTTCCGTGGCCGCCGACTCGCAGGGCAATGTGTATGTGACGTGGCACGGAAGCACCCCGGACAATAAAGACAAGGAAGCTGGTCGGGCCGTGTTCGTGGCGCGATCCTCTGACGAGGGCAAAACGTTTCAGCGTGAGAAGCCCGCCGTCGCGAAGAAGACAGGTGCGTGCGCTTGCTGCGGGATGCGTGCCTTCGCGGACAGCCAGGGTGCCGTTTACATTCTCTATCGTGCGGCAACGGACATGATGGAGCGCGGCGAGACGCTGTTGGTGTCGCGCCAACCCGGCGCTGATTTCGAAGTCGCCTACATGCATCCGTGGAAGGCGATGACCTGCCCGATGAGCAGCGCGACCTTGTCGCAAGGAAAGTCCGGCGCGATCGCCGCGTGGGAAACGGGCGACAATGTTTTCTTCTCCACCGTTGATCCGAAAACGATGCAAGTGTCCCGCCCCGTGTCGCCACTGGCCGGACTCAAACGCAAACATCCCGTGGCGGTCGCCAATGCCAGCGGTGAAACACTCCTCGTCTGGACGGAAGGCACCGGCTGGGCGAAAGGCGGCTCCGTGGCCTGGCAGGTCTTCGATAAAGAAGGAAACGCGACCGGCGAGAAGAACCGCGCGCCGGGGGTTCCAGTGTGGGGCCTGCCCACGGCGTTCGCGAAACCGGACGGCGGTTTTGTGATCGTTTATTGAGCGTCGCCCGGGCCACGCCAACGGCGGTGCTTACCGCGTGTCGCTCACGGTGATTGACGGAGCGGATGCCGTCACCGACATGGTGGCCGTGGAGGCGCTCGCGCCGACCATGACCAAATTATCAACGGGGGCGCAGCTTCTCCCGCACCCACGCGCGGGCCTCGTCCGGCGTTTTTAATTCCTCCGCGAGCTGATGGTCGCGCAGCTCATGCAGCAACACGCCCAGCGCGGGACCGGGCTTCGCGCCCAGTGCCATCACGTCCGCGCCGTTGAGCAGCGGCGGCAGCAAGTGCGGACGTTCCTCCAACTCCGCCTGCTGCTCGACCATGAAATCATAAATGTCGAGCTGGCGGTGCGAGCCGAGGCAGTCCAGCCGGTGCAGCGCCAGTTCGAGCGCGAAATTTTCCCGCAGCAGCATCCGGCGCAGCGTGTTCTTCCGCATCTTCGGCGCGTCCTTGAACTGCATGTGATGCCGCACCGCCGCCACGATCTCATCCGTCTGACGGCGCGGAAATTTCAGGCGCTGCAAAATATCCTCCGCCATGTCCGCGCCGATTTTTTCGTGGGTGTAGAAATGAATGGAGCCGTCCTCCCCGCGCGACGCCGTCACGGGCTTGGCGATGTCATGCAGCAGCGCGCACCACGCGAGCGACTGGAGGAGCTGCGGACAGCCTTGTCCGCAGTTTCCTTCACCGCCCGCAGCTTCACCGGACGTGGCTGTCCGGTGCTCCGCAGGCAGATTTTTCAGCATCAAGCGAATGTGATTGAACACCGTGCCTTCGGGATGAAAGTCCGGTGATTGATCGCACGTCAGCGTGGGCACCAGTTCGGGCAGGACATGCGGCATCAATCCGCTTTGGTGCAACAAGGTCAGCCCGCGCGCGGCATGCGGGGGCGCGAAGAGCTTGTTCAGTTCGTCGCGAATCCGCTCCGCGCTCACGAGTTTGATTTTCTCCGCGTGCGCCTGCACCGCGGCCATCGTCTGCGCCTCGATGTCGAAGCCAAGTTGCGCGGCGAAACGGATCGCGCGCAGCAGACGCAAGTGATCTTCCGCGAAGCGTTCCTGCGGCGAGCCGACGGTGCGGATGAGCCGGGCGCACAAATCGTTTTCGCCGCCCACCCAGTCATGCACCTGCTCGGTGATGGGATCGTAGAACAGCGCATTGACCGTGAAATCACGGCGGATGGCGTCCTCGCGCGCATGGCTGAAGCGCACCATCTCCGGCCGGCGCCCGTCGCGGTAATCACTCTCCGCGCGAAACGTCGCGACCTGAAACTGGTGCCCGCCCTCCAGAACGATGATGACGCCAAACTGTTTGCCCACGGGAACGGTGTGCGGAAAGAGCGCCTCGATTTGATCGGGCGTGGCGTTGGTGGCCACGTCGTAGTCGTGCGGCTCGCGCCCGAGGAGCGCGTCGCGCACGCAGCCGCCGGCCCAGAAGGCTTCGAACCCGGCGTGTCGCAGGCGATGGACGATTTGGGCGGCGGTGTGGCGCATCGTTGTGCGGAACGGGGTACACGACCGGCGCACGAAAGACAAACGGGGAGTGGCCCGGCCAGGTCGCATCGCGAACACCGCCTAGCCAGCCGCCTCACCTTCGGCTCTACGGTGAAAATTCCTGGTAGCCTTGGGCGATCAGCAGGTCCCGGATGCGGTTGTGGGCCTGTTCCAATGTTTCCCCGGCGTCGTTCGCGGCGCGCGTGTCGCTCTGGGAATAGGTCGCGGAGACCTTGGCCTCGAGCAGGAAGGGTTCAACTGAACCCGACGCGATTGACACCGTGCCGACCGTGCCTTGGATGACACGCGGAAAGGTGAAGAGCCGCGCGGGAGTGATCGCCAGTTCGGCGTTGAGACCGATGGAGTACTGGCTCCGGTCCTGGAAGGCGGTCGGCGTGTTAGTCGGGCCGCTCGCGACAAAGGCGGTGTAGGTGCGCCCTCGCGCGCCGCTCAGCACGTACGAACGGGTGTTCGCGAGCGTCGTGATGTTGAAGATTTTATGACCCTGCACGGTGGCCGTCACAATCGAGTAACCCTGCCGCGTATCGACGTCGAGCAGGAGGAAGCCCCGGCCGCGGAGGGGCAGTTCCACGGACGAACCGATGTAACGCGCCGTTTGCTTCGTGCGGTGGATGACCAGATCCGCGCGCGCGGGCGCGACGGAAAAGACGCTGGCGAGGAGCAGCAGGAGAGGAAGGTGTTTGATGAGTTTCATAAGGTTTGACTGGGTTGAGTTTCCAAATGGATGAAGCTCCGGTTGGGGAGAATGGTCAACCGCAAATAAGGAGAAAAAAAGCCAGCCACAGAACGGCCGGATGGAGGGCAGAGTGGTGCTGCGGCGGGAAGGCGGGAACCGCTTCCTATGGCGATTCACGCTGGTCGGATTTCGGCGAACTCGACGGATGTTTCGCCAGCAAGCGCATCCCGTCAAATGTGTAGAGCAGTCCCGACAGGCCCGTGAGCACCGCCGCGCCGATGCAAATCCCGTACTGCCAGCGCGCATCGAACTTGAACAGCGTCCACAGCACCGCCGCCATTTGCAACACGGTCGCTGCCTTGCCGATGAAGTGCGGCTTAATCTTGAGCTTGCCCGCCACGAAATGAATCAGCGCAAAGCCGAGCAGCAGCAGCATGTCGCGGCTCAAGACCGTCACCGTCAGCCACACCGGGATGCCCGCGAGATGCGGCTCGTTCCGCAGCGAGAGCAGCACGATGCCGGAGACGAGCAGAAGTTTGTCCGCGAGCGGATCGAGGAGAGTGCCGAGTTCGCTCCACTGATTGTAATGACGCGCGATGAAGCCATCGATGCCGTCGCTGATGGCCGCGACCGCAAAGCAGCCAATCGCCAGCCAGCGATAAAACTCCACGCCGGTCTTCACGTAATAAATGACCGCGATGATGAAAAACGGGACGAGCAGGATGCGGCAGATGGTGACTTTGTTGGCCGTGGTCATTGGGCGCAGGAATTCTGGCGGGAGGAAGAGCAGAAGTCCAACGCGCAGTGGGCTGATGAAAGCGCGCGCACCGACCGGTGCAAAGGTCAGCGTTCTCACCGCACGCCGAGCGGGTGTTAGTGCTCCAACGGTTCTTCCCTTCGCTTGCACCCCACGCGCCCACCACGCACACTCCGCGCTTCATGCTTACTGTTTCCAGCATCAGCAAGAGTTTTGGCGGACGCACGTTGTTCGAGGACGTGTCGTTCCAGGTGAATCGCGAGGATCGCATCGGCCTGGTCGGGCCGAATGGCGCGGGCAAGACCACGCTCTTTTCCCTGCTGCTCAAGACGGACGAGCCGGACGACGGGATGATCAACATGGAACGCGGCATCACGCTCGGGTTCCTGCCGCAGGAGAGCGCGCCCATCTCGGATGAAACGGTGCTGGAACTCGCCACCGCCGTCTCGCCGGAGATCACCAGGATTCGCCGCGTATTGGAGAAAGAGGCGGCGGGCCAGCACGACGAGCACGCGCACGAGGACATCCACGCCATGCAGGCGCGCTTCGATGAACTCGGTGGCTACAAGCTGGAAGCGGCGGCGAAGAAAATTCTCCACGGCCTGAGCTTTCGTGAATCCGACTTCAACCGTCCCGCGCGCGAAATGTCCGGCGGCTGGGTCATGCGCGCGCATCTCGCGCGCCTGCTCGTGCAGGAGCCGGACCTCCTGATGCTCGACGAACCGACGAACCATCTCGACCTCGAGGCGCTGCTTTGGTTTCAGGAATATTTGAAGGCCTACCCCGGCGCGATTCTGATGATTTCCCACGACCGCGAATTTTTGAATCAGCTCGTGACGAGCATCTTCGAGATTCGCCTTTCGAAAGTCTTCCGCTACCGCGCGAACTACGACGAGTTCCTGGTGCAGAAGGCGGCGGCGGAAGCGCAGCACCTGGCGGCGTATAAGAATCAGCAGAAGGATATCCAGCGCCTCCAGGAATTCGCCGACCGCTTCCGCGCCAAGGCCAGCAAGGCGTCGCAAGCGCAGTCCAAGCTCAAGCAGATCGAGCGGATGGAGAAAATCGAAGCGCCCGAGTCGGAGAACAAGCACGTCAGCTTCTCCTTCCCACAACCGCAGCGCAGCGGGCAGAAGGTCATCAAGCTCGAAGACATTCACCACGCCTATGGCAATCACGTCGTATACACCGGCATTGATCTGGAGATCGAACGCGACGAACGCACCGTGCTCGTCGGCCCGAATGGCGCGGGTAAATCAACCCTGCTGAAAATTCTCGCCGGCAATCTCGCGCCCACTGCCGGCACGCGCACGCTCGGGCACAACGCCAAGACGGGCTACTATTCGCAGTATCGCGTGGAGATGCTCCAGCCCCATCGCTCGGTGCTCGACGAGGCGCTGGACACGCCGCAGCGCATCACGGAACAGGGCGTCCGCACCCTGCTCGGCAGTTTTCTTTTCCGTGGCGACGATGTGTTCAAGAAAGTTTCCGTGCTGAGCGGTGGTGAGAAAAGCCGGCTCGCGCTCGTGAAGCTGCTGCTGGATCCGCCGAACTTCCTGCTCATGGACGAGCCGACCACACACTTGGACATGGCCAGCATTGATGCGCTTGTCGGCGCGCTCCAGCAATTCCAAGGCACCGTCGTCTTCATCAGCCACGACGTGTATTTCATCCGCGCCATTGCCAACCAGGTCATCCATGTGAAGCACGGCCGCATCCACCGTTACCCCGGCGGCTACGATTACTATTTGGAGAAGACCAAACCGATCTCCGAACGCGCCGGTCTCACGGCGGGCAGCGGTGCACCGCAGGCCCCGAAGCCCCAGGCCAAACCCCAGGTCCCGGCCATTGATCGCAAGGAACAGAAGCGGCGCGAGGCCGCGCAACGCCAGGCCCGGAGCGGTGAGCAGCGCGCGCAGCATCAGCTCGTGAAGAGTTTGGAGAAGCAAATTCAAGCCCTCGAATTGAAGCAGACTGAACTCGCCGCCGAGTTGGAGAAGCCCGAGAGCTACGCCGGTGGACGCGCCCAGCAAATCAACCGCGAGCTGATGGAAGTGGTGGATGACCTCGCGGCGAAGACGTCGGAATGGGAAGCGGCGGCGGTGAAGCTGGAGGAGTTGGAGACGCCGGAAAGTGCATAGTGGGACAGCCGGAACGGCTGCCCTACGACAGCGAGGCGTTCGCAACAACGCTCGCCTCATGGGGATTTTTGGTTAGCCTTCGCCTCGCATGACTGACGAAAAAAATCCGCACCACTTGCCGAAGTGGGTCTTCCCCGCCGCAGTGGCGGGGATGCTCGTGGTCGTGGTGCTGGGCACCGTCTTCTGGATGGCGCGCGACGCGCGACCGCGCCGCCGTCCAGCATTGCTCGGCGCTCCTGATCCGGTGCTGCCCCTCGCGATGCGCACGAACCTCACGAACGGCGACCTGGGCTGGACGAACGGGATGATGTGGATTCCTGCCGGCAAATTTCCCATGGGCGCGATGGACGGACAGCCCGACGAGCAACCCGTGCAGCAAGTTTCCGTGGATGGTTTCTGGATGGACGCCACGGAGGTCACGAACGAGCAGTTCGAGAAATTCGTGGGCGCTACGAAGTATGTGACCGTCGCCGAGCGCCAGCCGGACGCGAAGGAGTTTCCCGGCGCACCGCCCGAAATGCTCGTCCCCGGCTCGGTCTGCTTCAATCCGCCGCGCGAAGCTGTGTCGTTGGAGAATCATTTCATCTGGTGGAAATGGACGCCCGGCGCGAACTGGCGTCATCCCGAAGGCCCAGGCTCCAGCATCCGCGGTCGCGAGAAGCATCCCGTGGTTCACGTCGCGTGGGACGATGCCATCGCTTACTGCCAGTGGGCCGGCAAGCGCCTGCCGACCGAAGCCGAGTGGGAGTGGGCCGCGCGCGGCGGCGAATCGGTGCTGCCGAAAAATGAGGAGCAACTGATCGCCACGAACAA
>JAYVNY010000141.1:0-6637 GCA_043758205.1 Akkermansia sp.
CGTATCCGTCGCAATGGTATATCCTCGCCGCGCTCTTCTGGTTTCCGTGGCTCTACACCACTGCGCGCGCGCTGCTCGTTTATTTCCCGGTGCGCGGCGTGATGCAGCTTGCCGTCAATGGCTGGTTCACGAACGGCCTGTTCACGCTCTGGTTCACGTCGCTCGGTCTCGCCGTGCTGCTCTACTTCATCCCGAAAATTTCCCAGGCTTCGCTCTTCAACCGCGCGCTCGCACTCATCGCCTTCTGGACGCTGGCCGCGTTTGGCGGTTGGGCGGGATTCTATCGCGGCCTGCCTCTGCCGGCCTGGATGATCAGCGTGGGTGCCGCCGCCAGCGTGGTGCTGCTCGTGCCGATGCTCGCCACCGTGGCGAACCTCTGGATCACGATGGGGCAGGGGACGCCCGCGAAATCCGGGTCGCTCAGCTACTTCAAATTTTCGCTCATCGCCTTCGCGCTCTGCGGCGTGTTCGCAGTCTTCAACGTCTTCGTTCCCCAGTTGCGCCTCACGCTCTTCGGTGAAGGCGTCGAGCAACTGTTCCTCTACGGCTTCATCGGCCTCGCGCTGTTCGGCGCAATCCAATACATTGCGCCGCTGCTGACCGGTCAGGAGAACAACAAGTTCGTCTGCGCCCACGGCATGGCCGCGACGTTCGGCATTTTGATTTTCGCGACCGCCTTCATCATCGGCGGCGTGCTTCAGCAGAAGCGGTTGATTGACGGCTCGGTGCCGTACCTCGAAGTGATGAACAAGACCAAGATGTTCATCCGCCTCAGCACCGTCGGCCTGCTCGTGTTGGTGGTTGGCAACCTTCTTTTGCTCGCTCGCGTGGTGCTCCTCGTGCGTGCTGCCGCCCGCGCGTGCTGTTCGTCCTGCTGCCCTGAATCCAACTCCGTGAAACTCAAACCCGCAGGAGCCGCGCGATGAACCACGGCCCGCTGATTTTCCTCGGCGTCCTCGTCACCTTCGTGATGTCGTGGTGGGGACTCATCTTCGCGCCGCAAGTTCAGATCGGCACTCAGCAAAATGCCGCCCTGACCGAAGGCGCTTATCCCAAGCCCCGCGCCGGATTCGCGGAACAAGGCCACCTGGTTTATGTCGCCAACGGCTGCGTGCAATGCCACGGCCAGCAGGTGCGCCAAGATGGCTACACGTTCGATGTCGTCCTGACTGTGCCCGGCACGAACACCGAAATTCTCCTGCGCGCGCTCGCCAAGATCGCGCCGGGCGTCAATGTCGGAGCCGTCGCGGCCTCCGCGACCGAGAAGACGCCCCAGTCCATTCTCACCAACGTCCCGCAAGCCACGGCGGAAGACGCGCAGGCACGTTTGAAGAAAATCGGCGCGACGGCGCAGACCGTATTCACTCCTCTCGGCGTGGACATGGCGCGCGGCTGGGGTTCGCGCCTCACTGTGGCGGCGGATTATCTCTACGACAACCCGGTGCAAATCGGTCATTCCCGTCTCGGCCCCGACTTATCGAACTACGGCCAGCGCGCGCCGTCCGCCGCACTGATTCTCCAGCATCTCTACGACTCGCGCACCACGCTGGACAAGTCTCTGATGCCCGCGCACCGTTTTCTCTTTGAGACCAGACTCGTGGGCCGGAAACCCTCGCCGGACGCGCTGGCATTGCCCGCGAAGTTCGCGCCGCCCGCCGGTCACGAAGTCGTGCCGAAACCCGAGGCGCTCCAACTCGTCGCCTACTTGCAAAGCCTGCGCGCCAGCGCTTCGCTGTTTGAAGCACCGGCCTCACCCGCGCCCCAGCCATGAAGGAAGTGCCACAACATTCTATGGAAGAGAACGAGCCGTCCGTCCGGTCCGGCGCGACGTTTCTCTCGATGTGGATTCTCGGCCTGCTCGGCGTGCTGACGTGGTGGGCCTTTACCTACGTGGACGCGCAGGGCAGCCAGTTCAACTCGCTGGTCTATGCGCCGTACCACTCGACGAACCAGCTCGCCTCCTTCATCCCCAAAGATGAAACGGCCAGCGCGTTTGCGCGGGGCCGACAAGTTTTTGCGATGTGCGTGGGCTGCCATCAGGAGAACGGCCAGGGCAATCCCACGCTCGCTCTGCCCCTCGCCGGTTCCGAATGGGTGAATGCGGAAGGCGTCAACCGGCTCATTCGCATTCCACTGACCGGACTCACCGGCCCCTTCAAGGCCGCGGGCAAGGAAATGAACGCGGCCATGCTGGCCATTGGCGCGGACATGTCGAACCAGCAAGTGGCCGACGTGCTGACCTACGTGCGTAATTCCTGGGGCAACAAGGCTTCCTTGGTCACTCCCGAGCAGGTGGCGAAAATCCGCGCTGAACTCAAGGGCCGCACCGATCCTCACACTCAGGAAGAACTGCTGAAGTTGCCCGAGGCCATGCCGTAGTTTTTTCCGCACCGCGGCTGGAAGGTGTCCACCCGGCCCTTCCGGACATCAAGGAACGCGGTGTTCTGATCAGCGTCTTCGCGTTGCCGAAGCCCGGCCGGATTTTCCGTTCCTGATTCATGCCCGGGCAAATCCCTTGCCGCTGCTCCACGGCCTCGCTAGCGTTTCCTCATCGCCAGCCAAAATACTTTCAAGGCTCGGGGCTGCGCTGGCGTCAGTTTTACTCGCATGATGCGACACGCAAAATTCTGGCTGTGGCTGCTCGCGCCGCTCGTCGTTCTCGGCGCGGACTCGAAGAATTCCCAACCCGCCGTCGCCGCACCGCCGCTGCCCGCCATCCGCTCGCTGGAATTGCGCCCGCCGGAACTCACGCTCACCGACGCCCGTGACGAACGCCGCGTGCTGGTGCTGGGCAAAACTGCGGACGGCAGTCTGATTGATCTTTCGTCCCTCGCGTCCTTCAAAACCGACTCCTCCACGGTGGAGATCAATGAAGGCTGGGTGCGCGCCAAGGCCAAAGGCACCGCCGGAGTGCTGGTCAGCGCGGCGGGGCAGAAGTTGAAGCTGCCCGTGACCGTCGCGAGCGCTGAAGCAACGGATGTGCGTTTCGTCCGGGACATCCAGCCGGTGCTGGCCAAGCTGGGTTGCAACGCCGGGACGTGCCACGGTTCGGCGAAGGGCAAGAACGGGTTCAAACTTTCCTTGCGCGGCTACGATCCGGATTTCGATTACCACGCGCTGGTCAATGACATTTCGGGCCGGCGCTTCAACCGCGTGAAAGTGGATGAGAGCCTGATGCTCCAAAAGCCGCTCGCCGAAGTGCCGCACGAGGGACGCCAGGCGCTCAAGCCCGGCTCGCGCGAACATCAATTGCTCCGCGACTGGATTGCCCAGGGCACGAAGGGCGAGGAAGCCAAGGCGGCGCGCGCGACGGGCATCGAGATTTTGCCTGGCGACGTGGAGATGGATCTGCCGGGGCGCGAGCAGCAGTTGCTCGTCATCGCGAAATATCCCGACGGCACCACGCGCGATGTCACGCGCGATGCGCACTTCAGCGTGAGCAACCCCGAGGTCGCAAAGGCGGACGCGAATGGCTTGGTCAAAGGTTTGCGTCGCGGCGAGGCGGCCGTGCTCGTTCGCTACGAAGGCATCTACGGCACGCGCTTGCTGACCATCATGGGCGACCGTAGCGGCTATCAGTGGAAGGACGTGGCGGAGAACAACTTCATTGACCCGCTGGTCAACGCGAAGTTGCGGCGCATGAAGGCGTTGCCCAGCGAGCTTTGCACGGATGCCGAGTTCATCCGCCGGGTGTCGCTCGACCTTACCGGCCTGCCGCCCAAAGCGGAGCGAGTGCGCGCTTTCCTGCTCGACACCACGCCGACGCGGGAGAAGCGTGACAAGCTGATCAATGAATTGATCGGCAGCCCCGATTACGTGAAGGCTTGGGCGAACAAGTGGGCCGACCTGCTCCAGTGCAACAGCGAGCAACTCGGCCAGAAGGGCGTGTGGGTCTATCGCGAATGGATTGCCAAGCGCATCGCGGAGAACATGCCTTATGACCAATTCGTGCGCGCCGTGCTGCTCGCGGAAGGCAGCGCCTACCAGAATCCCGCCGTGAATTATCTGCGCGTGCTCAAGGAGCCGGGCAAGATCACCGAGGACGTGAGCCAGACGTTTCTCGGCGTGCGCTTCAACTGCAACAAGTGCCACGACCATCCGTTCGAGAAATGGACGCAGAACCAGTATTACGAGTTCGGCGCGCACTTCGCCCGCGTGGCGTTCAAGAAGGGCACGCTGCCCGGTGAGGAGATTGTTTATCGCAGCTTCAACGGCGGCGAGGTGAAGCATCTCAAGACCGACCTCGTGGTTGTGCCCAAGGTTCCGTTCGGCGAGGAGCGCGCGATGAAGGCGGACGAGGATCGCCGCGATCCGTTCGTGGACTGGCTCACGTCGAAGGAGAATCCGCTCTTCGCCAAGTCCATGGCGAACCGCACTTGGAGCTACTTCTTCGGCAAGGGCATCATCGATCCCGTGGACGACATCCGCGGCGGCAATCCGCCGAGCAATCCCGCGCTGCTCGATGCTCTCACGGCGGAGTTCATCAAGAGCAACTTCGACACGCGCGCGCTCATGCGTGTCATCTGCCAGTCGCGCACGTATCAGCTTTCCATCATCCCAAACAAATGGAACGAGGACGACACGGTCAATTTCTCGCACGCCAACCCGCGCCGCCTGAGCGCGGAGCAGATGCTCGACGCCGTGGCGGTGGCGACGGGTGAGCGTCCGCAGTTCAAGGACATGCCGGTGGGGATGCGGCCTGTGGAAATTCCTGACGGCACCGTGCAAGGGAATGATTTCCTCGCGCTCTTTGGCCGGCCCAAGCGGCAGTCTGCCTGCGAATGCGAGCGCAGCAGCAACCTCACGCTTTCGCACGCGCTCAACCTCATCAACGGACGGACGCTCGGCGATGCCGTCGCCTCGCCCACGAGCCGCATCGCCAAACTCGTCGAGTCCGAGAAGGACGACAAAAAACTGATTGAGGAAATTTATCTCTCGTGTCTGAACCGTTTCCCGACCGAGAAGGAAATGGCCGCGATTGATTTCGCCGGCGCCGCCTCGCGCTCCGAACTGGCGCAAGATTTGACCTGGGCGCTGATCAACAGCTCGTCGTTTGTGTTTAACCGATGAATTCGAACACTGAACAACCACCCCTCATCGGCGGTGATGAATATCTCAAATGTGAGTGCCAACAATGCGGCAGCAAGATTGAATTTCCAGCGCATGGTCTAAATGAACAAATAATTTGCCCTCATTGTGAATTGCGGACCGTTCTCTTACCGCTTGAAAAAGAATGGCCTCCGCGTGCCGCATACATCGGATTCATGATTGGCGTTTCAGTTCTGGCCGTCTTTGTCTCGATTCTTTTGAACCGTCTAGGTCTCGCTCATGGTGGTTTTGGTTTCACAGGGCTTTTATTCCCATTGGCAGCGGCCGGTGTGTTTGCAGGTTTCATTGGCAAACGGACTGGAAAATATCGTGTCGCGTTCATGATTGGCTATTCGGTTATCCTGCTTTTCCTACTCCTTATGTCGATTGGGGCGCCTAGAAAGAACTGACATGACCACACTCGCCGCATTCATCGGACGCTGGGAACTGCTGCTCATCGCAGTGGTGATGGGCGGCATGATTGTTTTGTCGCTGCTCATCGTCGGCATCGTTTTGTTCGTCGTGAACCGCCGGAAGCCGGCGCAACCGCCCGCCTGCCGCACAACAACTGACCTGACTATTGCGCCGGAGTTGAACTACCCTTGAACCATGCAGACTGAATACAAAGCAATTCTCACCGACGACCATTTGGAATGGAAAGGCGAGCGGCCCAAGGTGCTCGTCGGCGGCAAGCCCGCCGAGGTGCTGGTGACGGTGTTGGAGCCTTCAGGAATGAGCGAGAGCGAACGCCGCGAGCGTGGGGCCGGGATGGCGGCGGCCTTGCGCGAAATCGCCAGCCGGGGCGGCATCAAGTCCATCCCCGACCCCGTGGCCTGGCAGCGTGAGCTGCGCGAGGACAAACCCCAGCCCGGTCGCGAATGATCATCGCGGACAGCAATCTGGTGATTTACGCCGCGCTTCCGGAAAACGCGTTTCTTGAAGCGTGGTTTCGTCGGGAGACGCCGTTTGTTTCGGCGGTGAGCTATGTCGAGGCGCTCGGTTATCACAGGCTGGCGGTGGAAGACAAAGAGTCGTTGGAACGGTTCTTTGCCAAGGCGCCGATGCTTGAGCTGACCGATCCGGTGCTGAAAGAGGCGGTGCGATTGCGGCAACTGCGAAAAATGGGATTGGGCGACGCCTTGATTGCGGCCACGGCGCTCATCCACGGTCTGATTTTGGCGACGCACAACACGGCGGACTTCGCGTGGATTCCAAATTTGTCTCTGGTCGATCCGTTTGAACAACAACCCAAGAGTCAGCCGAACGAAGGAGGAGCATAAATTATGATCAGCATTCCAGGAAAATCCGGCAGCACCTGCGACGGCTTCAGCCGCCGCGAATTCTTGCGCATCGGCGGCATGGGCATGGCCGGTATTTCGCTCGCGGACATATTGCGTTTGCAAGCTGCTGCGGCCGAGACGCCCGCGCCGAAGGGCAAGCCCGGTTGGGGCAAGGCCAAGTCCGTCATCTTCGTCTTTTTGCAAGGCGGGCCGAGCCACATTGATATTTGGGACCCGAAGCCCGACGCGCCGTCGAACGTGCGCGGCGA
>JAYVNY010000142.1:0-13722 GCA_043758205.1 Akkermansia sp.
CGGTGCCAACCGCCGTGACCCGGAAGAACGCGCTCGACCCGACACTGTTGGTCCGGGCACGGGGTTGCTCGGTGATTTGCACGACGGCCGGAGGCTGGATGACGGTGGAGGCAGCACTGCCGAGCATTTCGAGACCGAAAACAACGTCCGAACTGGCGGCACCGCTCTGGTGAACCTCGGCGGCGAGGATGTTGGTGCCGGGCAGGAGATTGATGACCACATCAATGGGACCAGTGATGACGGCGTCGCCCACTGCCGCTGAGGCTTGCGACGCGGCCGTGATGGTTCCGGCCGGCATGTTGAAGCGATGGATTTCGACGCCATTCAGGTGCAAAACAAAACCGTCATCAATGATGTAGCGAAGGCGGACGGTGAGATTCGACACGGCAATCGGGGAGACAAAGGCCTGGCGGAAGTAGAACGTATTGATGCGCTCCGTGTTGCTCACATCGGCGAAAAGCGAGAGTTCGGTGTTCTTCGGCAGGGGCAGAGCCGCAGTCTCCACATAGAGCAGCGCATTGCTGGGACCGCGCCAGGAGGAGTCATCGTAAGCCCGGCCCATGAAGGAGGTTTGAATCTCCGGGTTGGTGTTCACGAGCAGATATTTCCAAGCGCCGGTGAAAGGCAGGTTCAAATCAAAGCCCAGCGTGACGGCACTGTTGGGGGCGATGGTGTTCCCGGCCGTGGAGGCGTCCTTGAGGTTGTTGACCACAATGACGTAGGCGCCGGAGAGCGGAGCGGAGAAAGTGAGGAGGACGTTGGTGTTGTTCTGCAAGACGGCACCCGTAACCGTGGCGGTGCCGCCAGCGGTGTTGGTGACCTGATAGTTGGGGAGCATCTGGGCCGTGGTGAGATCCATGAACTCGCTGAACGTGACGAGCGCGGAAGTCGAATTCTGGATCGTGGCGGAGACGAGCACCGGCGGGTTCGTGTCGCTGATGACCCGCAGCGTGGCGTTGGTGCTGGTGGCAAACGAGGTGGCGTTGCTTACGACGACGCGGAACTGGGAGCCGTGCATGTTGCTGGTCACACGTGCAATCGTGAAGAAGGAGTTGGTCGCGCCCAGCACCGGCACGGTGTTGGACTGCCATTGGAAGCGCAGCCCACCGACTTGAACAACCTCGAAGGTGGCGGGTTGCCCCTCGAACACGGTGACGTCACTCGGTCCACCGGTAATGATGACCGGGCCGACGGCGAAGGATTCCACCCGGGCGTCCAACTGCGCGGCAAAAGCCTTGTCCGTATCCACGTTTTGAACCTGGTGCAGTTCAACGGCAAGCACGTTTGATCCCGAACGGAGGGCGAGCGGACTGATCTCCACCGGACCGACCCGAGAAATATTGCCCACGGCTGAGGAGGCCGGAGTCTGATAATTGATGACGTTGGTCGGCATGTTGGGCCGGAGAAGCTCTGTGCCATTCAGGTAGAAGACCGCGCCGTCATCCACGACGTAGGTCAGGAGAAGACGGAGGCGTCCCGGACTGGCCTGGATGTTGAAAGGTCCACGGAAGTAAGAGATGAGGACGTCGCTTTGCGAGAGAGAAGTGTTGACCGCGACCGGCACGTCGCCGGAATCGGGCCCGTTGTAAAAGGCCGCCGCGCCGTCGCCCCAGAAGTTGGTCTCGGTGTAGGCAAACTCTTTCCAAGTGGTGCCCAGGTTCGGCGGGTCAAACGGCGGGAACGGATCGTAGAAACGCCACACGCTATCCATGGAGATGACACTCACCAGGAAGCTAATCGGGATGGCGCTATTGGCAATGATGGCATTGGTGCGCGGTGAGGTGTCGCGCACGTTGTTGACGATGAGAATGTAGTTGTTGTTGATGAGTCGCGGGGCGGAGGTGGTGAGCAGCACGTTGGTGCCGTTCTGAAGCACGGCTTTGGAGATGGTGAGCGTGCCACCCAGCGTGTTCGTAATCTTGTAATTGCCGAGGTTCGTGGCGGTGGAGGGCAAAACCAGTTCATTGAAACTGACCACGACCAGGCTATTCGAGATCGTGCCGTCGGCCGAGACGAGGCTCGGGCCGTTCGTGTCGGTCAGGACGGAGAGCGTGACCACGGAACTGGTCACGGAATTGATACTGTTCGAGGCCACCCCGAAATAGCTGGCGGTGTCATTGGTGGTGATGGCCGTCAAACTGAGCGGATTGAGCGTGGCTCCGGCGATGGGCGTGCCGTTTTTGTACCATTGGAAATAGGCCGGCTGGCCTTGCACGCCGAGCGTGAACTCGGCCGTCCGGGTCTCATCAAGAACCAAACTCACCGGCTGGTTGGTGATGGTCAGCAGTGTGGCGGTCAAATTGTTCACATGCAGCGCCATGCCGAAAACGATGTCGCTGCTGGTCAGGTTGACCTGGTGAACTTCTACCGCGAGCTGATTCACGCCTGGACGAAGGAGCGAGCTGGGAAGATTGGTGACCGTGAAAACGCCCTCGGCGGACGCGGCCGGCGCCAGGGTATTATAAGTCACGGCTCCTTCAGCCATATTGAGCCGGTACACTTCCTGACCGTTCAGATAGACCACCGCGCCGTCATCCGTGTAGTTGCTGGCGATGATGGAGATAAGCGTCGGGTCGTTGGTCAGGACAAACGTGGTGCGGAAATAATAGGTCGGAATCTGGCCGGTGCCCGGATTCAAAGTCAGGACGGTGTTGGTCAACGGATTGACCACCGCCTGGTTTTCAAAACCCAGCATCCCACGCCCGAGCGGCCAGGCGCTGTCGTTGTAATTCGTCGCGGTCCAAGCGGTGCCCAAATCCGTGCCGGACTGTTCATAACGCCAGAACTGGTTGGTCAGACCGACCAGCACAAACGGCGCCTCCGTAATTGCCACCACCGCGCTCGCCGTGGTCGGAAGCTGAGTGCAGTTGTCAATGGTGATGGAATAGTTGCCCGAGTCCGCCACGGTCGCGTTGAGTTTCGTGTAAGTCGGATTGGTCGCGCCCGCGATGGGTGCGCCGTTGCGCGCCCACTGGTAGCTGATCGGCGAACTGCCCGTGGCCGAGGATACGAGGCTGATGGTGGCTCCGCTGGCGAGGGACTGGTTCGCCGGTGTAGTCACGAATGAGGCGGGGGTAGTGCAACTGACGACGAGAGTCGCATTGCTGCTCAACGCGGTGCCAAAGGCATTGCTGACCAGCACGGCATAGGTGCCATTGTCCGAAGGCTGCGCGCTGGAAATAGTGAAGGTGGCGTTGGTCGCATTGGGAATAGGGTTGCCGTTCTTGCGCCATTGATAAAAGAACGGCGCGTAGCCCACCACCCCGACGCTAAAGGTCACGGGCTGATTGGGTGCCACGGAGGAGCTTTGAGGCTGGTTCGTGATGCCAGGAAACGGCACGGTCACGGCGAAGTTATCAATTTCAACGGAGGTGTCCGGCGTGCCGCTGCCGTTGTCATCCGAGAACAACACGTAAAGGTTCGCGCTCGGAGCCCAGGAACCAAGGGGGATATTCGTGCTGAGGCTGCCCGAGGTGCTCAATCCAGAAAGGGTGTCCAACCGCTGCCAGGTGCCGGCCGCGCCCGTGATGCTGAAATAGACGCTGTTGCCGGGGATCTCCTCAGTCACCGGCAGCCGCAACGTCAAATCATACGAGAGGCGGACGGAGGATAGGTTGGAACCAGTGTTGTTGCGCAACGTGGCCATGAGGACGGCGAAACGGTTGCCCGTGACGCGCGTCAAAATATAGCGGCCGGCAGAGGCCCACATGCCGTTCGCCGTGGCGGTCGGAGGATCCCCCGCCGAGGATACCAACTGGGCCGTGATCAAAGATGCGCTGTTCGTCTGGATTTGCGCGTCCATCTCAGCGGTGGTGAGGATGTCGGCGCCCCCGCCCGGGGTGGAACGCTGGGACCAGGACGTGGCCGGCGGCAGGGTGTCAAACGTCTGGGGAGCCAAGCCGGTCGGACCGACGGAAAGCTGGGCCGCCGTCTGATGAATGCCGCCAAGCAAAGCCGCGCCCGCGAGGAGCATGGAGAGAATTGTTTTCTGACGAAGGGTTCGCATAAAATTGTTGAGTTGGGTGTTCAAACGCGCCGCCGTCGCCGCGCCAAAATACAGTTTGTCCGTCATGGGTTGTTTCAGAAGTGAGACAAGGAATCATGTTCGCCTGCCTTTGGCAACTGGGAAAAATTTTGCGACCAAAGTTCTTCCCACCTTCCCCCTCCTGCGCTTCCTCTCAACTCGTCGCGATCAGCGTCCCGCAAATCAGATCCTCTGGCACGCTCTGGCCCCAGACGACTTTCCCCAACCGCTTGGCGAGGACGAATTTGATTTCACCACCGCTGACTTTTTTGTCGAGGCGCAGGGCGGCGAAGAGTTTTTCCATTTCACGCGCGTTGAGCTGCACGCTGGTGGGCAGGCCTGCGCGGCGGAACAAATCCGCCACCCGCACCGCCTCCGCCTGCGGCAGTCCGGCCAGCACGGAGGACAGTTCCGCCGCCGCGACCTGCCCGATGGCGATGGCCTCGCCGTGCAGATATTTTCCGTAGCGTGAAATAGCCTCCAGCCCGTGGCCGATGGTGTGGCCGAAATTCAAAATGGCGCGTAGCCCTGATTCCGTCTCATCCTGGCCCACGACCTCGGCTTTGATTTCACAACAGCGCGCCACCACTTCAGCCAGCGTTTTTCCATCCAACTTGAGCAGCTTCGGCAGGTCGCGCTCCAGCCGCCCGAAAAACGGCGCGTCGTAAATGATCCCGTACTTGATCACCTCGGCCAGCCCGGCGCGCAGTTCGCGCAGGGGCAAGGTCTTCAGCGTGTCGAGGTCGGACAACACGAGGCGCGGCTGGTAAAACGCGCCGACGAGATTTTTTCCTGCATCGAGGTTCACGCCCACCTTGCCGCCCACGGAGGAATCCACCTGCGCGAGCAAAGTGGTCGGCACTTGCACGAAGGGCACGCCACGCAAATACGTGGCCGCGACGAAACCCGCGAGATCGCCCACCACGCCGCCGCCCAGCGCGACCACGAACGACTTGCGCTCCAGCCGGTGCGCCGCGAGCTGGTCGTAACAGCGTTGCACGTTCTTCAAACTTTTCGCCGTCTCCCCCGCCGGCACGGTGATGACCATCGGCGCAAACCCGGCCGCGCGCAAACTCTTCTCCGCCGCCCCCGCGAACAGCGGCGCGACGTGCGCATCGGTGATAATGGCGCAGCGCGCCCCCAGTTCGAGCGACCGGCAGCGCGCCCCGAGTTCACGACGCACACCGCGTCCGATGACGATGTCGTAACTGCGCGCGGCCAGCGCGACGCGGACGGTTTGGGATTTTAGCACCATGCGCGCGGAGAATTGCGGAGCGCGCGCGGAGTGTCAATTTGCCGGGGTTGTCCTCATCTGGCGGAGCGCGGGTTTTTAACCCGCAGCAACGTGCTCCAGTCGAGGGCGCAAGAACTGGCCCGCACCATTCTACTCCTTCACGTTGCTGCGGGTTGAAAACCCGCGCTCCGTCGCTTTCACCAAATTCGGACACTGCCGGGGCCATTTGTCGGGCAGCCGGTACGGCGGCTCCACTCACGGCACGCACCAGATTTTTCCAGCTTGGTTCTTGGCGCTTGCGCCAGTTTTGTTAATCACTCCCGCGATGAAAGAATTCGTCCCGGCTCCGCCGCCGCTCGTGCAAAACCAGTTCGAGTCGGTGAAGGAATTGTTCGCCAAATATGTCGTGCCGACCTACGCGCGCTTTGACCTCGTGTTCACGCGCGGTGAGGGAAGCTACGTGTGGGACGTGCGCGGGAAGCGTTATCTCGATCTCGGCAGCGGCATCGCGGTGAACTGCCTCGGTCACGCGCACGCGGAAATTACCCAGACGCTCGTCGAGCAATCGCAACGGCTCACGCACGTCTCGAATCTTTATTACCACGAGCCGCAGGGCCGCCTCGCGCAGAACATCGTGAGGAATCTCGCGCCGGGAAAAGTTTTCTTCTGCAACAGCGGCGGCGAGGCGGACGAAGGGCTGTTCAAACTTGCTCGCCGCTTCGGCCACGACGAAGGGCGCTTCGAGATCATCACCGCGCTCAATTCCTTTCACGGCCGCACGCTCGCGGGCATCGCCGCCACGGGCCAGGACAAGGTGAAGAAAGGCTTCGGCCCCATGACGCCCGGCTTTGTTCATGTTCCCTACAATGATTTGGCCGCGGTGCGCGCGGCCATCACGCCTGCGACCGCCGCCGTGTTGATCGAAGGCATCCAGGGCGAGGGCGGCATCATCGCCGCCACGCCGGAATATCTGCTCGGCCTGCGCGCGCTGTGCGACGAGAAAAAATTGCTGCTGCTCATGGACGCGGTGCAATGCGGTCATTTCCGCACCGGGCGCTACCAGAGCTTTCAACGCCTCCTCGAAGGTGCCCCCGGCGTCCCGCCGGGTCAGCGGTGGGAAAGTTCGAGCAGCAATGACATGGATAATGCCTCCGCCCGGCGGGACGCCGGGGGCACGTTTCTGCCCGACGCCGTTTCCATGGCGAAGTCTCTTGGCGGCGGCCTGCCCATCGGCGCGTTCTGGGTGCGCGACTTTCACGCGGATTTGCTCAACGCCGGCTCGCACGGCACCACGTTCGGCGGCACTCCGCTGGCCTGCGCCGTGGCGAACAAGATTTTTGAAATCATCGGGCGCGACGGTCTGGCCGACAACGCGCGCCACACCGGCGAGTTTCTCAAGAGCGAACTGCAACGCGTGGCCGACGAGTTCCCGCACGTCATCACCGGTGTCCACGGAGTCGGCTTCATGATCGGCATCGAACTCGCGGACAAGGAAACCATCCCCGCGCTGGCCGCGCGCGACCAGGCGGCGGCGACGCAGCTCGTGAACCGCCTGCACGACGCGGGCCTGCTCACCATCCCCTCCGGCACGCAGCGCGTGCGCTTCCTGCCCGCGCTGAATCTGACGCGCGCGCAGGCCGGCGAAGGCGCGGAAATCCTGCGCCGCGTCGTGAAGGATCTGGCATGAGCCGCTCGCTCAAGCTGGTTGCCGCGCTCGTTCTCACCGAACAATTGCTGCTCGGCTGGTCCCCCTCGGCGGACCGGTTGACGTGGGCCTTGGAAAATTTTCCGGTGTGGATTGGAGCCTTCGTGATTGCGTTCACATACCGCAAGTTTCCGTTGAGCAGTCTCTGCCTTTGGTTGCTGGCCGTTCACTCGCTGATTCTCGCCGTGGGCGGTCATTACACCTACGCGAAGGTGCCGCTCGGCGACTGGGCGCGGGACGTGTTTCATCTCGCCCGCAATCACTACGACCGGCTCGGCCATGTCGCGCAAGGTTTCGTGCCGGCCATTCTGGCGCGCGAAATTTTGGTGCGGAAGTTGAAGCTGAACGGTTGGCCGCTCGCGGTGCTGGTCGTGGCTTGCTGCCTCGCCTTCAGCGCGTTCTACGAACTCATCGAATGGTGGACGGCCTTGGTGTCCGGCGAAAGCGCGACCGCCTTCCTCGGCACCCAAGGCGACATCTGGGACACGCAATGGGACATGTGTCTGGCGCTGATCGGCTCCATCGCGTCGCTGCTCCTGCTCTCGCGCTGGCATGATCGCTCCCTGCGAAACATCAGGGCGAACGACGCGCGTTAAGCAGCGTCCGCACACGCCTGGGACCACCGGCTTTCAGCCAGCGTGTTCGAGCCGGCAGAATGTCGGCGCTCCCGGGGAACAAAAAAGACGCCGTCCCGAGGACGGCGTCTGGCGGAAAATTCGCGGATAAAAAATTACTTCGCGCCCTGTTCGACCCACGCACGCACGAGGCCGACTTCTTCCTTGGTGAGCTGGGCGATCTTCGCCTTGTTGCCTTTCGGCGGCATGTACATGTCTTCGTCTTCCGTAGCCCAGGCGATCATCATGAGCAGGGGGCTTTTCGCCACGTCACCCGCCGTCACGGCCGCGCCTTCGCCGCCGCCCTTGATGACGTTCGCGGCGGAGTCGGAGCGGAACTTGCCCTTCGGTTTCTCCACATCCGCGCCGTGGCATTTGGCGCAGGTCTTCTCAAAGATGGGCTTGATGTCCGAGGCGAAGGTCACGCCCTTCTTGGCCGCCGCCGGAGGCAGCTTGCTGACATCCACTTTGATTTCGGCGTGCAACGCCAGCGCACTGACCGCGATTCCAAAACTGACTGCAATGGTTTTCATGTTCATAAAGTTGTCGTGTTGACGTTGTTCAATGGCCAGTCATTCAGTGGCTCACTTCACCTGCTTCACCTTTTCCCAACGCTTGGTCTTGGCGGACTTGAGCACGGCGTCGGTTACGTAGTCGGTGGCGAGTCCGTCTTTGAACGTCGGGCTGGCCATCTTGCCGGAGGAGAGACCCTGGATGAAGTCGGCGACCTGATGCACGAAGGTTTCGGCATAACCAATCGCCAGACCCGGCACCCACCAGTTCTTCATGTAAGGATGATCGCCGTCGGTGATGTGGACGGATTTCCAGCCGCGAATCTTGCTCTCGTCCTTGTAATCGAACACCTGGAGGCGGTGCAGATCGTGCAAGTCCCACGCGAGCGAACCGTTCTCGCCGTTGATTTCCAAAGTGTAGAGGGCCTTGTGGCCGCGCGCGTAACGGGTGGACTCGAAGGTCGCGAGCGAGCCGTTGCGGAAGCGCGCGAGGAAAAGGCTCGCGTCATCAATGGTCACTTTCTGCATCTTGCCGGTCAGCGTGTGCTTGCGCTCTTTGATGAAGGTCTCGGTGGTGGCGGTGACGGTATCAATGCCGCCGTTCAGCCACATTGCGGTGTCAATGCAGTGCGCGAGCAAATCGCCCGTGACACCGCTGCCCGCGACTTTCGCATCGAGACGCCACAACCCCGCCCCGCCCTGCGGCAAGTCAGCACTGATCGTCCAGTCCTGCAAAAATTTGGCGCGATAGTGGAAGATTTTTCCAAGACGGCCTTCATCAATCAGTTGCTTGGCGAGTGTGATGGCGGGCACGCGGCGGTAGTTGTACCAGACCATGTTCGGCACCTTGGCCTTGGCGACGGCGGCGCACATTTTCTCGGCGTCGGGTCCGTTGATGGCGAGCGGCTTCTCGCACAGGATGGCCTTGCCGGCTTTCGCGGCGGCGATGGCGATCTCGGCGTGGACGTTGTTCGGCGCGGCGATATCAATCACGTCAATGTCATCGCGTTCAACGAGCTTGCGCCAGTCGGTCTCGATGGATTCGTAGCCCCATTTCTTCGCGAAGCCCCTGGCCTTCTCCGCGTCGCGCGCGCAGACGGCTTTGAGAACAGGCTGGTATTCGAGGTCGAAGAAATTTTTGACCTGGGTGAAAGCGTTCGAGTGGGTGCGGCCCATGAAGCCGTAACCGATGAGACCAATGCGGAGTTGTTTCATTTGCGTGGGCGTGAAGAAAACGGTTCGCGAGAAAGCGGACAAGACTAAAGATGACCGCGTCCTGCGAGTGAAGGGGCCGACGGAGCGCGGACATTCCTGTCCGCAGCAAGCCACCCAACACGGTCGGCTCAAAAACAACGGAGCCGCTCGCTCCGCCGCCTGCCACGCTGCACACCGCACTTGCCTCGCTGCGCCGCTGCTCTTACTCCTGTCCGCGCTCGAAGCACAAAACGCGGCGCGTGAAAAAATATCTCCATGTCCTGAACATCGGGATTCAGAACCAGCTCGTGTATCGCGTGAATTTTTTGTTTCGCGCGTGCTTCTCGCTGCTCCCGCTCATCGCCACCATCTCGCTCTGGCAGACCGTTTATGGCGGGCGGGAGACCACCATCAACGGCTACACGCTGGCCCAGATGATTTCCTACTACCTCGTCGTGACCCTCGTGAACATGCTGACGATGGTCAGTGAAGATGACTGGCAGATCGCCGCCGACATCCGCGACGGCAACATCTCGCAGTTCCTGGTGAAGCCCATTGACTATCTCAAGTATCGCCTCTGCCTCTTCCTCGCGGGCCGCGCGATTTACACGGCGGTGGCCCTGGTGCCCACGGTGCTGTTCATCTGGTTCCAGCGCGAATACTTCGTCGCCCCCGCCGACCTCGCGACGGTCGGATGGTTCACGATCTCGGTGGTGATGACGGCGCTGCTCCAGTTCTTCAGCTCCTACGCGATGGCGCTGCTCGCCTTCTGGGTGCTGGAAGTCTCGACGTTTATCTTCATCCTGTTCGCGTTTGAATACATCGCGGGCGGCCACATGTTCCCGCTGGATATTCTGCCGCCGGTGTTGACGCAGATTCTTTCCTTCACGCCCTTTCCCTACATGCTGTTTTTCCCGGTCAGCATTTACGTGGGCAAGGCGACCGGCGCGGCGCTGGCGCAAGGCTTGGTCATTCAATTCCTTTGGGTCGTGGCCGCGTATCTCTTCGCGCGCTTGATGTGGGCGCGCGGGATTCGCAAATACGCGGCAGTGGGAGGATGACGATGAGTCGAGAGCCGAAAGCCGAGAGTCGAAAGCCAGACGCGCCAAACGCGCGCCTTCCTGCTCTCGACTCTCGACCCTCGACCCTCGGCCGTTATTGGACCATCTACGTGGCGCTCTGGCGCAACTCGATCATTCGCGAGATGAGCTTCAAGGCGAACTTCCTGCTCTGGATCGTCGTCGAGATGCTTTGGTTCGGGCTGCAACTCTCCTTCATCTCCGTCATCTACTCGCACACGGACCACATCGGTGACTGGACGAAATGGGAAGTCGTGCTGCTGCTCGGCGCATCGCATTTCATCCAGCAGATTTTCCAGGCCTTCTTTCTGACCAACTGCATGGAGATGTCCGAACTCATTCGCACCGGGCGGCTCGACTTCATGCTGCTGCTGCCCGTCAACACACGTTTCCTGCTCTCGCTGCGCAAGGTGGACCTCGGCTCCTTCATCAATGCCGCCTCCGCGCTCGCCGTCATCGGCTATGCGCTGCACAAGTTGGCGTTCGTGCCGACGGCCATGCAGTTCCTCGGCTTTGCCGTCGCGGCGCTGGCCGGCATTTTGATCCACTACTCGCTGATGTTCTTGCTCACCACGATTAGCTTCTGGACGGTGCGCGCGCAGGGCATCGTGTGGGGCTACTACAGCCTCTTCAACATCTCGCGCCTGCCCGACGCGGCGTATCGTGGCGTGTTCAAGATGGTCTTCACCTTCGTCATCCCGATGGTGCTGGTGGCGAATGTGCCGGCGAAATTTCTCGTGGACAAAATCAGCTCGCCCGGCCCGCTCCTGCTGCTGCTCGGCATGATGCTCGCCTGCGCCGTGGTCTCCGAACTCGGCTGGCGCTTCTCCGTGCGCCGCTACACGAGCGCGAGCAGTTAGGGCGAATACCCGGGCGGAGTGATGGAATCCGTTTCAAGATTCTCCCCGTGCAGATTTTCCCCTTCCAAGTTCTCAACTGTGGGCCAGACTCCCGCTATGGCACGCAAGAAATCCACGGCGGCTCCCACGAAAACACCCATTCCCAAAGAGGAGCGATGGCAGCTTACGCATGACTTCTTAAGAACCTACTTGCACCTCACTGTGTATGCTGAAATGGGGCGCGCTAAGACCAAGGAAAAATCAAACGATGACGCCAAGTGGGAAGTGTGGAGGGCTGGTCGTGAACTGGCGGAAGCACCAGACAACCAATTGGCCGGGCTGCTTGCTTCACCGGTCATGGCAGTTGCAGGAATGATTAAGGATCTGCTGTGGAAGACTGAGGCTGCCTTGCGAAGCAAAACTTTGAGCGATGAACAAACAAATCTGGTTAACAAACTTTCCGACCAGCTAGATTTTTCGCTGGCCCTCATGCATCGCGATCTCGGCTATTTGATTTCATCGCGAGGGGAGCATACCAACAACCCGGATCTGTTCGCCGAAGCTATGAATCAAGCCAAGGGAGACGGTAATCAGGCTGCCCAGCTGATTCGACGCTGTCGGGATTGTTTCCCGGATGAGATTGGCACGTATTCCGAAAACATCGTGGATATGTTTGCCTGGGAGACTTACCAGCGTGTGGAAGCACTGGACAAGCTGGCGGATGAGTTCCCCGAGCAAATCTCCTTCGCAGCGGCAAACATGCATGGGTGGCCGATGATTCGCCAGCGACACCACGACAATCATGTTCGGTTTGAAGAACTCGCGGCCCGGCTCAATCTCGGGACCAATTATCCTCTCGATGCCAGCAAGAGCGCCCGGTTTCGTCCCGACACACCGATGGTCCGCTATCTCGATCCGCTCGTTTGCCGCGTCAATTACGTCCGCGAATTGACTTTGAACAAGGAATACGAATCGTTGGAAGCGGAGCATAAGGCGTTGCGAGGTTGGTGGCGGGACACCTCTGGAGATATGCCGGATGAAGCGACTTTGAAGGTTCTCCAAATCGCACGCAAATTGCCGCCTCTCTTAAAATCCACCGCACGAGTGTGGGCCAGCCAAGCTCTCGTTCCTTTGATTCTCGTGACCGATGCGAAAGACCACAGGAAATGCGACCACGCCGCCTTGCGACAGGTTGCCAGCCAGCGCGGAGTGAAAAGTCGCGCCATTTTTAAGTCGCGCCTTCTCGCCACGATCATTCCCACGCTCACGGGCATGGCCCGGGCTGGCTGAACACTCACTTGAACCGCTTTGCGCGAACCCTTGCTGCAAATCACGCAAACTGCCTTGTCGCCATGAAACGTTCACCCATCTAGTTTTCTCCCGTGCGCGAAATCATCTTTTACCAAACGGACTTCGGGGACAAACCCGTCGCTGACTTTCTCGCAGAACTGAATCCGCCCACGCGCGCGAAAGTGGTGCGCACTTTGGAGATTCTTCGCTCAGAACAGTTCGTCCCCACCAAATTCTGGCAGAAGATGCAGGGCACGGACAAACTATGGGAAGTACGTGTGGAGTATGCCGGCAACATCTTCCGCATCTTCGCCTGTACGGCCAAGGGTCACCGCGTCGTCCTCCTGCATGGGATGCAGAAGAAGAGCCAGAAGACCCGGCTCAAAGATTTGGAAATTGCCGAGCAACGCATGAAACGATACTTTCAGCGCCACGGTTATTTATGAGCGACGACCTGCAACAATTTCATGCGCGGAACATGGCGGAGGATCCGCAATATGCCGTCGCGCGGCACTTGTTAGAGTTGGGCGAGGCCGTCACGCATCTGCGCCAGAGCGCCAAGCTTACGCGCGCGCAACTGGCCAAACTGCTCCGGGTAAAAACTCCGGATATTGTCATCGTCGAGGAGGAAACGCCCCGCGCCTCCGCTGGCCTGCTGGAGGCGACTCTGAGCGTGCTCATCCACAAGCTCCCGGCCACACGCCCGCCTTCTCATTCCGAAGTCGCCCATTCGCTGCGCACGGTGCGACAACTGCGTCCGGCCTTGATGACGGCCTAAGCGACAAACCACCCCGCCATGCAACGACTCACCATTCTAGCACTGGCCTGTACCGCCGCGTTGATCTCCGGCTGTCAGTCGCCAGACTCCACGCCATCAAAATCCACCGCCGAAAACTGGCCGCGCTTCCGTGGCCCGAACGGGCAGGGGCATTCGCGCGCCGTGGGCCTGCCGCTGCACTGGAGCGCCACGTCGAACGTCGTCTGGAAGACGGCCATCCCCGGCGAGGGCTGGTCCTCGCCCATCGTGTGGGGCGGAAAAATCTTTCTCACCAGCGTCACTGAGAATGGATCGAAGTGCCATGTGCTCTGCGTGGACGCCGCGAGTGGCGCGGTGCTTTGGAACAAGCCGGTGCTCGAACAACAACCGCGCCGCAAGGAGAACAAAAATTCCCACGCCACACCCACGGCCACCACGGATGGCGAAAAAGTTTATGCCGTGTTCGGCGATGGC
>JAYVNY010000143.1:0-27091 GCA_043758205.1 Akkermansia sp.
GGGCCAGGCCGCGAAGAAACCTTGCGGAACTTGCTGTCGCCTCACCCCGGCGCGCGCGGAGCGACGACGCCCTACCAAGAACAGTGTTCGGATGCACCCTGAGTCACAAAGAAAAGCCGCAGTAAAGTGACCGCACTCCAAACGCTGGCGCGCAGCACCCACGCCTCGCCACTCGCGGAGCGTTTGGAGTCTGGTCACTTTAGCGCCGCTTTCGGGAGGCTACTTTACCGCCTGCGTCAGCGCCTCAACCACCATGCCCGGCGTCAACGCCTCGGGGAGAACGAGCGGCGGCTGGGTGGCGTCCTTCGGATAAACCAACACCATCGGCACGCCCGCGCGTTGGAACTTTTCCAACTCGGCGGTGATGTCGGGCGGAAACTTGGTGTAGTCGGCGAGCAGCGCGACGGCGGAAATTTCTTTCAGTTTCGCGCGCACGGCATCGCTGGCGAGTGCGGGCTTCACGAGGGTGTTGCAGGTCGGGCACCACTTGGCGGTGAAGTCCACGATCACGGGGCGGGCAGAGGCGCGGGCTTTGGCGAGGGCGTCAAGACTCCACTGCTGCCAGTCGTAACCGGCGGGCGCGAGCGCGAGAGAATTTTTCCCGGTGTTGCTGGCGTCGGGCGAACGCCATTTCAATTCCGTTTCCAAGGCCCACGCGTAGCCCGCGCCCAGCAAGACCAGCGTGACCACGAACCCCAGCGTGCGGCGTGAACCGCCGCGTTGCACAAAGGTGCCGAACATCCACGCCGCCGCGCCGACGAAGACGAGAAACACACCCAGCCACCACGCCCGGTCGCCGTAGAACGTGGTTGTGAGATTCAACAGCCAGAGCGCGGTGGCGAGCATCGGGAAGCCCATGCCGATTTTGAAGCGTTCCATCCACGCGCCGGGCTTGGGGAGAAATTTCAACCACTTCGGATTCCAACTCAGCAGCAGATACGGCGACGCGAGGCCGAGCGCGATGACGATGAAGAACAGCACAATCATGTGCGCCGGTTGCGCGAAAGCGAAGCCCAACGACGCGCCGAGAAACGGGGCGGTGCAAGGCGTGGCGAGGACCGTGGCGAGCACGCCGTTCATGAATGCGCCCGCATTGCCATGACGCGACGAGGCCGATCCCGCCACGTTCATCGCGCCGCTGCCGAGGGTGATTTCAAACACGCCGAACAAGTTGAGCGCCACGAGCGTGACGATGACGGTGAGGGCCACGATGAAATACGGGTTGCTGAATTGCAGGCCCCAGCCCGCCTTCTGCCCCGCCGCCTTCACCCCGATGACGACGGCCGCGAGCACGAGAAATGAAACGACGACGCCGAGCGTGTAGAGCAAACCCAGCGCCTTCACGCGGCCCGGCGTCTCGCGGCTCTGGTTCACGAAACCGAGAATCTTCAGCGCGATGACGGGCAGCACGCAGGGCATGATGTTGAGAATGAGTCCGCCGAGGAAGGCGTAGAGAAACCACACCCAGATGGATTTCAACGCGACCGCGCCCGGTCCTGATGAAGCAGCTTCGGCGAGAGGCAACACGACTTCGTAGCCGACGCGGCGCTCGCCTTCTTTGCGCACCAGCAGGCCGCTGATTTCTTTGGGCCAGCCCTCGCCCGAACGCTCCGCCATCTTCCGCAACATCACCTGACCGGCCACAGCCGTCGCCACAATGGTCTTGGGTGAAATGGTGGCGAGCGCATTCGTGTAGGGAAAAAAGTCCGGCTCGGTCGCGGCGGTGTTCCACTCGATGAGGAAGGCGCGGTTGGTCAAGGCGGAAGAGTCGTCCCATTTCGCGGCGGCGGTGCCAGGCAAGGTTTTTTGCGGCAGACGCTGCTGTGCCTCAGCGAAGAAATTCGTGTCGCTGTTCAGCCGGGACTCGTTGGTAACGAGCAGCGTGGCGCGCACGGTGTTGCTGCCGGGGATGCAGGCCACTTCACACTCCAGCCATTTCACCAAGGCGGAGAGATCGCGCTCTCCGGCGGTCGCGTCTTTCGAGATCGTCAACGGCACCAGGAGCACGGCACGGTCGTGATAGACAAACGTGGTGAGTTTGAGCGTGTCGGGCGAGGTGAATTTCTCCGGCACGGGCCACATGATTTCTCCGGCGGACAATCCAGCGGGCAGGCTCCAATGAATCTCCGTGGCCTGGCCCGATTCACCGGGGTTGCTCCAGTAGGTGTGCCAGCCTGTATCCATCGAGAGTTCCACAGCGGCGGTGATGGTGTCGCCAGGGCGCGCGGCCTCGTGCGAGAGAACGAGCCGGGCGCGGGTGTGCTTCTTGTTACCAAGCGCGCGGGTCGGGTTGCGGACTTGAAATTGATCCACCTGCGCGCACGCCGTGGAGACGGCGAAGGCGAGGAGCAGCAGCACCCGGAATAATCGCATGACAGTATGATGCCGGACGCGACGGTTTGTTTGAAATTATTTTCCTGACCGCGTTCGGCTGCGCTGGTTGGTCGCGTCGGGGGTGGAAACCTTGCATGTGCAAGAAAAGTATTACCTCACGCCAAGGCCGCGAAGGACGCAAAGGGGGGAAGGAGGTAAGTCCCCTCTTTGCGTCCTTCGCGGCCTTGGCGTGAGGCATTTTTCACCGGCTTGCGCCCGCTACGGCCCGCGCCCATTCTCACCCGCAAAATCATGCACTTCGCCAAGACTCTTTTGCTCGCGCTGATTGTCTCCACCGCCGCCGCGCCGTTCACCCGCGCGCAAGATCTCCTGCGCTCCATGCCCGGTTACGAACGCTACGAGCGCGTCAGCCGGGCGGCCACGAATCTCTACAAATCCGGCGCGCTCTCGGTGACTTGGACGAGCAACAGCCAGGCATTTGAATATCGCTTCGACGAGAAAAACTTCCGCTACGACATCGCCACACGCACGGCGACGGAATTGCCGACCAACGCGCCCTCAGTCCGTGCGTCCCGCCGCAGTTCCTTGCCGACTGAGCCGCGTCCGGCGCGCGGGCGGCAATACACTTCCGCAAAGTCACCGGATGGAAAATTCACGGCGAGCTACCGCGACCGGAACGTGTGGCTGCGCTCGACCAACGACACCAACCGCGTCGCCGTGACGGCGGACGGCAACGCGAAGACGCGCGTGAAGTTCGGCTCGGCGTCGTGGGTGTATGGCGAGGAACTGTTTCAAAGCACCGCGATGTGGTGGGCCTCGAACAGCCAGAAGCTGGCGTTCTATCGCTTCGATGAGAGCAAGGTGCCGGATTTTTATCTGCAATTGAACCAGACGAAAACCGTGAGCACGGCGGACATCGAGCCTTACGCGAAGGCGGGCGCGGCCAATCCGCTCGTGGACATTTACATCTACGATCTGGCGACGAAGCAGACGGTGCGCGTGGACGTGCGCGACGGGAAGCCGTTCGATGATTCCGTCGTTGGTCACTACGTTTATGACGTGTCGTGGTCGCGTGATGGTGAGTTGCTGTTCCATCGCACCAATCGCCGGCAGAACATCATGGATCTGTGCGCGGCGGACGCGACGACGGGAAAGACGCGCGTCATTGTGCGCGAGGAATGGCCGGAGAGCTGGACGGAGAATTCGCCGCCCATGCGCTTCCTGAAGAACGGTCGGCGCTTCCTCTGGACCTCCGAGCGCAACGGCTGGGCGAATTTTTATCTCTACGACCTCGGCGGGAAATGGATCACGCCGGTGACGCAGCACACGGCGTTTGAAGTCGCGAACATCGTGCGCGTGGATGAGGACGCAGGCGTGCTCTACTACATGGCGCGCGACGGCGACAATCCGATGAAACTTCAGCTTCATCGCGTGGGACTCGACGGCGGCAACGACCAGCGGCTCACCGACCCGCGCTTTCATCACTCGGTCGATGTCGCGCCGGATGGACGGCATTTCATCGATGTGGCGCAGACGCATGACGAGCCGCCGTTCACCAGGCTGATGACGAGGGACGGAACTCAAGTCGCAGAACTGGCGCGCAGCGAGTTGACCGGCTGGAAGAAACTCGGATTGAAGAAAGTGGAGCTGTTCACCTTCAAGGCGGCGGACGGCGAGACGGACCTTTACGGAATGCTGCACTTCCCCTCGAACTTCCGCTCGCACTTCAAAAAATATCCGCTGCTCGTGAGTGTGTACGCGGGTCCGGCTACGACCGGCGCGCGCGAAACGTTCACCACGCCGAACCTGTTGACTGAGTATGGCTTTCTGGTCGCGACGCTGGACTCGCGCAGCGCGAGCGGGCGGGGGAAGAAATTCCTCGATACGATTTATCAGAAGCTCGGGCAGTCAGAAATTGATGACCAAGCGGAGGGTGTGAAGTTTCTCGGACGCCGACGCTATGTGGATCAGAAGCGCGTCGGCATCTTCGGCACCTCGTATGGCGGCACGGCGTCGGCGCTGGCGCTGATGCGTTACCCGGAGGTGTTTCACGCCGCGTGCGCGTCATCGGGCGTGATGGACTTCCGCAACTACGACACGATTTACACCGAGCGTTACATGGGCCTGCCGCAGGAAAACAAGTTGGGCTACGATGCCGCCAGCCCGATCAACTACATCACCAACTTTCAGGGACGCCTGATGATTTTCTACGGCACGGCAGACGACAACGTGCATGCGAACAACGCCATGCAGCTCATCAGCGCGTTGCAGAAGGCGAGGAAAAGTTTTGAGGTTCAAGTCGGCCCCGACCTCGGCCACACCTCCCTCGGACGCGACCGGATGATGGAGTTCTTCATCGAGAATCTGATGCTGAAGAAGGGGCGTTGACCATGGGCCAGGCAAATTATTGACCACGGAAGACACGGAAAACACGAAAGGCCCGAGACCATGTTGTTGAATTTCTTTCCGTGTTTTCCGTGTCTTCCGTGGTCAAACTCGGATTTTCTCCCCCACCGGAAACGTGGCCAAAATAAAGAACCCAGAGCACCGAAAAACCTGTTGCACACCAAATTACGGATCGCTATGTTCCGCGCTCCGTTGATGGGAAACGGGCCGGGCCGAAGCGTGCGCAAGCAGCTCCGGCGTTTTTTATCGGGTAAGAGATTACCGCAAACCAACACTCTGTGAGTGTGATTTTGCGACGTTGAGCGAAAGAAAAATTTTATGCCATTGCAGCCAGCAAGAGTGAAGTTTCGGAAGATGCACCGCGGCAGTCGCGCGGGCCTCGCGACGAGCGGCAACACCGTTGCCTTCGGCGAATACGGCCTCATGGCCCTCGAGCGCTGCTGGCTCGACACCAAGCAAATCGAAGCCGCGCGCGTCGCCATCAACCGCAACATGAAGCGCCGCGGCAAGGTCTGGATCCGCATCTTCCCCCAAAAATCTTACACCAAGAAGCCGCTCGAAACGCGAATGGGCAAAGGAAAAGGACCGCTCGAATCTTGGGTCGCGGTCATCCGTCCGGCCAACGTGCTGTTTGAAGTGGACGGCGTCCCGGAAGCAATTGCTCGCGAGTCCCTGCGCCTCGCCGCGACAAAGCTGTGCATCCGCACGAAGATGATTTCCCGTCACACCCACGGTGGATGAACTATTACGCCGACGCTCAGACGTCGGCGCTTTCTTTTATGAAGTACACGGAATTAAAGGATTTGACGGTGCAGGAACTGACGGCCAAAGGCCGTGACCTGCGGCAGGAGATTTTCAACCTGCGTCTGCAACAGGCGAGCAGCCAGTTGGAGAAACCCGCGCGCCTGCGCACCATTCGCCGCGATATCGCGCGGATCGAAACGAAAATCACCGAGTTGCAACGGAAGCAGACGGCCACGGCCGCGTAAGGAAACCCACCGACTATGTCAGAGACTGTCCAAACCCCATCGGCCGCGCGCGGCAACCGCAAGGAACGCGTCGGCGAAGTCATTTCGGCCAAGATGGCCAAGACCATCGTGGTGCGCGTCGAACGGCGCTTTCCGCACCCGAAATTCCGCAAGGTCATCACGGCCTACAGCAAATTTTACGCGCACGACGAAAAGGGCGAAGCCAAACCCGGCGACAAAGTACTCATCCAGGAAACCCGCCCGCTCTCGAAGCTCAAGCGATGGCGTCTCATTGAAGTGGTGGATCGTGGCGAGCAGATCGCCCCCGTTGCGGCCCAAGCCAAGTAAGATTTTATGCTCCAAATTCGCTCCATTTTAGATGTGGCTGACAACACCGGGGCCAAGCGCGCCGCCACCATCGGTGTTCTCGGCAAGAACCAGAAGTACGCCGGCATCGGCGACGTCATCAAGTGCCACATCAAGGAAGCCTCGCCCGATGGCTCGGTGAAAAAAGGTGAGGTACATGACGCCGTGGTCGTCCGCACCCGCCAGATCACACGTCGCAGCGACGGCTCGTATCTGCGTTTTGATTCCAACGCCATCGTCATCATCGACAAGGACCGGAACCCCAAGGGCACTCGCATCTTCGGCCCCGTCGCCCGCGAATTGCGCGACAAGAAGTTCATGAAGATCATTTCACTCGCGCCGGAGGTCATCTGAATATGAAGCTCAACACAAAGGTCAAAATTCACGTCAAGAAGGGCGCAGAAGTCGTCATCATCGCCGGATCTCACAAGGGCAAGCGCGGCAAGGTCATCGAAGTGCAACGCAGTAGTGGCCGCCTCATCGTCGAGGGCGCGTGCATGATTAAGCGCCACGTTAAGAAGAACCAGGCCAACCCGAACGGGGCCATCGTCGAGCGCGAAGGCACCGTCCACGCCTCGAACGTGATGCTCGCCTCGGTCTTCGACGCCAGCAAGAAGCGCAAGGCGGCGGAACCGGCCAAGGCGTAAGCGAAAATTATTTCACGAAGAGCGGCTGGATTCATCCAGCCGCTCTTTTGTTTTCCACCGGAGCGCCGACTCCCACCACGGCGCGTTGAAATTATTGAGAGACGAAGGCGCGTGCTGGTGCCGTCACACCTCTAGTTCGCCAGCAGGACTTCACGCACCCGCCCGGCCAGGGTCGCCACGTTATAGGGCTTTTGCATGAAGGATGTGCCGGGCTGCAACAACCCGTCGCGCGTGATCGCGTCCTCCGTGTAGCCGGAACAGAACAGAATCTTGGTGCGCGGCCAGCGTGATCGCATCTGCACCGCCAACTCGGTGCCGCCCATTTCCGGCATCACCACATCCGTGACCAGTAGATCAATGGACTCGCCCGCATGCTCGGCCAGGACGCGCAACGCATCCACGCCGTTGCAGGCGTTAAGCACGCGATAGCCGAGTTCGCCGAGCACCATGCAGCCGAGTTCGCGCAACATCGGCTCGTCCTCGACCAGCAGCACGGTCTCCGCGCCACGCGGCATTTCTGCGGATGGAGTTTCTACGCATTCCGCCGCGTCCACCGGCGCATCCACGCGCGGGAGCAACACTTTGAAGGTCGTGCCGTGGCCCCATTCGCTATAGACCGCGATGTGTCCGCCGCTCTGTTTCACGATGCCGTGGCAAGTGGCGAGACCGAGACCGGTGCCTTCGCCCAACTTCTTCGTCGTAAAAAACGGCTCGAAGACGCGGGCCTGCACTTCCGGCGTCATGCCGGTGCCGTTGTCGCTCACGGCCAGCATCACGTAATCGCCCGGCGCGACCTCGGGACGCATCCGGCAGTACTCGCGGTCCAGCGTCACGTTGCTCGTCTCGATGGTCAGCTTGCCGCCGCCCGGCATGGCGTCGCGGGCGTTGACCGCGAGGTTCATGATGATTTGCTCGACCTGTCCGGGATCGGCCTTGATGCGTCCGGTGTTCTCCGGCAGCACCGCGACCAGATCAATGTGCTCGCCCAAAAGACGGCGCAACATCTTGTCCATGTCGCCCACGACGATGTTCAGATCGAGCACGCGCGGCAGGAGCACCTGCTTGCGGCTGAAGGCGAGTAACTGGCGCGTCAGCGAGGCCGCGCGCTCGGCGGCCCTGCGAATCTCCGCCACGTTCTGATACAAAAAATGATTCGGCGAAAGCTGCCGCAACGTCACATCGCTATAGCCGAGGATCGCCGTGAGGATGTTGTTGAAGTCATGCGCCACGCCGCCGGCCAGTTGTCCAATGGCCTGCACCTTTTGCGACTGCTGAAACTGTTCCTCCAACTTTTTGCGCTCGGTCACGTCGCGTGAATTGAAGATGACGCCGGCCACCACGGGATCGTTGAGCAAATTGTTCCCGCAGCCTTCGAGGATGCGATACGAGCCGTCGCGATGGCGGAAGCGAAAGGTGAGTTGCGGCGTATTCCCCTGCCCTTGCAGCGCCGTCTGAAAGGCCTGCGTCACATACGGCACGTCCTCCGGATGCACGAACTCGAAGGCGTTCTGGCCGCGATACTCCTCGGGCTTGTGGCCCAGCACCGTCTCGATGGAATGACTCTCGTAGCGAATGGTGCCGTCCGGTTCGAGGATGGTGATCAGGTCCAGCGCGTTGTCCGTGAGGCGGCGAAAATACGCCTCGCTCTTCCGCATCTGCGCGGTCTGACGTTCGCGCTCCAGCACGCGGCCCAGTTGCGTGCCGACATGCTGCATCAATTCCAGAAAACGGTCGGAAGGCTCCTGCTCGGTGCGGGAAAAGAATTCCATCACGCCCACCACGCTGGCTCCGGCGAAGAGCGGAAAACAAAAAGCAGAAGTCAGCCCCAGATCGCGCGCCAGCACGGCCCGTGTGCTGTCGCTGTCCCCGTTCAATCGCAGCGTCCACGCGGGCCGGCCGCTGGTGAACACGTAGCCCGGCAAACTTTCATCGCGTGCGAAACGCATCGGCGAGGTGAGATTGCGAAAGACGCCCAGCGCCGCCGGACGATCCGCGTACCAAAGCTGCGCGGAAACCAGTTCGTCCGCGCCGCCTTTGGATGCTTCACCCGTGAGCACATGGGCCAGCGGCCAGTCGTGGTGCTGGCACAATTTCTCCAGCGCGGGCGTCATCGCTTCCGCGAACGTCTGCGCCTCATTCGCCGCGATCGTGATCGCCTGCAATAAAATCAGATGCTTCTGCTCCGCGTAAAACTGTCCGATGGCGGACTCCGCGATTCGCTCGGCCTCCAGACGCGCAGCGCGTTCTTTCGCCGCCTGGTCGCGCAGTTGTTCCAAGTTTTCCGACGTCATGGTCATCGGTTTCTCCGTGGACTGGGTGACCGCAGCAAGACACGCCACCGCGCGCGCGATTCACTTGATCCGCGCCCGCGCTGGAAACGAATGCGTGGGCCACTCTGCCGACGCACGCTCCCTCCTAAACCGATTCCGAGTACTTTCACGTTGATGTGTTCCTTCTGGCGGAACACCGGATTCATCGTCGCATCCCCCTTTCGGCTTGAGACGAGCAGGCGTGGAACGCGGCGTTGAGACCACTGCACCCTCCACCGACCGGGAGGCATTGCCACGGCCCGGCCCGCCTGGACTTTTCGCGGCTGAAGCGGGCTGAAGCCAGAGCCAACGCATCAATACTGATCGAAGTAGATGAGGATTTTTTCCCATTCGCCTGCCCTCATTCGTCTGCCGCTCCAGGGATGGAATGAACAGCCGGCAGACGAATTGGGGCAAGCGAAGCAAAGCGCGGAGACAGCAAAGTGTTTGGTGGCGTCTGCCCTGCGCCTGCAGGCCGGGGGCTTTGCCGTTGTCTTGTAACTCACAGTAAAGTTCCCGCGTCCACCGGACGATTATCGAAACGTGCGTAGTCTAACATTTGGCGTGCTCACCGCGATCGTGAGCCTGAGCGGAACCGTTCAAGGCAACGGCCTTTTCAACAACGGCACCGGCGCGCGCGCGCGCGGTGTGGCCGGCGCGGACACCGCGTGGTCGGACAGCGTGCTCGGCGCAATGCACAACAATCCGGCCAATCTCGACAGCGTGACCAATCGTTTCCTCGAACTCGGCGGCGCGGGAGGAGTCGCCTCCGGTGATTATCGCAATTCTACGGGCGACCGTTCTTCTCTCGGCCACACCTTCGGCGCGTGGCCCGAGGCTGCGTTCGGAATGCGTCTCAGTCCGCAGTGGGTCGTGGGCGTGAGCTTCGCGCCGCAGACCGCGCTGGAAGCGGAATGGAAATTCACAGACCCGCCCGGCGGCGCGGACGGCCGTACGAGCTACGGACGGCAGACGCATCGTTCGCGCATCCTCGTGCTGCGCTCGGCGGCGGGCGCGAGCTGGTCGCCCACGGAGACGCTTTCCATCGGGGCCAGCATCGGCCTGCTCTACAACGAGAACGAACTGCACGCCCCCTACATTTTCCAATCTCAGAAAGCCCTGCGCGGAGCGAAGGTGCTGCTCGATCTGGAGACCAGCGGCTACGGCTGGGACGCCGGGGCCGGCGCGGTCTGGCGTCCGCATCCCAAGTGGCAGGTCGGCGTGAGTTACAAAACACGCGGCGTGGTGAAGACGGAAGGCGATGCCGACGGCAACGCGGGTGTGCAGTTCGCGAACCTCGGCCTCGGCGGCGCGCGCCCGGATTTTCATTACGACGCCGAAGTGGAAAATGAATTTCCGCAGACCGCCAGCCTCGGCGTGAGCTGGCAACCGCACGAACGCTGGCGCTGGCTCGGACAGATCGACTGGATCAACTGGAGCGATTCCTTCGACACGCTCGAAGTGAAACTGCGCCACGGCAACAACGCCGATCTCAACGGCGTCGTCGGTTCCAGCGCCCTGCGGGATCGCGCGCCACTGGACTGGAGCGACCGTTTTGTTTTCCGCACCGGCGTGGAATTCACCGCCACCGAACACTGGCGTCTGCGCGGCGGCTACAGCTACGGGCGCAACCCCGTGCCCGCCAGCACGCTCACGCCGATGTCGGCCGCGATTCTCGAACACACCATCGCCACCGGCGCGGGTTGGGAGAACCAACGCTTCTCCGTGGACTTCGCCTACCAGTGGAACATCCCGAATCGTGAACGCGTGAACCGCAGCGATTTGCGTTCGGGCGAATACTCGCACAGCCGCGTCGAGGCCGGCGTGCATTGGTTCGGACTGATCGCGGGCGTCCGCTTTTGATTCAGAAGGCGCGGTTGAAGCTGTTTTGCAGATCAATCACCGGGCGGGCCACGGCCAACCGCTTTTTCTGATTGAGCACGGCGCGAAGGAAGCGGACATGCGCCAGTTCATCGGCGGCAATCTCCTCGGCGTACTGCCGGAAGGCGGGGGTGGCAAAAGGGACGGCCGCATTGGGTTTAATGATGACGCCGCCTTGCTCACCCTTGCCGTTCACGTCCACACCCTGCGCTTCGAGTCCCGCGCCGGTGGTCGCGTAGAGGTAATACTCCGCTTCCAGATACTCGAGGTTCAGCGCGAAGTTCAGCACGTCAATATCGCGCTTGGCAAGCGATGAGTCGGCCTGCGCCTCACCGGTCAACAGACCGAGCGCGGCCACGCCCAGCGCGCCCGCACTGAGTCCCTTCAAAGCGTCGCGGCGTGATTTTCTCCGTTCCAGAAAGCCCATCAGGTCAGAATTTTTGCTCTGCATAATTTCTCCTTGGTTTTTTGTTTTTGTAACTACACAGGAAGAAACGAACGGGAATGGAACATGGATGCACGGCTTAAAAAGAATTTGGCGAGAGGCAAAAAACGACGAAGGAATACCCACCAAGAACCCAGAGCACACAAAGAGATGAGTGCATCCGGACTCGGCTCTGGAACAGTCCGGGCGCAGGCCGGGCGACGTCGTCCCGCGCGCGCCGGGGTGACCTGTCAGAATTTGCTGGGCACGAATCGAACGCCCTCAGTATTTCGCCACCGCTTTGCCTGCGCCCAAACCCAACGCGCTGGTCACTTCCTTCGCCTTGCTCATCATGAAGCCCGCATCGCTGGCCACGGCGATGAATTGAAAGCCTTCCTTCATCCGCCGTTGCGCCTGCGCCCCGTCCACCACATGGATGCCCGAGGCCAAGCCGTGCTTCTTCGCCGTCACGCGGATGTGTTCCACGGCGTCGTTGAACTGCTGGTTCGTGCTGTCGAACATCGGCGGCAGGTTCATGGAGGCGTGCAGGTCGTTCGGCCCGATGAACACGGCGTCGATGCCCGGCACGGAGAAGATTTTATCCGCGCGCTCCACCGCGTCCACATGCTCGGCCATGATGATGACCAAAATCTCGTCGTTGGCGCGGGCGTAATAGGTCGCGGGGTCGGTGTCGAAATTCGCGCCGTGCAGCGAGCCGCCGATGGACCGCTGGCCGATGGGCCGGTAGCGCGCCGCTTCGACCACCGCCTCGGCTTCCGCGCGGGAATTGACCATCGGCACGATGATGCCCCACGAGCCGGTGTCGAGGACGCGCTTGATGTTCTCAACGTTGTTGATGGGAATGCGCGTGAGGGGGACGACGCCGGCATTGGCCACGGTGGCGCATATCGCGGCGGTCATCTCGATGGTCATGGGCGCGTGCTCCATCTCCACGGTGAGCCAGTCGAAGCCCATCTTGCTCATGAGTTGGGCGGAAAAGAGATCGGGCAGCGTGAGCCAGGTGCCGAAGGAAGCTTCGCCGCGTTTGAGTTTGTGCCGGACGGGGTTGGTTTTCATTTCAATTTGAGAGGCTGTTGATAAAGAGCAGCGATTTGGCCGCGCGATGCGTTGCGACGACCTCTGAACTTATCCCGAATGCGTCGTCGCTCGAAGCAGCGCAAACGATCCAGAAACTCATGCCGTTCTTTCTGCAATCGATCGATTGCTTGCAGCAGGAACCAACTTTGTGCATCTGACTGCTCAAGCTCGCGCCGAAAAGGATGAACTTGCAATCCCACAGTCAGGGGAGGCGGTTCCTTTGTGATCCAGAAGGCCGTGGCGAACCGTTTGTGCGTTGCCGTGAACTTTTGTCGTGTCAGCCAGCAATAACTTCCGACGCAGGCATTAAAAGCGAGCACTCGAACTGAAATGGGGAGTCGAATGTTCCTGACTCTGCGTGCCTGTGCATTGAAATTACCCATGTGCCGAAAACCCATTTCGCTTCGTGCCGAACTCGTTCAGCCCGGAGGGCTGGCAGAGATTAGCCGGGGGTTGAGCGGAGCGACACCCCCGGATCACGAATCGAAAATCAGATTGCACCCCGGTGGGGTGCCAGAACCGTGGGAACACGCGAACGCCTCTGGCACCCCTCCGGGGTGCAGAAATCTTTAGGCGTTGTTCCGGGGGTGTCGTCACTGCGCTCCTCAACCCCCGGCTAATTTCTGGCAACCCTCCGGGTTGCGACTGCGGCGACCGGAAATCCAAAAATCGCGCACCCATTGCTGCGCGAATTTCGGCCTTCGGAATTCTTTCGGAATTCGGAATTCGGAATTCGGATTTCATTTCAATCGCGCCCGCAGATTCGGGGCCGCATACACCTTCTCATCCACCACCCAGCGCGGCTTGCGGCCGTGCATCAATTCCACAATCGCTGCTGCCGCCGCGTCGCTCACCTGCTCGCCCGTCTCGTAGCTGCACGAGGCCTGGTGCGGCGTGATGAGCAGGTTCGGCGCGCTGCGCAGCGGATGATCCTTCGGCAACGGCTCGACCACGTAGGCATCTAGCGCCGCGCCCGCAATCCACTTCTCGGTCACGGCGCGCACTAGTGCATTCTCGTCAATGAGCGCGCCGCGCGCGGTGTTGATGAGATACGAGTTGAGCTTCATGCGGCGCAGTTGCGCTTCGCCGATCATGTTCTTGTTCTCCGCCGTCGCCGCCGAGTGCAGCGTCAAGAAATCACTTTGCGCGAGCAACTCGTCGAGCGAGACGAACTGGATGCCGAGCTTCCGCGCCTCGTCGTGCGGCGCGACATCGTAGCCGATCAACTTCATCCCGAAGCCGCTCGCGCGCCGCGCCATGGCTTGCCCGATGCGTCCGCAGCCGAGGATGCCCAGCGTCTTGCCGTGGATGTTGTGACCCCAGGCCAGCTTCCATTCGCCACCGCGCATGATGACGTGGCCTTCATGCACGCGCCGCGCGAGCGCGCAGAGCAGCGAGAAGGCGTAGTCCGCCACCGCTTCATTCAACATGCCGGGGCAATACGCGACGGCGATGCCATTGCGCGTGGCGGCGGGAATATCAATCGCATCGTAGCCGACGCCCCAGCGCGAGATGAGCTTGAGCGACTGCGCCTCGGGCGCGCTGAGCACGGCGTCGGTGAACTTGTCCATGCTCGCAAGCACGGCATCCACGTTCACGAGTTGCGGCAATAGTTCCGCTTCGGTGAGGGGACCCATCTTCGGCGGGAAGATGAGATTGGCCTGCGCGTCGCGCAGGGCTTGCAGCGCGCGGACGCCGGTTTCGTTCATGGTGCGGGCGGTGATCAGGACGTTCCAGGACATGGGCGCGAGTCTATGCAGAGCGGTCCAAAGTCCAAAGTCCAAAGTCCAAGGCCCGGTGCCTGTGGGCGCACTTTGAAATTACCGCGGTTGGGCGCTGGAGCCACACGAGGCTGAAAGCCTCGGAACCTGCCGGCTGGAAAGCCGGCGCTACCTCGTAACGCCGACATTCGTGTCGGCAGGTTGGGAGATTTTCCAGTCTCCCGTTCCAAGGAGATGACGGCAGCACTTCCAAAATGCGCCGGGTGGCGGCCCCGTCCGAGATGACGTTGGACTTTGAACTTTGGACTTTGGACATTTCCCGGATGAATCGCCATTGCCACCAGTGCGGCTGCGAGTTTCGGTTGAACGGCAATCCCGGCCGCTTGGAGACCTGCATGAAGTGCGGCGCGGACCTGAAGGTCTGCCTGAATTGCATCCACTACGACCGCACCGTGGCCGAGCAATGCAAGGAGCGCCGCGCGGATCTCGTCCAAGAAAAGCACATGGCGAACTACTGCGAATACTTCGACATGAAGAAGGGCGTGTGGACCGGCGGCGGCGCGGACGCGCGCGAGGCGGCGGCGCGCGACCGGCTGAAGAAATTATTCGGAGACTGAACGCGGCGGAGGAAACATTTTCACCTCCGCACCACGCTGTCACGCTGCGCCCAGGCCTCGTCGAGCCTCGGAAAATCCAGGTTGTTATGCAGCCCCCGGCTCTCGGGCCGTTGCAGCGCGCACTCCACGATCAATTCCGCCACCGTTGCGATGTTGCGCAGCTCCAGCAGGTCGCTGTTGACGGTGAAGTCCCAGTAATACTCCTGAATCTCCGACTGCAAATTGGCCAGCCGGGTGCGCGCGCGTTCCAGGCGTTTCGTGGTGCGCACGATGCCGACGTAATCCCACATCAGGCGGCGAATCTCGTCCCAGTTGTGCGAGACCACGACCATCTCGTCGGCGTTGCTGGCGTGGCCGGACTGCCAGATCGGAAGATCGCTCTCGCAGGCGCGGGGATTCTTCTGGAAGATTTTTTCCGCCGCACGATGGGCGCAGACGAGGGCTTCCAAAAGTGAATTGCTCGCGAGCCGGTTCGCCCCGTGCAGGCCGGTGCAAGCCACTTCGCCCACGGCGTAAAGACATTCAATGCCCGTCTCGCCGTCCACATTCGTCTGCACGCCGCCGCACTGGTAATGCGCGGCGGGCACCACGGGAATCGGCTCCTTCGTAATGTCGATGCCATATTGCAGGCAGGTTTTGTAGATGTTCGGGAACCGGTCGATGATGAAGTTTGCCGGCTTGTGCGTGATGTCCAGCAACACGTGGTCCGCGCCGCTGCGCTTCATTTCGCTGTCAATGGCGCGGGCCACGATGTCGCGCGGGGCGAGCGATTTCAGCTCATGGTATTTATCCATGAACTCCACACCCTCGACCGTCTTCAAAACACCGCCTTCGCCCCGCACCGCCTCGGTGATGAGGAAGGACTTGGCCTTGGGATGATACAAACACGTCGGATGAAACTGGATGAACTCCATGTCGGCGATGCCTGCGCCCGCGCGATACGCCATCGCCACGCCGTCGCCCGTCGCGATATCAGGATTCGTCGTGTAGAGATAAACTTTCCCGCAACCGCCCGTGGCCAGCAGCACCGTGCCCGCCGCGAACGTCTCGACCGCGCCCGACTTGTTATCGAGCACATAGACGCCCACGCAACGGTTCGCGCCCGCGCGTCCGAGCTTCTTCGTGGTGATGAGATCAATGGCGAAATGATTCTCCAGCATCGTGATGTTCGGCTGCGCCGCCACCGCCGCGAGCAAGGCGCGCTCAATCTCGCGCCCCGTCACGTCCTTCGCGTGCAGGATGCGGCGCTTCGAGTGTCCACCTTCCTTGCCCAAATCCAGTTCACGTCCGCCCTCGATCTCGCGCTCGGAAAATCTCATGCCCAGTTCGATCAACTCCTGCACGCGCGCCGGCCCCTCCTGAATGATCGTGCGCACCACCGCCTCGTTGCACAGGCCCGCGCCCGCCACCAGCGTGTCACGGACGTGCGATTCCACGGAGTCTTCCTTGCTCGTTACCGCCGCGATGCCGCCCTGCGCGTAGTTCGTGTTCGACTCGGCGCGATGCTTCTTGGTGATGATGGCCACGCGCCCGCGCGCCGCGACCTTGAGCGCAAACGAAAGCCCCGCGATGCCGCTGCCCAGGACAATGAAGTCGAATTGTTTCATTCCTGAGCCGAAAGATGGACGGAAAGGCGCGGCGACGCAAAGCCGCAAAAGCAATTGGTCCGGCAACACCCATGTCACAGCGCAGAGTTGGTCTCTGCGGCATCGCGGCTTCTTAATCCGCAAGGCTGCCAAACTTTCCCAGGGCGGCTTGCGTCGCCTGGTGAAGAACCACCTACAAGGAGGGTAGCACGCGGTAGAAGATACTCGCTTGGGCCGCCGCAGGGTCGTTGAACTCGGTGAGACCGTTGGGATTGCCGCCTGTGGCTCCGAGGGGCTTCCAATTCTTGAGCGTGAGATTGGAGCAACGCTCCACCCGGTAGCCCCGGCCGAAGACGCCGGCCCAAGTCAACCGCACCCCGTTTGTGCCCGACAAGTCCAGGCGGAGGGCCGCCAAGGCATTTGTCTGGGGGATGGTGTCAACCCGAAACACATAACCGCTGTCTGCGCACACCACGAGCAGGTTTCCATTCGGAGCGAGTGTGATGGCCCGCGGCTGGCTGAACCATTCCCTCCCATTCGGGGCCAGACCGGTGAGCGGCGGGTGCAGGCCGGCGGTCAGGTAGTAATAATCTTTGGAACCGCGCCCCCGGAGATATTTGTGCAAGACCCCGGCCGTATCCACAAACCAGACGCTGCCGTCCTTGTGGGCGCAGAGGAAATAGGAGCCATCTGGACGGAAGGCGAGGCCGCGCGGCTGGTCAATGAAACTGTTGAGGGCGAGTTGCCCGTCCACCGGCAGCGGTTGGGTGATATTGCCGGTGATGCGGGTGCGCTGATCAACGCCGTCGATTCGGAACAGTCCGGTCGCGACCTTGTTGATGTCCTCCTCAGCCCGGTCCGTCACATACAGCAAGCCATCCACAGGATTCACCTCAAGGTTGGCCGGATTGCGGAAGCCCACGCCCTTGCTGCACACCGTCTCGATGCCGTTCGTGGCCGTCCACTTTTTCACCACCGCACCGTCCGCGAAAAGGTTGGTCACACCGCCCACCACCAATGGCCGGAACTCGTGCGTGTAATAGATAGTCTTCTCATCCTGACTCACCCACAACGCGCGGCCCGATGGATACCATTCCGGCTCCGGGTCATTGACGATGGTTGTCATCACGCCGTTCGTGCCCACGCGCCGGATGCGGTGATTGCCGGGGTCAAGCAGATAGACCGTGCCGTTTGGGAAGACAAACAGCCCGTTGACGCTGAAGATTTGGAGATTGGTCGCCAGCCCCGGGCCATCGCCGTTGAAGCCGGCCACATGCGTTCCGGCAAAGGTGCGGATCAAACCGTTGGTCCCAATCTTCAACACGGCATGGCTCGCCTTGTCGGCGATATAGACGTTGCCGTAGGCATCGGCCGCCGCCATGTGCGGATTGGACAAGCCCACCGTGCTGGCCACTGCGCCTTCGGAACTGTTGGTCCAGAAATTGACCGCCGTGCCATCCGAATTCGTGAGAATCGGGTGATTGACGCCAGCCAGAGTCAGGGTGGTTCCAAAGCTCGCAGAAAGATCGGTAAACTCATCGCCCAGCACCGGTCGGGCCAGCACTCCCAAAAAGACCAGGGCCAGGAAGAATCGAGATAACCTGGACGGGTCGAAGCCTTGTTTGTGCATGGGTCAAGATAGGGTGGGTTTCCCCATCAACAACTGACAACTCCATGAAATTGTTGTCATTTGCCCACGTCGCAAGCGGACAAAACCAAATCATCCATCGTTCCAGCGTGGTGGGCGGGCAACCACCAGGAACACGATGACTAACTTGTTCCGTCGTGAGGAAGTGTCACCCGCCCTGTGAGTCCGTGGCGAGTCTCGCTCCACCTTCTGGAACCGCCTCCAGTCATTCACAACGCCGCATTATCAATCAGCCGCGTCTTTCCCACGAAGACCGCCAGCGCGAGGTGCGTGCCGCGCTTTACGATCGGGGCGGACGTGAAATTGCGTGAGTCAAAAAACTGTATGTAGTCCACGCGGGCGACGGGTTGTTGCTCAATCAACGCGTGCAGTTCGCGCCGCAACTTCTCCGCGTCGAGCGGGCGTTTGGATTTCTTCACGGCGGCCCGGGCGTGCTGGATGGCCTGCCAGAGCGCGGTGGCTTGCGGACGCTGCTCGGCATAGAGGTAGCGGTTGCGGGAACTCATCGCCAGGCCGTCCAGCTCGCGCACGGTCGGGGCCACGACAATCTTCATCGGAAAGTTCAGGTCGCGCACCATGCGCTTCATCAGCGCGGCTTGTTGGAAATCTTTCGCGCCGAAGATCGCCACGTCCGGCAGCACGATTTGAAACAGCTTCGCGCACACCGTCGTCACGCCACGAAAGTGCGTGGGCCGCGAAGCGCCTTCCATCGGGCGCGAAAGTTTTTCCTCCACGACGTAGGTGCTGTAGTCGCCTTCGGCCTGGCCGGGATACATCTGCTCGTCGGTCGGATAAAAGATCACGTCCGCGCCGGCTTCGCGGCAGAGTTTCTGATCTCGTTGGAAGTCGCGCGGGTAGCGGCTCAAGTCCTCGGTGGGCGCGAACTGCGTCGGGTTCACATAGATGCTCACCACGACGTGCCCCTTCGGCCCGGCCATCTTCCGCGCGCGCTGCACGAGACTGACGTGACCCGCGTGCAAGTAGCCCATCGTCGGCACGAGCGAGACACGCGCGCCCGAGCGCCGCCACTGGAGCGCCAGGCGTTGCATCGCGGAAATTGTTTTCACCACACGCATCGGCGGATTTTTATGCGAGAATCGCGCCCTCACCAGTCTTTAGTCCGCCCGAGCCACGCGACGCTTCCCTTGCCGCACGAAACTCAGTACTGGATGCGGATGCATGTCGGCCATCTGCGTCTCCGCGACTTCCGCAATTACGCGCGGATGGACGTGGCCTTCACGCCGGGCTTCCATGTCCTCATCGGGAACAACGCGCAGGGCAAGACGAACATTCTCGAAGCCCTCTATCTGCTCGCCACGCTGCGCTCCTTTCGCGGCGTGGGCGGCGCGCAGATGATTCAACACGGCAAGAAAGGCTACTTCATCGGCGCAACCGTCGTGGCTCAGGCGGAGAGTGAGATCAAAATGTACTGGTCGGTGGCCGAGCGGAAAATTTCCTTGAACGCGCAGCCGGTGAAGAAGCTCACCGACTACCTCGGCACGCTCCGCGCGGTCATCTTCTGCACCGAGGATTTGCAACTCGTGAAAGGCACGGCGCGCGGCCGGCGGCGCTTCCTCGATTTGCTGCTCGCGCAAACGTTCCCGACTTACATCCCGATCTTGCAGCGTTACGCGCAGGCGTTGCGCTCGCGCAACGCGCTCTTGAAGCAGCGGACATCTGATCCCGTGGCGCTGGAAAGTTTTTCCCGCGACCTGGTGGTGCTCGGCGAGGAAATCACCAGACTACGCGCCGAACTGATTCCAAAACTTTCGCCCCTGCTCCGTCTCGCGTATCGCCACATCTCGAACGATGCCGAGGAACTCCGCCTCGAATATCAGCCGAGCATCAAGCGCGATTTCGCGCTCGAACTCGCCCAGTCCCGCGCGCGCGAGCAGTCCTATCGCATGACGGTGGTCGGCCCGCACCGCGACGAAGTGCAGTTGCTCCTGAACGACAAGTCCGCCGCAGCCTACGGCAGCGAGGGCCAGAAGCGCACGCTGGCCGTGGCTTTGAAAATGGCGCAGGCGGAATACGTCACAGACCTGCACGGCTCGCCGCCGGTCTTGTTGATTGATGATGTGATGGGGGAACTGGATGCGAAGCGCCGGACTGGGTTGCTGCCGCTGCTGGAGCGAGCCCATCACGCGCGCGGCCAGGTGTTCATGACCTGCACGGAGGAAAACTGGCCGCGCGAACTCGGGCGTGAACTAAAACGCTGGACCGTGGACGGGGGGGCCTTGCGGGCCAACGACGGGTGAAGGGCACGGCTCAGGCCGCGACGGCTCTGAGCGCGGGAACTTTCGTGAGAATCTCCGCCTCGCCCTCGGTGATGAGCACGGTGTGCTCGAAGTGCGCCGAGAGCTGGCGGTCCACGGTCACGACGGTCCACTTGTCCTTGAGAATTTTCACCTCAGCGCGACCGGCGTTCACCATCGGCTCGATGGCGATGGTCATGCCGGGACGCAGCAGGGGAGATTTGCTCCCCGACTCGACGAAATTCGGCACCTGTGGCTCCTCATGCACGGAACGCCCCACACCGTGGCCGACGAATTCACGCACCACGCTGTAGCCGTGGCTCTCGACGTGTTGCTGAATCGCGCGCGAGATGTCCACGACGCGATTGCCACCACGCGCCTGGGCGATGCCGATGTAAAGCGCCTGCTCGGTCACGTCGAGGAGGCGTTGCGCGGCCACGCCACAACCGCCCACGGGGACGGTGGTGGCGTTGTCACCGATGAAGCCGTTGTGACGCACGCCCACGTCGAGACTCACGATGTCGCCAAACTCCACGCGACGATCACAAGCGATGCCGTGGACGACTTCCTCGTTCACGGAGATGCAGATGTGGCAGGGATATTTGCGGTAGCCGAGGAAGGCGCTCTTCGCTCCGTGCTGGCGGATGGATTGGGCGGCGAAGTCATCAATCTGCCGCGTGGTCACGCCGGGGCGAATGAATGCAGCGACGGCGTCAAGGACTTCCCGCGCAACACGACAGGCGGGGCGCATGGCCTCCAGGTCGCGCGGGGTTTTGAAAATGATTCCGGCCATGCCCGGACGGACGGTTAGAGCCGCCCCTTGATGCGACCTTTTTTCAGGAAGCCGTCATAGTGGCGCATCAGGAGATGCGATTCCATCTGGCGCATCGTATCGAGCATGACGCCCACGGTGATCAACATGCCGGTGCCGCCGAAGAACTGCGCGACCTGCGGCTGGATGCCCATCGTGTTCGTAAGAATGATCGGAATGATGGCGATGACGGTGAGGAAAACCGCGCCGGCCAGCGTGATGCGGCTCATGGCGTTATGGAGGAAATCGCTGGTGGCCTGGCCGGGGCGGACGCCAGGGATGTAGCCGCCGTATTTCTTCAAGTCGTCGGCGATCTGGATTTCGTTGAACTGCGTGGCGACCCAGAAATAGGAGAAGAAGAGAATCATCAGGCCGAACACGACCATGTAGAAGACGTGACGCTCTTGCAGCATGTTCGCGAGGCGGCTGAGGAACTCGATGTTGAAGTAGGTGCCGGCCTTCGAGAAAATCTGCGCGGGGAACATCAGGATGGCGCTGGCGAAAATCACCGGCATCACTCCGGCGTAGTTCACACGCAAGGGCATGAAGGAGGTGCCGCCCTGATAAACTTTGCGGCCGACCGCACGTTGCGCGTATTGCACCGGCACCTTGCGCTGCGCTTGGGTGATGGCGATCACACCCGCGACCACGCCGACGGCCAGCGCGATCAGAATGACACCGTAGAAAATGTTAAAGCTCTCGCCACCCGTCCCCTTGACCATGTCCTTGAGGCCCTGGAAAGCCGCCGGGAGCCGCGCGAGAATGCCGATGGTGATGATAAGCGACACACCGTTGCCGATGCCCCGTTCCGTGATTTGTTCACCAAACCACATCAACAACATGGTGCCGGTCGTGAGCACCACAGTCGTTTGGATGAAGAACCACCAGAGGTGTTCGCGCATGTAGGGCATGAGCAAATCACCGTTGAAACCCTCGAAGAAACTTTCCGCGCGTGCCCAACTCAGGGTCATGAACGCGCCCTGGCCGATGCAGAGCAGCAGCGTGAGGTAACGTCCGTATTGAATGATCTTCGCGCGTCCGCCTTCTTCACGCATCAGCTTGCTCAACTGCGGAACCACCGCGCTCAACAACTGGATGATGATAGTGGCGCTGATGTAGGGCATGATGCCCAGTGCGCCAATCGCACAACGCTCCAGCGCGCCGCCGGTGAACATGCTGTACATGCCCATGAGTCCGCCGCCGCCCGCCCGGGACTGCTCCTCGAAGAATTGTTGAAGACCCGCCCCGTTAATGCCCGGGATGGGAATCATCGAGACCGCGCGACAGATCGCGAGGACGATGATGGTGAAGATGATGCGCGACTTCAGCTCCGGGATCTTGAAGCAGTTGGCGAACGTGCCGAGAACCTTTTGGAACATGCGTGTCAGGATTTCGCGGCGGCTTTGGTGACCGGGGCCTTGACAGCCACGATTTCGCAGGTGCCGCCAGCGGCTTCAATCTTCTGCTTGGCAGCGGCGCTAAACTTGTGCGCCACGACCGTGAGCTTCTTGGTCAACGCACCGTCGCCGAGAATTTTCACCAGCTTCACCGGGCCGTTCGCCAGACCGGCGTTGCGGATCGCTTCCACGTCCACGCGCGCGCCGCTGTCGAACTGTTCGAGCGAATCGAGGTTCACGGCGACGTAGGCCGTGGTGTGGCGGGCGTTGTTGAAGCCGCGCTTGGGGATGCGGCGGATGAGCGGCATCTGGCCGCCCTCGAAGCCGATGCGGATCGATGAGCCGGAACGCGCAGTCTGGCCCTTGCCACCGCGACCGGAGGTTTTGCCGTGACCGCTGGACTCACCCTGGCCGAGACGCTTACGACGGTGTTTCGCGCCGGGGCGGGGTTTCAAATCGTGCAAACGCATAATATCAAATGGAGTTAGGCTGTGACAGCGGTGACGGCAGTGGTTTCAACGGCGGCTTCCTTCTTCGGCCTCAAAGTCAGGCCGCGACTTTTGTAAATGTCTTCGCGCACCCGAAGCTGCTGGAGCGCACCAAGCGTGGCCTTGACCACGTTGGCGGCGTTGCTCGAGCCGAGCGACTTGCTCAACACGTCCTTGAGTCCGGCAGCTTCAAGCACCGAGCGCACGGTCTTGCCGGCGATGATGCCCGTTCCGGGGGAAGCGGGGCGGAGGATGATTTTCGCGCCGCCGAATTCGTAATAAATTTCGTGCGGCAGTGTCACGCCTTGCAGGGAGACGGAAACCATCGCGCTGCGGGCGCCCTCGCCACCTTTGCGGATGGCTTCGGCCACTTCCGCAGCTTTGCCGAGACCGATGCCGACGCGGCCCTTCTTGTCGCCAACGACCACGAGCGCGCTGAAGCTGAAACGGCGACCGCCCTTCACGACTTTGGCGGAGCGGTTGATAAACACGACCTTCTCCACCATGTCGCCAGCGGGCTTGTCGTCGCCACCGGAGCGCGGACGGCCACGACCACGACCGCCGCCGGGACCGCCCCGACCACGACCGCCGCCGAAACCACCACGGCCGCCACCACCACCACCGCTACGTTCGCCGCCGCCGAAACTGGCGGAGGCGGGACCGGCGGGAGCCGGTGCTGCTGCTTGAGATTGATTTTCTTCTGCCACGATAATTGTCTCCTGTTGAAATTAGAATTGCAGACCGGCTTCGCGCGCCGCGTCGGCGAGCGCCTTGATCTTCCCGTGGTAACGGGTGCCGGCGCGGTCAAACACCACCGACTTGATACCTTTGCCTTGAGCCTCTTCCGCCGCCCACTTGCCGAGCACTGCTGCGGTCTTCGTATTCGCGCTCAGGTTGTCGCGGTCGGGAGCGCCCTTGTGCATGGTCGAGGCGCTGGCCAGAGTTTTGCGCGCGATGTCGTCAATGAACTGGACGTAAATGTGGGTGTTGGAGAACGTCGTCACCATGCGGGGGCGCGCGCTCGTGCCGGACAGCTTCTTGCGAATGCGGAACCGGCGCAACTGCTTCAGTCGTTTCTTGGTTTGCGGAGTCATGTTCTTTTTTACGCTCTCGGATTGCGCCGAAAGCCAATGTTTACTATTAGATTCAGCCGTTCCCGGAGAAACGGAACGCGGAATCTATAGATCGGCATTCCGCCACGCAACAGGTTTTTCAGTTCCTGCGGAGCGTTGAATATTTAACCGCGGGAGGGCCGCAATTCTTGCCGCTCGGGCGCTGAATAAGGCCGCAAAAGCTTGGCCGCCCTGTTGCTCCTACCCGCCGAGGTGAGCTGCTTTGAACGCTCACGCTCACGGGATCAAGCCTACGAACTCCCCGACTGGTTTTCTGGCGCGGGCTGGTTTATGCCAGCGGCATGACATTGCCACGCGCCGGAATTTTGCTCGTGACCAGCCTCGCTCTGCTCACCGCGGCGGGCGCGGATCGCATGGATGAATTCATCCGCGCGGAGATGGACCGTCTCAAGATTACCGGGGTCGCGCTGCGCATTATCCAGTCCGGCCGCGAGACCAAGGCCGCGCACTACGGCCTCGCCAACGTGGAACTGCAAGTCCCCGTGCGTGCGGAAACCGTCTTCGAGATCGGCTCGCTCACCAAGCAGTTCACCGCCGCTTGCATCCTGTTGCTCGCGGAGGACGGACGACTTTCCATTGATGACGTCATTACCAATCATCTCCCCACCGCGCCCGCCGCGTGGTCGAACATCACGATCCGGCACCTGCTCACGCACACGTCAGGACTGAAAAACTACACCGGCCTCGACGGCTTCGAACTGACGAAGCGGCTGAGCCAGAAACAATTCATCGAGGCGCTCGCGTCGTTGCCGCCGGACTTCGCGCCCGGCGCGCAGGCGAAATACTGCAACTCCGGCTTCAACCTCCTCGGCCACATCATTGAAAATGTCAGTGGCAAAAGTTATTGGAACTTCCTCGCGGAAAGAATCTGGAGTCCGCTCGGCATGACCAGTGGCACGAACCGTGATCCGTTCCTCGTCGTGCCCTATCGCGCCGACGGCTACCTCCGCAAGAACGGCACCCTCACGAACCGCGACGCCGATCTCACCGACGTCTTCGCCGCCGGGGCCATCGTCTCGAACATCGGCGACCTGGTGAAATGGAACGCCGCGCTCGACGCGGGAAAATTCTTGAACGCCAAAAGTCGCGCGCAGATGTGGACGGCGGGAAAACTCAACGACGGCAGCGACTGTCCCTACGGCTTCGGCTGGCGGCTCCATCCCTATCAAGGTCACAAAAACATCGGCCACAGCGGCTCGACCTCGGGCTTCTCCGCCAGCCTGCAACGGTTTCCCGATGACGGGCTGGCCATCATCGTGCTCTGCAATTCTGACGAGCCGAACATTGCCACCACGCTGGCGCGCGGAGTCGCCGATCTGATCTTCGCGGAGAAAAAAGCGACCGGGCCATAGCTCCCCGCCCTACCCCATCCGTTCCACCAGTTCGCGCGCCGCGCGGATGTCCTCCACGCGCGCCGTGCCGGCCTCGCGCTCGATGCAACACCAGCCGTGGAAATTCAGGGCGCGCAGGGTGGCGAAAAATTCTTCCCACGGCACGCTGCCCGTGCCGGCCACCACTTCCTCGCCCCACGTTCCTGGCGTGCGCGTGCGCGTGCCGTCCTTGATGTGTATCTGCTTCAACCACGGCCCCAGTTCGCGCAGCGCCTCGATGGGATCGCCGTGGTCATAGAGCAGGATGTTCGCGGGATCGAAGTTCACGCCCACGTTCGGACGTCCGAGCGTTTGCAGAAACTTCACCAGCACCGGCGCGGTCTCCTGACCCGTCTCGAACGCGACTTCGATGTGGCGCGCCGCGAATGCGTCCGCCACCTGGGCCAGACGCTCCCGCATTTTCGCGTGCGCCGGATCGCTCGCGTCCGGCGGCAGGAAGCCCGCGTGAAACGTCACCAGCGGCAGGCCGAGGCGCGCGGCGATTTCTGCCGACTGCACCACATTCCGTAAATTCTCCGCCCAAGTGTCGTCCGGTGCGACGCCGCCCGTGGCGTGAATCGTTGCCATCGTCGTGTAATCCTCGCCCACGAAACCAATCATCCCCGAGACGATCTCGAAGCCCGCCGCGCGCAGCACCTGCTCCGCGCGCTCCCAGACCTGCGGCTGCTCGCGCAACGGATCGAGCGCCAGTTGCACGCGCGGCACGCCGATGACTTTCAATTTCGCGACGAGTTCCTCCGGCGAGCCGGGCTGCAACGACCAACTGCACACCGCGAGCCGTTCGTGAAAGGGCGCGGACTTCGTGGGCTGAATCATCGGGGGAGAATCCACTCAGGCTGCGCGGGCGTCCAGTTCCACCACGCTCACGGAGCCCGCGGGGAATTTCCACTTCAACGCGTCACCGGCGGGCAGCGCGTGCTCGCGTGGCTTGAAGACCTCGGGATTGATATGGCTGATTTCCTGGCGCGGATTTTCTGGAGAAATTTCCAGCACGCGCCCGCCGGTGGTGATCAACCCATCCACGGCAAACGTCGCTTCCGTCGCGCCGGAGTAATTCATGTTCGCGACGTGCAGGAACAGTTTGTTGCCCGCGCGGCTCGCGCAGATGTCGAGGTTCGCGGGCGCGGACTTCACCGCCACGCCTTGCGTCCCGTTGTGGCGATGGAACAGGCGCATTACCGCACCGGCGGGCAGCAGATAGCTCACGCCGCCCGGCACCTGATGAATCATGGCGTTCGTTGTCCAGCGGTTGCCCTGGAAATCGGCGGCGGTGGAAATCTTCACCGTCGCCCCGTGGCGCTGGTAGAGATTCATGACGCGCGCATGGTAAACGCCGGTCAGCCATTCCGTGAGCAACGGGTTTGAATTGTGCGGCTGCAAACTGAGATGCCCCTCGGTGATCGCGATGGGATGTTTTGAGCCGTGTTTCGCCAACGAGTCTTCGAGCGCGACGAGTTTGTCCTCGATGCGCGGCTTGATGAGTTCCATCAGTTCGTCCCACGCGCGTTCGGGCTGCGCCTGATAAAGATTACCGCGCAGCACGGTGTCCTTCCGCATCGGTTGCTGGCCCATCATGTGAACCGCCACGTAGTCGAGGTGCTCGCCCGCGCG
>JAYVNY010000144.1:0-19624 GCA_043758205.1 Akkermansia sp.
CCGGGCGTGAACCAAAAGCCGGCGGCCCCGTTTTTTTTGTTCCGCCCCGCCCCCCATCCGGGCCGTCACCATAACGGCGAACACAACTGGCGTCCCGCCTGCCGCAGTCCTTTGGCCGTCCCGGCTGAAGGCCCCCAACCGGAACGCCTGCCCCACTATGGGTTTGAAAACGCTTTGCGCCCGACGCTTCCGCACCATTGGCAATAAGCCGGCTAGTAGAACTGGGAAAACCGGTTAAGTTGCCCATCAACTAGGAGGCCGTATGAGCGGAAGAATTTATCTGGTGTTGATGGTGTGGTCGGTGGCGTCGTTTTTTGCGTTGGGCGCTTTGTTGGGCGCGTTGCGGCGCGCGATTCCCAAATGGTCCAGGGGGTTGCGCGTTGAAACAGCCCGGCATTGGGAGTCCGTGCAGACGACGGTGCAAAACACGGCCGCCGCCGTGCCAAAAGCCCTGCGGGAAATTCCGCAGACCGCTTCATCCCAACTGAGCCCACGGGAACCAGACTTCCAAATTTAAGGCTCGCCACCTGTCTCAACCTGTGCGCCAGAATTCGCCATGAGACATCGCCTGGCTGTGATCACCGGAGCCTCCAGTGGCATCGGTCGAGAGTTTGCGTTGCTTTGCGCCAAGGCGGCCTACCATCTCCTCATCGTGGCGGACGAGCCGCAGATTCACGAGGTGGCGGCTGACTTGAGAAATCGAGGAGCAGACGTTTCCTCTGTGGAAGCCGACCTCTCTTCGGCTACGGGCGTCCAGCACCTGTGCGACGCCATCGGTGATCGGGACGTGGATGTTCTGATTGCGAATGCGGGCGTGGGCCTGGGGCATGGCTTCCTCGATCAAAACGTGGCTGATTTCATGCACCTTCTGAACACCAACATTAGCGGCACCCTGCTGCTGGTTCATCGGATCGGGCGGAAGATGCGCGCGCAGGGCGACGGACGCATCCTGATCGTGGGCTCGATTGCGGGATATCTGCCCGGCAGTTTCGAGGCCGCCTACAGCGCATCGAAAGCTTTCATCAATTCGTTTTGCCTCGCTCTTCGTGAAGAACTTCGCGGCACCGGCGTGAGCGTCACCTGCCTGATGCCGGGTGTCACCGAAAGCGAATATTTCCGGCGCGCAGGTCTTCTTAAGACCAAGGTCGGCCGCAGCAAAAAGGACAGCCCCGAAATGGTGGCGCGCGCGGGCTTCGAGGCGATGACCAGACGCCGCGCCAGAATCATCAGCGGCTTTATGAATAATGTCCGCGTCGGCCTCATGCATTTCTTGCCGGCGCAATTTCTGTCGCGTCAACATCGCCGATGGGCCGAGCCACATCCCGAGTAGGCGCAGTCATCGAACCCGTGTTGCCGGTTCTTGGGCAACTCACCCCCATGCTCCGCCCTTTGCAGTGTCGTCAACCCAGCCTTGGATCCGTACTGGATCCTGTGCTTCGAACCAGAATCGAAGCGCGTCTGGAAAAATTCTGCTGCGAGAATTTTCCCGGCATTGAATGATGCGCGACATGTTCTCCCAATTCTCGTTGCGCTCCTGCGCGCCGGAGCCACGGACAGCCTGGTCCGCGTTTCAAATTCATCTGGTGACCAATCACGCCGGACAGGCCTGTTCGGCGCTCCGATGGAGTGCGCGCCTCATGTTGTCCCTCATGTTTCTCGTCGCAGCACCCGGCCTGTTCGCCGCTGCTCCTGACGACAAGCCCGAACTCCAGCGCGAGCCGGAGTGGGTGGACGCGCGGTGGAACCAGACCGACCTCGGCAACTTCCACGCGGGCGTGCTGCCGCTCCCCGGCGGGCGCGTCGCGAAGGGCCTGGCCATCCGCGTGGGCACGAACGGCGCGGTCGCCTACGACACCGCGACCGGCGCGTGGCGCGCGGGTTGGACCGGCGGCTTCCTGAAATTCACCGGCGTCCGCTACGGTCTGACGGATGCGCCCGCGCCCGCCGGTGAAATCATCTTCACCTCCCCTGCTCCGCTGAAACGCACGGCGCAATGGCACGGCCTGCACGTTCACGGCCCGCGCGTCGTGCTGGAGTATCAGGTCGGCGAAGCCACGGTGCAGGAATCCCCGTGGTTTGAGAGCGCGGAAAATCTCGGCGCTTTCACGCGCACGGTCGAGGCGGGCGCGGCGGGCGCAGCGCTCGTGATCAACGTGGCGGAGGCGAGGAACCGGCTGACGGAATCAGTGGACGTGGACGGCGTGAAACTCTTTTCCCTGCGCGACACGAACGGGCTGCTCGCGCTCGCGGTGCAAGGTGCCGGCGCGGAACTGCGCGTGAACGGCGGCGCATTGACGCTGCAACTCGCCGCCGCGAACATCACGCGCCGCGCGAAAGTTTTTCTCGCCCGCTGCACGTTGAAGGAACTCGGCCAGTTCGCCGCACTCGTGAAAAATTCCGCCGCGCCCGAAGACCTCGCCGCGCTCGCCCGCCCCGGCGCGCTGCGCTGGACGCCGCTGACCACGCGCGGCCAGCGCGGCCTCGGCAATGACACCTACGTCGTGGACACGCTCACCGTGCCGTACGACAACCCGTGGAAGGCGCTCTTCTTCACGTCGGGCGTGGACTTTTTGCCGAATGGCGACGCCGTGGTTTGCACCATTCACGGAGACGTGTGGCGCGTGAGCGGCGTGGATGACAACTTGCAGAAGCTCACCTGGCGGCGCTTTGCCACCGGACTGTTTCAGCCGCTTGGTCTGCGCGTGCGGAATGGAAAAGTTCACGTCCTGGGCCGCGATCAAATCACCGTGCTGCACGACGAGAACCAAGACGGCGAGGCGGACTTCTACGAAAACTTCTGCAACCAGATTCAGACTTCGGCCGGCGCGCACGATTACGTGACGAGCCTTGATGCGGATGCGGCGGGAAATTTTTATTACATTGATCCGCGCGGCGCGCATCGCGTGTCGCCCGACGGCAAGAAGCACGAAACGATTGCCACGGGCTGGCGCAATCCGAACGGCTTGGGCGTGAGCGCGGACGGGAGCATCATCACCGCCGCGCCACAGCAGGGCGAGTGGACGCCGTCGAGTTGCATTTGCGAGGCGAAGCCCGGCGGCTGGTACGGCTACGGAGGGCCGCGCGTGACGCCCGAGCGACCGCTCGGCTACGACGCGCCGCTCTGCTGGATTCCGCATCGCGTGGATAATTCCAGCGGCAGCCAGCTCTGGGTGAACAGCGACCGCTGGGGTCCGGTGCAGAATCACTTCGTGCATTTCTCGTTCGGACGATGCGCGCAGTTCCTTGTGTTGCGCGAAGTGGTGGACGGCGTGGCGCAGGGCGCGATCACGCCGTTGCCGGGGAAGTTTCTCTCCGGCGCGATGCGCGGCGCGTTCAATCCGAAAGACGGACAACTCTACGTCGTCGGATCCAAGGGCTGGCAGACGAGCGCGGCGCGCGATGGTTGTCTGCAGCGCGCGCGCTACACCGGCGCTCCGCTGCTTGTGCCGACCGAGTGGCACGTCCACACGAACGGCGTGCGCGTGATGTTTGCCACGGCACTCGACCGCGCGGCGGCCGAGGACGCGGGCAGCTACGCGGCGGCCCATTGGAATTATCGCTACGCCAAGCAATACGGCTCGAAGGACTGGCTCCCGTCCGAGCCGGAGAAGGAAGGCCACGAGACGCTCGAAGTGCGCGCGGCGAAACTGCTGCCGGATGGCAAGGGCGTGTTTCTGGAAATCCCCAACCTGCGATCGGTCATGCAATTCGAACTGCGCTACAGCCTGAAATCATCGGCGGGCAAAACCATGAAGAGTGAGTTGCACGGCAGCATCCACCGCCTCGGCGCAAAGTGGGAATGAGATGAGCAGCCCGCGTCACGTCCTGGCTCTGGGACTGCGGCAAGCATTGCCGCTCTCGGGGCGCGCGGAGCGCGGGGGATGCCCCGGTGCTCCGCGCCTGCCCAGAGCGGCTGACGCCGCGCTTCGTCGGACTGACCGGCGCCACACGCGCGACTGATTACTGACCTACTGCCTCACTGATTACTTTTCCCCGCATGTCCCCCACCCCCTCCCTCACCCGCACCGCCTGGCTCACCGTGGCGTTGCTCGTGCCGGTCGCGCTGCTCAACTACCTCGACCGGCAGATGCTCGCGGCGATGAAGTTCTCGGTGATGGGCGACATCACCGACATCGGCTCGGAGGCGAACTGGGGGCGGATGCTCGGGCAGTTCAAATGGGTCTATGCGTTGCTCAGTCCCGTCGGCGGCTACATTGCGGACCGCTTCAGCCGGCGCTTCACGATCTGCGGGAGCCTATTCGTGTGGTCGGCGGTGACGTGGGTGACGGGCCACGTCACGACCTACGACGGACTGCTGACGACGCGGACGCTCATGGGCATCAGCGAGGCGTTCTACATTCCGGCGGCACTCGCGCTCATCACGGATTTTCACACCGGCACCACGCGGTCGCGCGCGGTGGGGTTGCATCAAATGGCGATTTACCTCGGCGTGATTATCGGTGGGTTCAGCGGCTACGTGGCGGACGCGCCGTCGTTAAGCTGGCGGTTTGCGTTCGACGTTTGTGGCCTTGCGGGAATCATTTATGCGGTGCCTTTGGCCTTCCTGCTGCGCGATGCGCCGAAGTCTGCTGCTTCAATCGCCGCGTCGAAAAACTCTGTCGCACAATCCGCGCGGGAACTTCTGAGCAACGGCTCGTTCCTCCTGCTCGTGCTTTATTTCACCCTGCCGGCGATGGCGGCGTGGGTGGTGCGCGACTGGATGCCCGCGATTCTGAAGCAGCAATTCAACATCGCCCAAGGCCCGGCGGGCGTAGCGGCCACCAGCTCGTGGCAAGTTGCGGCCATCGTCGGCGCGCTACTGGGCGGCTGGCTCGCCGACCGCTGGACGCAACGCTCGGCGCGCGGACGCATCTTCGTCAGCGCCATCGGCGTAACGCTGATTGCTCCGGCCATTTTCGGCGTCAGCCACGCGGGCACGCTCATGGTGGCGATGGTCTTTCTCGCGTTGTTCGGACTCGGCTGGGGATTTTTTGACGGCAACAACATGCCCATCCTCTGCCAGATCGTGCGGCCCGAATTGCGCGCCACCGGCTACGGACTGATGAATCTCGTGAGCATCAGTTGCGGGGGACTGGCGGACTGGGGCTTCGGCGCGATGCGCGACGCGCGCGTGCCACTGGATGTGATCTTCGGCGCGTTCGCCGCCGCGGCCTTGCTCTCGGTCGGACTGGTGCTGATGATTCGCCCGCGCCAAACTGAGCCACGGATTCTTTCATGATCCAGACGCCACGCTGCGGAATTACCACTGCCTGTGGCGCGATTTGGAGGCGCTTGGGTTCTTTGATTGGATTCACCCCGGTTGAGCCGGTAGCGTCGCCCAGCGTGAGTCACCTCGAAATCATCCGCTGGTCGCGGCTTCACGTAGCGCCGGCTTTCCAGCCGGCAGGTCGCGAGGCTTTTCAGCCTCGTGTTTCTCCTAACATACGATGGCGACAACGCCTGGAAGCTTGCCGCCCGAAACTTTTTAACCCTGCAACCATTTTATGAACATCGGCGTCCCGAAAGAAATTAAGGAACAGGAAAACCGCGTGGCCGTGACGCCTTCCGCCGCCTACCAACTCATCAAGCGCGGGCATCGCGTCATCGTCGAGCGCGGCGCGGGTGCGGGCGCGGGTTTTCCTGATGGTGATTACGAAGCAGTCGGCGCGACGATGCTCGCGGGGCACGCTGACGTTTTCGCGCAGGGTGATTTGATCGTGAAGGTCAAGGAGCCGCTGCCCTCCGAATATGCGCTGCTGCGGCGCGGACAAATTCTCTTCACCTATCTGCACCTCGCCGCGAGTCGCGGGCTCACCGACGCGCTGATCCAATCCGGCGTCACCGCGCTCGCCTACGAAACCATCGAGGTGAATCGGCACCTTCCGTTGCTCGAACCGATGAGCGAAATCGCCGGGCGCATGTCGGTGCTCGTCGGCGGCTATTTTCTGGCGAAGCACGCGGGCGGCAGTGGCACGTTGCTCGGCGGCGTGCCGGGCGTGTTGCCAGGGCGCGTCGTGGTGATCGGTGGCGGCGTCGCGGGCATCAACGCCGCGCGCATGGCCACGGGACTCGGCGCGGACGTCACGGTTCTCGAAGTGGATTTGGAGCGCATGAGGTTTCTCGACATCACGCTGCACACCGCGCACACGCTTTACTCGAACGAATCGCACTTGATGGAACTCATGCCGAACGTGGACCTGCTCATCGGCGCGGTGCTCGTGCCGGGGGCCAAGGCACCGAAACTCATCAGCCGCGAAATGTTGCGACGCATGAAACCCGGCAGCGTGCTCGTGGACATCGCGGTGGACCAGGGCGGGTGCGCCGAAACCACACGCCCCACGACGCACCATGATCCGGTGTACACCGAGGAGGGCGTGCTGCATTACTGCGTCGCGAACATGCCGGGCGCGTACGCCCGCACCGCGACGCAGGCGCTCATCAACGTCACGCATCGCTACATCGAACTTCTCGCCGACCACGGACTCGCCGAGGCGTGCCAGCGGATGCCCGCGCTCGCCAGCGGCATCAACGTGATGGACGGCCTGCTGACCAGCCGCGTCGTTGCGGACGCGCACGGGATGCCGTATAAAATCGCGCCGCTGTGACCGTTGGAAATACACGCCATCCGCGCGTTTGCCGAAGTGAAGAACGCGCTGGGCGGGTGAGTCCTGAAGGCCAGTTCGATGGACCACAGGACGAGCGACGCCGCCCGCACGCTTGCCATCGAATGATGCCGTTTGTTTAATCGCCGCCGTGGCACAACAACAAACTCTGCGGCGCAGCGTCAGTTTCAGCGGGATCGGGTTGCACAGCGGCAATCGCGTGAACATGACCTTCCTGCCGGCGGCGGCGAACAGCGGCATCTGTTTCCGTCGCACCGATCTCGAAGGCAAGCCCGAGCTGGAGGCGAAGGCGGAATTCGTCGTGGACACCCAGCGCTCGACAACACTCGGACGGGGTGCGCTCAAGGTGCAGACGGTCGAGCACATTCTCGCCGCGTTCGCGGGGTGCGAGATTGACAACGCCATCGTGGAGATTGACGCGAACGAACCGCCCATCGCCGACGGCAGCGCGCGCGAGTACGTGAAGATGATTGATTCCGTGGGCGTGACCGTGCTGCCCGAGGCCCGCGAGCCGTACCGCCTCAAGGAGCCGATTGAGATCGCCGTCGGCGAGGCCATGATGTCCGTCTTCCCGCATGACAAGCTGAAGATCACCTGCACCAGCGCGGACAGCGGCAACCGTTTCACCGAATTCTTCAGCCTCGAACTCTCGCCGGAAAGCTGGCGCAAGGAACTCGCGCACGCGCGCACCTTCGTCTTCTTCGAGGAAATTGCCTACCTCTACAAAAGCGGACTCATCAAAGGCGGCTCCCTGGAAAACGCCGTGGTCATCCGCGACGACGCGGTGCTGACGAACGAGCCGTTGCGTTATCCGCAGGAGTTCGTGCGGCACAAGATGCTCGACATTCTGGGCGACCTGTCGCTCCTCGGGCGGCCCTTGCAAGGACACATCGTGGCCATCCGCCCCAGCCACCAATCGAACGTGGAGTTGACGAAGGCCATTCAGACCCAGATGCGCAAACCGCTGGTGGCCGCGCAGACCTTCGCGCCGCCGCCGCAGCCCTTGCCCTCGGAAAAGATGCCGGACGCGCCGGTGAAAAAATCCACGCCCGAAACCAACGTCACCGCGACGGAGGCCCCCCTCGTGCGCGACGGCGCGACGCTGGACGTGATGCAGGTGATGAAGATTCTTCCGCACCGCCCGCCGTTCCTCATGGTGGACCGGGTGACGAAAATTGACGGCAACAAGATCACCGCGCTGAAACTGGTCACGATGGGCGAGTCGCATTTTCAAGGACACTTTCCCGATCATCCGATCATGCCGGGCGTGCTCCAGCTTGAAGCCATTGCCCAAGTCGCCGGCATCCTGATGATGCGGCAGGCGGAGAACACGGGGAAGCTCGCCTACTTCATGTCCGCCGAGAGCGTGAAATGGCGCAAGCCCGTGCGCCCCGGCGACGCGCTGGTCATTGACGTGGAGATGACGAAGTCGCGCGGCAAAATCGGCAAGGCCAAGGGCGTGTGCTCCGTGGACGGCGAACCGGTGAGCGAGGCGGAAGTGACGTTCATGCTGATTGACCGGTGAGCGGTGGTTATCACTGGCACCAACCACAGGGCCAAAGCAGCAAAACCAAACATGATGGGCAAGGATCTGGGAATCAGCGACGAGGCTTTCCCATTCGTCTGCCCCAATTCGTCTGCCGGTTTTCATTCCGTTTCATTCCGTCACCGGAGCGGCAGACGAATGAGGGCAGACGAATGAAACCCCGAAGCAAGCAAAGCACTAAGCTGCGTTGGCCGGGGCACCAACCATTCTTCCTCTCGACGCGCAGGGTGGCGCGCGTTATTCCAACGTGGTCGCAACCATTTACTTTGATGAAAAATTTATCATTCGCCCGTCGCGCAGTTTTCACCCTGGCCCTCGCCACCATCGCTCCGGCCCTGCCCCTCGCGGCGGCGCAGAACGGCGAGGAGTTCCGCGTCTCGGTCGGCGCGGGCCACCGTTTCGACGCGGACATTGACCATCACCGGGGTGATTTCAACGAGACGCGCTTTGGGGCCACGATCACGCGCCCGTTCATTTTGGACGAGCGCTGGCGGATCGATCCCGTCGTGGGCTACCGCTTCAGCGCGTATGATTTTTCCAAGAACGAGCCGTGGGACGATGTTCACCAACTGCGCGCCACAGTGCTGATGCGCCATTCGGTGAACGCGAAGTGGGCCGTCTTCGGCGGACCAACCGTCGGACTCGCGCTCGAGTCCGGCGCGGATGCAGGCGACGCCCTGACTTTCGGCGGCGCCATCGGAGTGATTTACCAAGCGAGCGAGCGCCTGGCCATCGGCGGTGGCGTGGGCGTGACGACGGAGATCGAAGATAACGCGACGGTGCGCCCCATTCTGATCTTGAACTGGCGCATCAACGATCATTGGTCGGCCGAGTCGGGCTACTTCGACGTGGCGGGCGGCGGCGGGCCGGGCGCGGAAATCCGTTATCAGATCAACGAGCAATGGAGCGTGGGCGGCGGGATGCAGTATCAGGAGAACCGTTTCCGCCTTGCTGAGAAACGCGGCCCGGCACGGGACGGCGTGGGCGAGGACACGTTCGCGCCGGTCTATGCCAAGGTGACGTGGCAGGCGAGCAAGCACGCGGCGGTCGAGCTGCTCGGCGGCGTTTCGCTCGGCGGCGAGTTGCGGCTGGAAAACCGTCACGGCCACAAACTCTCCGATGACGATTACGATCCCGCGCCGCTGATCGGGCTGCGCGCGTTGCTGACGTTTTGATTCATCACGTCTCCCGCAGCGCCTTGGAGCGGATGATGGTCATGCTCTGACCCGCGTCGTCCAGCGTCGCGCCAGCGGGCCGCCACGGCACTTCGTAGGCGCAGACTGCGTCCCGGAAACCTCTCAAGTTCATGGGCGGCTGCTTGATGCAGGTCGCGGCCAGCACGGGATCATCGCGGAGCACGGCGAGGAAAGTTTGCTCGCCGATCAAAATGCGGCTGCGCCCGGAAGCGCTTTCCAGCCGGGAGGCAAGATTCACTTCGCGACCGAAGACGGTGTAGTTCACGAGGTGCGCGTCGGAACCCATCAGGCCCACGGTCATCATGCCAGTGTTGACGCCGGAGCCGAGCGTGAGGACGTCGAGCAGGGGCCGGGATGCCTCGCCACGAAAGGTGCGCTGCAAGTTCTCCTCCTCGCGCCGCTGGTTTTCGGCGCGGCGCTGGAGGTTGAGTTCAAAAATTTCCCGCTGAATGTCAATGATGGCGCGCAAGCAGCAGACGGCGTGGCGCTCGTTCGGCACGGGCGCACCCCAGAAGGCCATGACGCAATCTCCGATGTATTTGTCGAGCGTGCCGCCGTGACGTTTGATGCAGGCGGCGGCGATGCCGAGGTAGAGGTTCACGGAGGCGAGCACGTCCGCCGCCTCGGTGTCGAAAAAATGTTTCGCCTCGTCGCCCATCAGGCCGCGCTCCTGCGCGCGGGCATCGGCCTGCTGCTGGCGCGCGTCAGTGATTTCCGTGAAGTTGCGCACGTCGGCAAAGAAAACGGTGAGTTCACGCCGCGCGCCGCCGAGGGAAAGATTTTTCGCGCCCAGCAATTCAGTCACGACATCGGGCGAGACGATTTTGCTGAAAATCCTTTTGGTCCGATGACGCTGCTCGCGTTCGTGGCGCACGAGATACGTGATCAAACAGACATGCGTGATAAGCAGCGCGCCGCCCACCGGCAGCACGATGGGCAGCCACAGACGCGACTGGACAAACACTCCGCACGCCACGGCCACGTAAGCCGCCGCCACGAAGCCCACCCAGAACAGCGCGTAGAGCGGGCGCAGGCGCAGCGTAAGCAGCGCGCCGCCCACGCCTAACGCGATGATGAGCGCGAATTTCCAGATCAACGGCAGCGGTCGCACGAAGCGGTTGGTGAGCACGGAGTTCGCGACGTTCCAGTGCGCGCTGACGAGATAGGTTTCGGATTCCAAGGGCGTCGCGCCCAGGTCGGTGAGGTTGTTGCCGGTGGCAATGGAACCAATGAGGGCAATTTTTCCAACCCAGCGATTCGTCACCTCCTGGCCGAGGCGGCGCAATTCGTAGCGCGCCAGCAAGGTCTCAATCGGCTCGGTCAGCAGCCGGGCGTCCGTGCCGGTCAGATTCCAGTCAATGTAGAATCGCCCCTCGCGATCCACGGGGATGACATGCCACGCGCCATCAGGACCGGGAATTTCCAAGCGACCCCGGGCGAAATCGATCCGGGCACGGTTCAAATCGAGGTCCAGATGGCGCGCGGCCAGGAGGATGCCGAGTTGCCAGAGACGCTGCTTGGTGTAGGGCCTGGCCCAGCGGACAGCGGCGTTTGGAGGAGCGGGTGTTCCCGCCAGCCGGGCGAGGAGCGCGACCTCGTCGAATTCATTTTGTGAATTCAAGGCGAGAAAATTTTCCCCGGACAATTCTCCGTCGGTGGTTGGAAAAGCAATTTTGCCCGGCTCGAACTGGGCCGAGTCGAGCCGCCAGCGATGCTCCCGGGCCGCGCGACGGATGAGCGGGTGCCAGACATTGACGACGGAATACGCCTGCACGCGCCGCAGAATGCCGTCCACCTCGCGGTCGGCAGAAATGTCCGCGACGGCCCAGGCGTTGGTGCGGAACAGATCGGCGGGGGCCAGAGACCTCTCCGCCGGGATCGTGACGTTGTCCGCGCGGCGGATTTCGCGCGCGAAAAACTCATCGGAACCAAGGCGCACGCCATCAATGGTCACAGGCGCGTGGTCGGGACGTTCCTCGGCAAAGAGCACGTCGAACCCGATAGCGCTGGCTCCTTCCGCCGCCAGTTCGTTCACGAGTCGGGCATGAACCTGGCGCGGCCAATGGAGTCCAAATTGGTACGGGAAGGTGCCGTCCAGGAGGGTTTGGATGCTGTCGTCGGTGATGGCGACGAGGCCGAGGTTCGTGGCCAGCGGCTGGCTTTTCTGGGCAGCCATCCGCACGCGCCAGTCGTAAGTAATCCATTCGATGCGCTGAAAGGGCGTGACAACATCGTGATCCGCCAGCCATTCGAGAAAACAGATGGATGCGGTGACGCCGGCACAAATCAACGCGGGCACAAGTGCAGGCAGCTTCCACTTCACGGCGCGAACGAAACAAAAAACCCAGAGCAACTCAAGGTCGCTCTGGGTTTGGAAATGTTTTCAGCTCCTCTCGGATTGGTCTTCGCAGACTGAGTTAGTTATCGATGTTCGGATTACCGTGACCCCTCCCACGAGGTAAGATGGGAGAAATGAACGGGCCCGGAGGTTGGACGAAAGGAGGGATTCCACGTCCCACGCCGTGGGTGGCGGCATCACGCAGGGCTTCCACGATGGAGGCGAGGAGTTCTGTCGGAGCAGGATGAGCCGGACGATCCGTCGGCCCCACTGTCTGGCCAGCCTTCACGATATAGGTGTCCACGCCACCGTTCCCGTTCGGATAAGCAACAACCGCTTCACCATCAAGTACCGTGACCTGGCCGTCCGCCGTTACATAGACCGCCGTGCCACGGATGCCGGCGATGCCTTTGGGCGTGGCGATTTCGTAACGAGAACCTTTGGCAAGCTTGTTAATCTTGGCGTAGATGGCGCCGTCGTTGATGGCAATCTGCGTCTCGGTCACACGCTCGGGCCCGGTGTCAGTGGAAGTGATTTTCTCGATGACGAAAAGGGATCTGGAGGCCACTTGGACGATGCCGACATTGCCGCCAAGATCAATGTCCACATGAGAGCCAGCACCGGTTTTTACTTTGTCGCCAGCGTGGAGCTGGGTGCCAATTACAGCGGCGACCCAGGCTCCATCTTTGGTGGAATAGCGCACGTCACCCGCCAAAGCATTGACGACGGCTACGCGATCCACCGTCTTCTGTGCCAAGGCAGGCAAAGAGGAGATTAAGAAAGCGAGAGCGGCGAAGGTGGCGAGAAACCCGTTGGAAGTTGGCTTCATATTATTCATTTGAATTGGCAACTAGAAATTTTCACCACTCTACGAACGGTCTGGGCAATGTCAATTTGATTGTCCGGCCCTCTGGTCCAAAAGACGTAACCGATGCGCGGCAGGAAGAGAGTGGTGGAGCCTAGGGGATTCGAACCCCTGACCTTCTCATTGCGAACGAGACGCTCTACCAACTGAGCTAAGACCCCACTCAAAAAAGCGCGCGCAAATTTCCAGACGCCTAAAAGAATTGCAAGCGGCAAGTCGGAGAAGATGAGCGGCGAGCGTCTTGGCGCATTTCCCGTTGCGGGTTTGGAAGCACCGGCCTCTTGCGACGGCTCACAAACGCAGCGCACCGGCGGGAAGACCTCCCGCCCAAGCCCTCTGGGCATCAGCAAAACGCCAAGCGGTTCTCCGGTGAACAACTGCAATGGCTGGGAGCTTGCATTTTCCCGGCGGCAGCGGGACAACCGTTGAAAGTTCAACCAACAAAACAAAGGAGTACTCCATGCCCACTACCACCAAGACCAAGTCGCGCGCGACCGCGGCGCGCGCCACCACCAACGGGAACGGCCACACAGCGCCGGCACATCCCCCCCTCAGTTCGCGCGTGCAGAGTTTTCTGCGCGGCGCGAAGAAAAACCTCATTGACGGAAAATGGGTTCCCGCCAGCGGCGGCGAAACGTTCCCCGTCTTCAACCCCGCCACCGGCGACGAGATCGCGCAGTGCGCGTCCGGTCAGGCCGAGGACATCAACCGCGCGGTCAAGGCGGCTCGGCGCGCGTTCGAGTCCGGCCCGTGGCGGACGATGACGCCTTCCGAGCGCGGCAAAATGATCTGGCGCATCGGTGATTTGATTTTGCAGCACGCGGATGAACTCGCCGAACTCGAATCGCTCGACAACGGCAAGCCCCGCGCCGTCGCGCGTGTCGCGGACGTGCCGCTGGCCGCGGATCTGTTTCACTACATGGCCGGCTGGGCGACGAAGATCGAGGGGCAGACCATTCCCATCAGCGTTCCGTACGCGCCGGGCGCGCGCTTTCACGCCTTCACGTTGCGCGAGCCGATTGGCGTGATCGGCCAGATCATTCCCTGGAATTTCCCTCTGCTCATGGCCGCGTGGAAACTCGGCCCCGCGCTGGCCACGGGGAATTGCGTCGTCCTCAAACCCGCCGAGCAAACGCCGCTCACCGCGCTGCGCCTCGCAGAAATTTGTCTTGAAGCCGGACTGCCGCCCGGCGTGCTGAATGTCGTGACCGGTTTCGGCGAGACCACCGGCGCTCCGCTGGCCGCGCATCCCGACGTGGACAAGGTCGCCTTCACCGGCTCGACGGAAGTGGGCCGCCTGATCGTGAAGGCGGCGGCGGGCAACTTGAAAAAAGTCAGCCTCGAACTCGGCGGTAAATCGCCGAACGTCGTCTTCAAGGACGCGGGCGACATTGACCAGGCGATTGCGGGCGCGGCCAACGCCATCTTTTTCAACCACGGCCAGTGTTGCTGCGCCGGTTCGCGGCTGATGATTGAGAAGCCCATTTTCGATCAGGTGGTCGAAGGCGTTGCGGCGCACGCCAAGAAAATTAAAATCGGCCACGGCCTGCACCCGGACACGCAGATGGGGCCGCTGGTCTCGGAGGAGCAGTTCCGCCGCGTGACCGGCTTCATGCAGGCGGGCAAGCAGGAGGGCGCGTGCGTGGTAGCTGGTGGTGCGCGCCACGGCGAGCGCGGCTACTTCGTGCAGCCCACGGTACTGAAGGACGTGAAGGCGACGATGAGCGTGGTGCGGGAGGAAATCTTCGGGCCTGTCGTCGTCGCGGAATCCTTCTCGGACACTGACGATTTGATCCGCCGCGCGAACGACACGCAGTATGGACTCGCCGCTGGCGTATGGACGCGCGACCTCTCGAAGGCGCATCGCCTCGCCGGGGCGTTGCGCGCCGGCACGGTGTGGGTGAACTGCTACAACGTGTTCGACGCCTCCGTGCCTTTCGGCGGTTACAAGCAATCGGGTTGGGGCCGCGAGATGGGCAAGGAGGCTCTGGAAATGTACACGGAGACGAAGGCCGTGGTGATGGGTCTCTGAGGAATCGCTCACCGCCGCGCCTCATCGCGGCCGTGTTGAAAATAAAAACGCCGCGCCCTCCAGACGGAGGGCGCGGCTTTTTAAGGGCAGAAACTTAACGTCCGAACGCGCCGTTCGAACGCAGGTTGTTCGAAACGCCCGACATATCGTGGCGGTCGTTGGAGCTTTCTGTGTAGCTTCCTTCGCCGGGGGCGCCGGCTTTATTGGAAGCGCAGCCAGTGACCAGAAGCGTCACGGCGAAGAACATGAGCAAATATTTCATAAGCGTTTTTTATTTTGTTTTGGATTCTGATTTCGGACTAACGATAACACCATTTTTGGGTACAGCCAGCTTTCATTCTGCTCTGCCCCACCCCTCTAAATCACCGTCCCATGCGGCACCACGCCGTTCTTCGGGATGATCACGATGCCGTCGCGGATGAAATAGAGCGGATGGTCCACGTTCTCCGGCTTGCCCGCCGGGGAGATGGTCACGTTGTTTCCGATGCGCGCGTTCTTATCAATGATCGCGTTCTCGACCCGGCTGTTCTCGCCGATGCCGATGCGCGGCTGGCCCACGGCCTCGTGCTCGGCGATAGAAGTGGCGGATTCGTAGTAGTCGCTACCCAGCATGATGGTGCGGTTCAGAACCGTCCCCGGACTGAGAATGCTGCGAATACCGATGATGGACTGGTGAATCTCCGAATGGTTGATGATGCAGCCGTCGGAAATGATCGCGTGGTCGACCTGTGCGCCATTGATCTTGGACGCGGGCAGCCAGCGCGGACGGCTGAAGATGGGCGCAGTCATGTCGAAGAAGTTGAAGCGCGGCAGCTCGGAAGTGATGTCGAGGTTCGCCTCGAAGAACGCGCGAATCGTCCCGATGTCCTCCCAGTAGCCTTGAAACACGTAGGAAGAAACGTGGTGTGTGCCAATCGCCGCGGGGATGATGTGCTTACCGAAATCCGTGTGCGTATTGTCGAGCAACTTGAGCAGCACGTCGCGGTTGAAAATGTAAATGCCCATCGAGGCCAGCAGCAGGTCTTCCCCGCCGCCCTCGATTTCCAGGAAGTCATACATGTCGCGCGGGATGACCAGGCCATCCTGCACCGACTTCTCCTTGGGCTTCTCGACGAAGTGCGTGATGCGCCGCTCGCGATCAATCTGCATGATCCCCAGTCCCGCCGCCTCCGCGCGCTTCACCGGAATGGTCGCGATGGTCAGGTCCGCCTCCGACTCCATGTGTTGGCGGATCATCTTGCGGAAATCCATCCGGTAAAGCTGGTCGCCGCTGAGGATGAGCACGTAGTCGAAATCATGGTTGAGCAGGTGAACGAGATTCTTCCGCACGGCGTCGGCCGTGCCTTGATACCACGACGTGTCAGAGAAAGTTTGTTCCGCTGCGAGCACCTCGACGAAGCCGCTGGAGAACTGGTCAAACTTGTAGCTCTGCGAAACGTGGCGGTGCAGCGAGGCGCTGTTGAACTGCGTGAGCAGGTAGATGCGCTTGAGGTCGGAGTTGATGCAGTTCGAAATCGGGATGTCCACGATGCGGTATTTGCCCGCGAGCGGCACGGCGGGTTTCGCGCGCTCTTTCGTGAGTGGGAAAAGCCGCGTGCCCGCGCCGCCACCCATGATGACGGAGAGGACGTTGCTGGTGTTCGGGGACATTCTGGCGGTGCCTTGCGTTGCTTTGGCCATAAGGAAAATGTGTTTGCGCCTGGGGCGCGGTTGCTTTCTTCGTCGTCAGCCTATCGGCGCGTCGCACGGGAGCAAAACTAAAAAAATCTGGCAGCAAAAAATGCGCGACCAGGGGAGGTTCAGGCAAATTCGTTTGCGACCACGAACGGGCTTCGGTATCTCACCCCGGATGAATCAGCCCCCGGCCCGGACGCGGAATATCGGATGGATTTGCGCCGTCTGCACCGCCCTCTGCCTCGTGCTGTTCTGGGTGCCGCCGCGCTGGACTTCTGTTTCCGAACGGCTCGCGCTCGCGGAACTGAGCTTCAAAGATTTGCTCAACCGCCGGAGCGCGCGCTACCAGCCCGATCCGCGCCTGATCTTCGTGGGCATTGATCAAACGAGTTACGCGGATGTGATCTCGCCCGAGGAGGCGGCCGCCAGCCCCGCCCTGGCCACCCTGACCAACAGCTTTCCGTGGTCGCGCGATTTGTGGGCGGCGGCCATCGAGCGGCTGGCTGGCGCGGGCGCGAAGGCCGTGGTGCTCGATCTCATTTTCGCCGCGCCGGGTTCAGGCGATGACAAGTTGCGCGCCGCCCTCGACCGCTACGCGGATCAGGTGGTCGTGGGCGTCAATTTCGCCGGCGGAAAAAGGGCGGGCGGCGAAGGCCTGTCCGTGGTGTATCCGAGCGAGACGGTGCTGCCGGTGAAAGATGAAGCCGCCCCGTGGAATGATCCGCGCCTGGGCTTCGTGAATTTTTTCCCCGGTGAAAATGTCGGGCCGCGCGAAGTGGATGACATCGTGCGCCGCGCGGTTTTCCGTGTCACCGGCGACCGGGGCCTGCCGCCGCACGGCACACTGGAATCGCTGGCCAGCCGCGCGGTGAAAAAACTCGGCGCGGGCCCTCTGGTGCCGGACGACTCGGCGCCGCATCTCTTTCGCTTTGTCGCCCCGCCCGGTGACGGCTTCCGGCCCATTCCGCTTTACACGATTTTTCTGCCCAGCCACTGGAGCAATAATTTTGACGGCGGAAAATTTTTCGAGGGCAAGGTCGTGGTCATTGGTCCGGCGGCGAACATCCTGCACGACGAGCACCGCACACCGTTCAACGCAACGATGCTGGGACCGGAAATTCATTTGAACGCGATGAGCGCGGTGCTGCGCGGCGAGTTCATCCGGGAATGTTCGGCCGGCTGGAGCTACGGACTCATCGCGGGGTTTGGCGGGCTGGCGTGGCTGCTCGCGATGATCATTCGGAGTCCCGTGCGCCGGCTGGTCGTGGCGGCGCTGGTCGTGGCCGGCTACCTGGCGGCGTGTTTCGCGGCGGTTCAATATTTGGATTTCGCGCTGCTGGCGGTAACGCCGTTGCTGGCCTTCACGTCGAGTTCGCTAACGAATTTCGCCTACGACTTCGTGCTGCTGCGGCTGGAGAAGAACCGCACGCGCCGCACGCTGGAGCGCTACGTGTCGAAGGATGTGGTGCGCGACATCCTAGACAATCCCGGCACCTACCTGAACACGCTCGGCGGCGTGCGCAAGCCGGTCACGATTCTGTTCTCGGACATTCGCGGCTTCACAACCTTGACCGAAGGCGCGGACGCGAGCCTGTTGGTCAAACAGTTGAACGAGTATTTCGATGACATGGTCCGCATTGTCTTCGCGCAGCAAGGGCGGCTCGACAAATTCATCGGGGACGCGGTGATGGCGGACTGGGGCAGCATCGTCACGGCGGGCGCGCAGGAGGACGCACGGCGCGCGGTGGCCACGGCGCTGGAGATGCGGAAATATCTCGCGCGCCTGAACGTGAACTGGAAGCAGCGCGGCATCGCGGAACTCTCCTTCGGCATCGGCATCAACCACGGCGAGGTCATCGTGGGCAACCTCGGCTCCGAACAGAAAATGGAAGTGTCCGTCATCGGCGACGCGGTGAACCTCGCCTCGCGCCTCGAAGGACTGACCAAGGAATACAAGCTCGACCTGCTGCTCGGCGAGGCGATGGTTCCGCTGGTGCAAGATCGTTTCGTGCTGCGCTCGGTGGACTCGGTGCAGGTCAAGGGCAAGAAAAAGCCCGTGCATGTTTTCACCGTGGTTATGGACAAGGAAGTGGGCGGAGAGCCGCCGGGGTGGCTGGAACGTTACGAGCATGGCCTCGGGCTGTATCGCACGCGGCGTTTCGCGGAGGCGCTGGCGGCGTTCGAGGACTGCGCGCGCGCGGTCCCGGAGGATTACCTGATCGAACTGTATCTCAAACGCTGCCGCGAACTGGTGGCGAACCCGCCCGGCGCGGAGTGGGACACGGTGTTCGTGATGAAGTCGAAGTAGGGACGCGACTGGTTTCAGAAGGCTCGAAGCGGCCCGCTCCGTCAGACCCGCCACCATTCCCATTGTCACGCGGCGCTGCTTGTGTAACGTCCCGCGCATGAAATCCATTTTGGTTATCAGTGCAGCTTTGGTTCTGGCCTTGGCCTCGGGCTGCTCGACCACCGCGCAACATTCCTCGGCCCCGCCGAATCAGCTGACCGCGAAGGAAAAGGCCGCCGGTTGGAAACTGCTCTTTGACGGCCAGACCTTGAACGGTTGGAGCAATTTCAAGAAGAAGGACATCAAGCCTGGCTGGCAGGTTAAAGACGGCCTGCTCATCTGCGTGGACCCGCACAACGCGGGCGACATCGTGACGGCGGAGAAGTTCGGGGCGTTTGAATTGCAGCTCGATTTCCGCATGGGCAAGGGCGCGAACAGCGGCATCATTTATCACGTCACGGAAGAAGGCGGGGCGGTGTGGGCCACGGGGCCGGAGATTCAATTGGAGGATAACGAGTTCGCGGCGGACGCGCAGAAGTGCGGCTGGCTTTACGCGCTCTATCAACCGCCGACCGACCCGAAGACCGGCCAGACGCTCGACACCACCAAACCGGCCGGCGAGTGGAATCACCTGCGCGTGGTCATCAGCCCCACGGGCAGCCTACATGAGATGAACGGCACCAAGTATGTCGAGTACGTGATCGGCAGCGACGACTTCAACAACCGCGTGAAGAAGAGCAAGTTCGGCACGATGCCGAAGTTCGCGAAGTCCGGGAACGGCTTCCTCGCGCTCCAGGGCGACCACGGCGAAGTGGCGTTCAGGAACATCAAGATTCGCGAACTGCCGGTGAAGAAGTAGTCTCCCGGCCTTGGGAAGATTTGATTGGCCCGCGCTGAAAGGTGCGGGCCAGTTTTGGTGTGGAGTAGGAGAATGATGCCTCACGCAAAGACCGCAAAGGACGCGAAGGCGAAACAAAGTCTCCCACTTTGCGCCCTTCGCGGCCTTTGCTTGAGGCTCAAGATCGACTGGCGCTGGTAGGGCGTCGTCGCTCCGCGCGCGCCG
>JAYVNY010000145.1:0-3971 GCA_043758205.1 Akkermansia sp.
TCTTCGATGCCGAAGCCTTCCTTGAGCAAAACGTGGACGATGGGCGCGAGGCAGTTCGTGGTGCAGCTCGCGTTCGAGATGATGTGGTGCGTGGCCGCGTCGTACTTCTCGTGGTTCACGCCCATGACGATGGTGATGTCCTCGCCCTTGGCCGGAGCCGAGATGACGACCTTCTTCGCGCCCGCCGTGATGTGGCCCTTGGCCTTGTCCGCGTCCGTGAAGAGACCGGTGGATTCGATCACGATGTCCACGCCGAGCGCCTTCCACGGCAGCTCCGCCGGAGTCTTCGCGCTCACGACTTTGATCTCGGCACCGTTCACGATCAGCACGTCGTCTTCGAGTTTATCCGGGGCGGATTTCTTCGAGCTGACCGTGCCGTTGAAGCGACCCTGGATGGAATCGTACTTCAGGAGGTAGGCGAGGTTGTCGGCGGGAACGATGTCGCCGACGGCGACGACTTCGATGTCACGACCGATCATTCCCTGCTCGACGAGAGCGCGGAACACGAGGCGGCCGATGCGGCCGAAACCATTGATGGCAACTTTTGTAGGCATAGATAACGCAATTTCAGTTTGAAGCGCGGGTGCGCCGGGCGCGGACTCTACGAAGGCGGGCGGCAGCGTCAAATGGAAATCCGTGCAGGCGCGGTGAAATGTGCGCGTCGCACCAAGGTCTTGAGCAACACGGGCACTGGTAGAGCGTCGTCGCTCCGCGCGCGCCGCGCTAGAAGCGGAGAAGCCGTATGAAACTTGCCCAGCCCTCCATCCGGCGCGCTCAGACAGCGCCGCCCTACCCGGCCCGTCAGTTCAGCAGCACTTCGGCGATCTGCACCGCGTTGAGCGCGGCACCCTTGAGCAATTGATCCCCGCTCACCCAGAAGCACAGGCCGTTCTCCAGCGCGCAGTCGAGGCGGATACGGCCCACGGCGCAGTTGTAACGCTCGGCCACCTCGAGCGGCATCGGGTAACGCTTGTTCGCGGGGTCATCCACGATGTCGAGGCCGGGAGCTTTCGCGAGCACGGCGCGCGCGGCCTCCACGGTGATGGGCTGGGAGAATTCCGCCGACACCGCCACCGAGTGCGCGCGATAGACCGGCACGCGCACGCAGGTCACGCTCGCGCGAAAGCCGGGGTGATGCATGATCTTGCGGCCCTCGTTCTGCATCTTCATCTCTTCCTTCGTGTAACCGTCGGGCAGAAATGAATCCACCTGCGGCAACACGTTGAAGGCGATCTGGTGCGGATAAACTTCTTTCGTCACCGGCAGTCCGGCCACGACCTGGTTCACCTGCCGCTGCAATTCTTCAATCGCCATCGCGCCCGTGCCGGACACGGCCTGATAGCTTGACGCGAAAATGCGCGTGACCCCGAACGCCTGATGCAGCGGATACAACGCCATGAGCGTGATGGCCGTGGTGCAGTTCGGATTGGCAATGATGCCTTGGTGGCCCTTCACGTCGGCGGCATTGATCTCGGGCACGATGAGCGGCACTGAGTCGTCCTGACGAAAGGCGCTGGAGTTGTCCACGACCACGCAGCCCGCCTTGGCCGCGAGCGGGGCGAATTCCTTCGAGATGCCGCCACCCGCGCTGAAGAGCGCGATGTCCACGCCGTGGAACGAATCCTTGGTCAACTCCTGAATGGAAATCTCCTGACCCTTGAAGGTGAGTTTCTTGCCCGCCGAGCGGGCGGAGGCGAGCAAGGTAAGCTTGCCCACCGGAAAGTTGCGCTTCTCCAGCGTCTTGATCATCTCGATGCCGACGGCTCCCGTCGCACCGACCACGGCTACATGCGGATTACGATTCATGTCAAAGGGGGCGCACTATATCGGGGGACGAAGTCGTGTCAAACGGGCGGGTGTCGCGGTCGTGGGAAGCTCGCTTTCACCGTCATCCCCAGCCCGACGGTTTTGAACATTGATGTTTGCCCCTGCGGACTGAACATTGCGCGCCATGAAATTAGACGAGGGACAACAGCGCCAGGTGGCGGAGTGGATCGAGCAGGGACTCAAGCTGTCGGAGATTCAAAGCAGGCTGGGCAAGGAACTGGGCGTGAGCATGACCTACATGGAGGCGCGGTTCCTGATTGATGATTTGAAGCTGCGTTTGAAAGATCCGGAACCGCCCGCGCCCGCCGCCGTTGCGCCCGCGCCGTCGGCTCCGGCATCCGCCGCGCCCGTTCACGATCTCACGCCCGAGGCTACGGCCGCGCCTGCCGGCGGAAAAGTTTCCACCAGTCTCGACCTCATTGCCAAACCCGGCGCGCTGGTCAGCGGCAAAGTCACGTTCACCGACGGTCAGACCGCCGAGTGGTATCTCGATCAAACTGGACGCCTCGGCATGGTGCCGCCTTCGCAAGGCTATCGCCCGCCGCAGGCCGACGTGCCGGTTTTCCAACAGCAGTTGCAGGACGAACTGGCAAAGCTGGGGATGTGATCGCCGGAGCGATAGGAGCGGCGGACAGCCATGTCCGCCGTTGCATCGTTCATGGCCTCGCCCGCTCTTTGTTTAACGGGACAGCGGACTAGGCAGTCCGCTGCTCCGCTCGCCACGGGGTTAGAAATCGTCTCCATGAGTTCAAAGCAAAAAAATTCTCGAAGACACCGCGTGCCGTGGCGATCGGTCGGAGTATTGGCCCTGCTCACGATCACCGCCCTGCTGTGGTGGTTGGGCACGCGGGAGACGGCGCAGGACAAGGAAATCAAACGCCTACTGGCTGAACTGCGCGCCAGCGGCGAGCCCATTGACGCGCAGGATTTGGCGCGACTCTTCCCCAATCCCCCGCCGCACGAAGATGCGGGAAAACTGCTCACAAACATCCTCGTCTTCGCCGTCAACAATCGCCTGCCCGCTTCCACACCGGTCGTCATCACATCGGTCGCGCTGCCGCGCACCGTGCCGATGCCTGAGATGGCGATGCGAGATCTGCGCGCCTACCACGAACGAACCAAGGCGATTTGGGATCAATGGCCTGAGCCGTGGCCGGCCGGGATGCGCTTCGCCTCCCACTGGGAGCGCGGCATGATGAGCAACAGCGTGCCAAACTTCGTGCATGTCCGCACGCTCGCGCAAATGCTGGCGGTAATGGCCATGACCGCCGCCGAGGACGATGACCCACAGCGCGCGGCGGACATGATCTTGCGCGGCTTTCAGTTTTTGGAAGCCGTCCCGTCCGACTCATTGGTTCCGCACATGATTAAGCGTGCCTGCGCGGGTCTGGGCGTGCTCGCCGTCGAGCGCTGTCTGAACCACGTCCAGTTCACCGATAGCCAGCTCCGCCAAATCGAACAGGCCCTGCCACGCGCGGTCACAAACCAGTTTACCAACGCGCTGCATGGTGAGCACGTCATGGCCATCTGGGCTTTCTCTGAGGTCAAGGCCGGCCGGAATGCGGACGAGTTGCTCTACGGCCGGCAGCGCGACGAGAAGTGGTGGGAAGCGCTTTGGCGAAGGCTGAAGCCGGGGCGCGCCGCGTACAGCGATGGGGACTTCGTCCGTTACCTCGGCTTGTATCGCTCCTCGCTCGACATGACTACGTTGCCGCCGACCCAGGCCGTGGCTCGTGCGGGGCAATTGGTGGAAGCCTATGCCACCAATATAACGAGCGAACTTGGCGAAGCCGTTCCTGCGGCGTGGCAGAAGGGGCTGCGCGCCAGTTTTGAAATCGAGGCCCAGTTGACTGCTCTGCGCACCGCTCTGGCACTTGAACGCTTCCGGCTCACGCACGAAGGAAAAATTCCGGTCACCCTGGCTGAACTAGTCCCAGCCTATCTGCCCAAAATCCCGCGTGACATTTTCGATAACCTGCCACTCCCCTTCAAGCCGCTCCCGCGCGGCTACGTGCTCTATAGCATCGGTGCGGATGGCGTGGATGATGGCGGACTAGAATGGAGTAACGCAGCCACAAATTACGACAAGACGTTCACCGTGGAGCGGTGAGTCCGCGTAGCGGCGTCTCGGCAGAGCGCCGCCA
>JAYVNY010000146.1:0-19979 GCA_043758205.1 Akkermansia sp.
CTCGCCGTGCTTCCAGCGGCGGGTCGCGAGGACTTTTTGCAGAGCCTGTCACTGGTGGCGGATGCCTGCCGCGCGGCGGCGGAGCCGAAGTGAACGGCGGCCGGAGCGCGGGTTTTCCAATCCACAGCACTGCTCGCAAGGTGAGAGCTTGGGAACTTGCAGACGCTGTGCGCTTTTTCACATTGCTGCGGGTTAAAAACCCGCGCTCCGTTGCTTTTGCAAATCAGAACACTGCCCTCCAATCACGTCGCCTGCGCCTTTTCCCAGTCCAGTATCACGCCCTTGCGTTCGTGTCTCCAGCGGCAGTCGCCTATCCCTCCCGACTCGCGAATCACTCGTTGGCATTGAACGCAAACGCCCGCGGGTTTGCCGTCAACGCTGTCATCCGCGCGTTCAAGACCGGCTGCTCAGCAGGCCCCGCATCGAGGAACCGGATGATGCCGGCTACGCGCTCGTAGTCGTTATACGTGGATGTTCTGCGATGTCGCGGTGGCGCTCCACCGGTTCTTGCGATGAGAAGAAAGAATTTCTCGAACTGCTGACGAGGCGGCCCATCAGAGTCGAACAGCGTCCATCGGCGGTTTTTCCCCTCACGACTTCTGCCGCGCGCGGTAGTCGGAAGGCGGCCAGCCGATCCACTTCTTGAACGTGCGCGAGAAGACGAATGGGTTGTCGTAGCCCACGGCGGCGGCGATCACTTCAATCTTGTCGTTCGAGGTCGTGAGCAGTTTCACCGCGCGCTCCATGCGCAGGTAAGTGACCTGCTGCATCGGACTGCGGCCTATTTCCTGATGGCAGAGCCGGCGCAAATGCTCCGCACTGAAGTGGCATTGGCGCGACAGTTTTCCGAGGTTCCAATCTGCGCCGAGCTCCGCCGAGACCGCATTCCACAAATGGTGGAGCCGGTCATCCACATGCCACGGTTGCGCGAAGCGGAGGACGTAAGTGTGAATGATGTCCACCCAATGCTCGACCGTGGCCGGCGCGACGGGTGATTGCACCTCCTGCCACAGCCCCGTGATGGCGGCGCGCATCGGCCCCGCATTGAAGCGGGCCACGGCGGGCGACGACGAGGAAATGATGGGCTTCTGCTCGGGCCGTTGCTGATACCGCACCCAGCAGAATTGCCAGCGCGTCTTCGGCAGCGCGCGAAAGGCGAGGACGACGTGCGGCGGCGCGAGGCAGGCGGTGCCCGCGCCGACGTTCTGCCAGCGTCCGTCGAGGAGGATTTGTCCGCGCCCGCCGAAGCACGCGAGCATGTAAGTGCCGCTGAGATCAGTACGGACCACTTGATATGGAGTGGCGGCGTCCACGCTGCCGAGGTGCTTGATCTGATGGCGACCCAGCGCAGGACATGCCTCCACCTTTACGCGGCGTTCGGTCGTGTCGCGACCGAGGACGTGGGTCTCGTGGAGATTGGACGGAGGAACGCTCACGCCTTGGCGTCCAGACTAGGCCTGCGCCGCCGTGCGCGTCTTTTGCTGTGCGTGCAACGCCTTCTCGTAGCACTGCAAGGCCTCGGCGTATTTCTTCTGCCGGTTGTACACGCCGGCTTTGAACAGGTAGGCGGTGGCCGTGGAGGCATCAATGGCAATGGCCTGATCGTAGGATGTGATGGCGTCCTCCGCGCGCTGCAAGCGTTCGAGCGCGGTGCCGCGTTTGATCCACGCCTCGAGGTTGCGCGGTTCGAGACGCAGCGCCTCCTCGAACTGCTCCAGCGCCTCGTCCGGCTGGTCCATGTTCAGCAGTGCCTGGCCTTTGCTCAGCACCGTGGCGAGTTGCGGCGTGGCCGGCGCTCCAGCGGTGAGGGGCTTGTGACCATTGGTCGCGGTCTGCGTGCCGCCGGGGCTGGTTTCCATTTCTTCGAGACGATGTTCAAGCCGGTCAATCGCCCCGAGCAGATGGGCGTTGGTGTCTTCGATCGCGGGCGCGGTGGCGGTGCCGGGCAGCGCGCCGGGCGCGGGCAGTTCCGTCAGGCGCGAGGTGAAGGGTGCGGGGAGCGCGGCCAGTTGCCGGGAAACTTCCGTGAGCCGCGTGGCGGCGCGCGCTTGCAGGAAGCCCGTGACCATCATGGCCAGAAAACCAATCGCTGTGGCGATGCCGACGATGATGATCATCTTGTGCGTGGACTGCTGAAGATCGCGGAGTTCGGATTCGCGCTGCGTGTTTAACGTCTGCTCGATGGTGTTTAGCCGCGCGGTCAGGTTTTCGGCGGCGCGCTTCGAGTCGGCCTGCGATTCCTCGCGGGCCTGTTCCACGGCGCGCTGCGTGGTGCGGATCTGTTCCTGGAGAATGAGCACCGAGCGCAACAACTGCGGGTCCGGCTCGACGACGACGACGTTCGTGATGGCGGCGGGCGGCGGTGGCGCGGGATCGGCCGCGTGGAACCCGATCGGGCAAAAAAGCAAAGCGAGCAGGGCGGCGAATTTCTGATAGTTCACGGCGGATGACGGTAGAGAGTGGCGGCGCGCGGGCAAGGGAAACTCGTTCGGATTCATTCACAACTTGTTCTCACGTTGTTGGGAGCTGAACCGCAGAAGACAGGGCACAGACGGACACTTCGCCTCCGGGCAAACGCATCCAAACTCACCGGGCTGATCGAAAGACTGAGGATGAGGGACGGGGATTTTTCCATTCGCCTGCCCTAATTCGTCTGCCGCTCCGTAGCCGGAATAAAAAGCTGGCAGGCGAATGGGGGCAGACGAATGAAAAACCCGATCCAGCCAAGCATTTGGAGGCGTTGGCCCGGCATTCCGCCTGCGCTCACCTTGACACCCCCGGCCCCTTCCCAAAGACTGCGCGCCCATTTATGGCCGAGCCAAAAGAAAATTTATTGATGGAGAAGATTGTCTCCCTCTGCAAGCGACGCGGGTTCATCTACCAATCCAGCGAAATCTATGGCGGCATCAACGGCTTCTGGGACTACGGCCCGCTCGGCGCGGAGTTGAAGCGCAATCTGCGCGACGCGTGGTGGCACTCCATGATGCGGCAGCGCGAGGACGTGGTGGGCCTGGACGCGAGCATCATCATGCACCGCGCGGTGTGGAAGGCGTCCGGCCACGAGGACACGTTTGCCGACCCGATGAGCACCTGCAAAAGCTGCAAGAAGCTCATCCGTTCCGATCAATGGTGGCCAATGATGTGCGAGCAACCGTGGACGCAATCGCTCGCGGCGTTGACGGAGCCGGGAGCAAATCAGTTTCACACCGGGGACTTATTGAAATGGGCCAAAGGCAAAGGCAAACAACTCGCGCCGAACTTGGCTTTGGTGCGTCAGCCGGAGGTTACTATTTCCTGGCTGGTTCAAGACGTGGAGAAAGGCAAACGTCCGGTGGATGCGCGCGAGTTCTATCTCTATCTTGCCACAGAGCAACTGGGCGCGACCGGCTTTATCACGCCATGCCCGCATTGTGGCGGTGAGTTGACCGCACCACGTCCATTCAACCTGATGCTCCAAACGCATTACGGCCCGATTGCGAGCGATGAGAACCTAGCCTACCTCCGACCGGAGACCGCGCAGGCCATCTTCGTGCAGTTCAAAAATGTCTTCGACTCGTCGCGCGTGAAGGTGCCGTTCGGCATCGGGCAGATCGGCAAGGCGTTCCGCAACGAGATCACGCCGCGTAACTTCACCTTCCGCTCGCGCGAGTTCGAGCAGATGGAGTTGGAGTTTTTCATCCGGCCCGACGAGGCAACGGAGGCTTTGTATGGCTCGGTCGCAACGGTGCCTTCGCAGGGACATCCCGGCGAACCCCAGCCGAACTGGGGCTGGCAGGCGTGGCATCAATACTGGGTCGAGGAGCGCGTGCGCTTCTACGAGAACATCGGCCTTTCACGCGACACGCTCGGGTTCCACGTTCAGCAGCCGGATGAACTTGCGCACTACGCGCGGGCCACGACGGACATTCTCTACAAGTTTCCCTTCAGCAAGAGCGACGACGGCGGCGAGGTCAAAGGCGATGAACTCGAAGGCATCGCCGCGCGTGGTGATTTCGATTTGGGCCAGCACGAAAAACATTCGGGCAAGCCGCTGACCGTGTTCGACGAGGAAGTGCGCGCCGCGTGGACGAAGCTGCCGGACGAACGCAAGCAATCCCTTCGCGAGGAATTCATCGAAAGCAAAACGCGCGTGGGCATCGAGAAGAAGAAGCTCCCGCCCGCTGACGCCGCCGAAGCAGCGCGCAAGGAAGCCGAAGTTTTCTTTGACCGCCTCGCCAAAGGACAATTCCTTCCTCACGTCATCGAACCCTCGGCGGGGTTGGATCGATTGACGCTCGCGCTGATCTCCAACGCCTTCACCGAAATCACCGACACGGACGACAAGGGCAAGAGCGAGACTCGCGTGGTGATGAAGTTTCATCCCCGCGTCGCGCCGATCAAAGTGGCGGTGCTGCCGCTGCTCAAAAACAAGCCCGACCTCGTGAAGAAGGCACTGGTCGTGCGCGATCTCTTGCGTCCGCACTTGAACGTCTTTTACGACGACGGCGGTTCGATTGGCCGCCGCTACGCGCGCCAGGACGAGGCGGGCACGCCCTTCTGCCTGACGATTGATTTCGACACGCTGGGTGAGAAACCGGAACTGCTCGACACCGTGACGCTCCGCTATCGCGACGACGGACGGCAGGAGCGCCTGCCCATCGCGCAACTCAAGGACTGGTTGCTGGAGCGGATTCGCTGATATGGCTGCCGCGCGACAGAGCAGGGCAAAAGCGGCGCTGAAGCGACCGCACTCCAAACGCTTCGCGCGACCAGAGGGGTGTGGTGCTGCGCGCCAGCTTTTGGAGTGCGGTCGCATTAGCGCCGCTTTCGGGCGTTATTCCTGCTTCGCACTTTCTCAAAGTGCGACTTACACTTTCCAACCATGAGCTTACCGACCCGGCTCTCTTACGTGTTCATCGCGCTGCTGATCATCGCGGCTGGCTGGCTGAAGCTGGCGACACCCCTGGTCACGGTGCTGTTCTGTTTCTTCGCGTTGCACATGCTGTCCTTCCGCGGACGCAAGTGGCTGGGCATGTCGCTCTTCCTGGTGCTGCTGGCCGGTGCGGGCGTGGGCTTTTATTTCTTCATCAAGCAAACCGCCGTGGCCTTGCCGCGCATCGCGGAGATCACCATTCCCGTGGTGCTCGAATGGACGGAAAAGCAGGGCATCGAACTGGCTTTTACCGACTACGCGAGCCTGCGCGCGCTGGCCATTGACGCCATCAAGGGCGAGTTCGAGAACGTCGGCAAATACGCGGGCGTGGCGCTGATACAAGCCGCGGCGGTGCTGATCGGCATCGTGGTCTCCATCAGCCTGTTCCTGAACTCGAAGTTCGATCTCGCCACGGACCAGCCGGGGCAGGGCAACAATCTCTACACGCTCACCGCGCGCGAAATCACGCTGCGCTTTGGGACGCTCTACGAAAGTTTTGCCACCGTCATGGGCGCGCAGATCATCATTTCGGCCATCAACACGGCGGTCACGGCGGTCTTCCTGTATTGGAACGGCATGCCGTATCCCAAGGTCCTCATCGGCCTGACGTTTCTCTGCGGGCTGCTGCCCATCATCGGCAACCTCATCAGCAACACGCTCATCGTCGGCGTGGCCTTCACCATCTCGCCGCAACTGGCGCTCATCGCGCTCGTCTTCCTCGTGGTGCTGCACAAGTCGGAGTATTTCCTGAACAGCAAAATTATCGGCGACCGCATTCAGAACCCGATGTGGCTCACGCTCATCGGACTGGTGCTGGGTGAGAAGCTGATGGGCATCCCCGGCATGATCCTCGCGCCGGTGATTCTGCACTACATCAAGGTCGAGGCGAAACGCAGCCGGGTGGCGCAGCACGCGGGCGGGGAGCGCATCGTGGCCGCCGACTCGCCTTGACCTGACTTCCATTTATGACTGCGACTGAAGCCAAGGCACTGCTGGAGAAATTTCAGCGCGGGAAAATTTCCGTCGAGGAAACGGTGCGCGCGTTTCAGGCCGCGCCCGTGGCCGACCTCGGATTTGCGCAGGTGGATTTGCATCGCGCGCTGCGGAAAGATTTTCCCGAGGTGATTTTCGGCGCGGGCAAGACGCCGGCGCAGGTGCTCGCCATCGCCGGCAAACTCGTTGAGCGCGAGCAACACGTCCTCGTCACCCGCCTCACCGCGGAACACGCGCGCGTGTTGCGGAAGAAATTTCGCCGCGCCGTTTATCACGAGACCGCGCGCTGTGTGACCATCGAGGGCAAGGAGCGTGCGAAACGGCCCGGTGTCATTTCGGTGCTCTGCGCGGGCACCAGTGATCTGCCCGTGGCCGAGGAAGCAGCCGTGACGGCGGAGATCATGGGCAACACCGTGGAGCGAATTTTTGATGTAGGCGTGGCCGGACTGCACCGGCTGTTGCGCCGTCTCGACGACATTCAGCGCGCCAACGTCATCATAGCTGTCGCGGGGATGGAAGGCGCGCTGCCCAGCGTCGTCGCGGGACTGGTCGCCAAGCCCGTCATTGCCGTGCCGACGAGCATCGGCTACGGCGCGAACTTTGGCGGCGTGGCCGCGCTGCTCGCGATGCTGAACAGTTGCGGCAGCGGCGTAACGGTCGTGAACATTGATAACGGTTTTGGCGCGGGCTACGCGGCCAGTCAGATCAATGCGCTGGCGGCGGATTGCAAAATCAAACGCGGAAGTTAGTCTCGCGCCATGAACACGCTCGTGCTTACCGGAGTTAGCGACGACTTGCAGCGAAGCCTCGCCGAGCGCGCGGCGGCGAACCGCCGCTCTATCGAAGAGGAAGCTGTTTGTTGTCTGCAAATCACCATCGCAGAAGACGAAGCGCTGTTGGCGTCGGTCCCGGAAGCGCGTTGGAAGGAAATCGAGAAGTCGCTGGACGAAGCCCTGAGTGAGGTTCCGACCGAATTCACTGAGGAAGACAGAAACAAGTATCGGGATCTGGCGCGTGGCTATCTTCACTCTCAAAAAAGTTAGCCGGGCCGAGGCGGACATTGCGGCGGCGATCCACTATTTGGGTGAGCGCAATCCCCAGGCGGCTTGGGCATTCTCGCTGGAATTGGACCGGATGTTGGATCGGATCACGAAATTCCCGGAATGGTTTCCACACCAAAGACGCACGCCCAATCCGAAATATCGGGACGTACGGATGGTCGTGGTGCGGCCTTTTGGCTACCTCATCTTCTACACGTTCACCGCGAATACCGTCACGATCCTTCGCGTGCAGCACGGCTCTCAGAATGAACCATGAAAACTCTTTACCTCGACATCTTCAGCGGCCTCAGCGGCGACATGTTCATCGGTGCGATGATTGATCTCGGCGTGGACGCGCATGAGTTCGCGCATGAAATGGAGAAGCTGGGGCTGGATGAGTTTCATCTCCACGTCTCGCGGCAGGAACGTGGGGCGATTGCGGGAACGAAGTTTGATGTGCATCTCGCAGGCGGGTCTGAGCACGAGCATTCGCATGGAGAAGAAGCTCACGCGCATGAACATTCGCACGCACACGGCGCGGAGCATCACGACCATCTCGATGGGGAAACCCACGGGCCGCACGGCGGACCGCTGGTGACAACGAAATCCGGGCGCGTGGAACTGAGCGTGTTCGAGACCGGCGTGCCGCCGCGCTTCCGGCTCTACTTTTTTGACGCGCACGGACACGAGGCGAACCCCCCGGTGGACAAGGACGTGACGCTGGAGACCACGCGCGGCGGGAAGAAACGCCAGTTGTTCAAATTCAAGAAGCACGGCACCTATCTCGAAGCCACGGCGGAACTGCCGGAGCCGCATGAGTTCGAGGCGGTGTTGAAAATCAAACGCGGCGGCCGAGTGGAGAAGTGCGAGATCGAGTTTGTGGAAGACCACGATCACCACCATTGCGACCATGACCACGGGCATGAACATCATCACGACCACGGCGGGTCGGAGACCGGCGCCCCGCATGAGCACGAGCACGGACGGACGTTCGCCGACATCTCAAAACTGATTCAGGCCAGCAAGCTCTCGAAATGGGTGAAGGAAAAATCCATCGCGGTGTTTCATCGCGTGGCGGTGGCGGAGGGAAAAATTCACGGGCATCCGCCGGAGGAAGTTCACTTTCATGAAGTCGGCGCGGTGGATTCCATCGTGGACATCGTGGGCGCGTGCGTCGCGCTGGAGATGCTCGGGAAGCCGCGCGTCTTCGCGGCCAGCCCGGTCGAGGGCACTGGGATGATTCGTTGCGCGCACGGAAATTTTCCCATCCCCGCGCCGGCCACGCTGGAGATTCTCAGCGCCCGCAGCGTCAGCATCCAGCAGTGCGAGGAGCCGGGCGAACTGATCACGCCCACCGGCGCGGCGATTCTCGCGGAGTTCGCGGAAAGTTTCGGGCCGATGCAGGAACTCACCGTTGAGAAAATTGGCTACGGTCTTGGCACGCGGCAGAACAAGACACGGCCCAATGTCGTCCGCGCTGTTCTAGGCCACACGTCCAAGTTCCAGGGTCCTAAGTCCAAGGCCGACGGCGCGCTGGATTGGGAGACGGACACCATCGCGGTGCTGGAGACGAATCTGGACGACATCAACGCCGAGTGGCTCGGCGGGTTCGTCGCGCAGGCGCTGGCGGCGGGCGCGCTCGATGTCTTCCACACGCCGGTGCAGATGAAGAAGAACCGCCCGGGTGTACTGCTCACGGTGCTGTGCGCCCGTGACGACGCCGATCGTTTCTCCGAAATGATTTTGCGCGAGACGACGGCGTTCGGCGTGCGCCGCACCCTGGCCGAGCGGCGCAAGCTGCGCCGCGAGATCGCGAAAGTGCAAACGAAGTTCGGCGAAGTGGCGGTGAAGATTGGCCGGTTGAACAACCAGCGGGTGCAGGCCGCACCGGAATTTGAATCGTGCCGCGCGCTGGCCGAGCAGGGCGGGGTGCCGCTGCGCGAAGTTTATGCCGCCGCGCTCAAGGCATTGAAACCATGAGCCTCGTTGATCCAGGACTGTTGAAAATTCTCTGCTGCCCGGAGACGCACCAGTCGTTGAGCGAGGCGGATGCGGCGCTGGTCGGCGAATTGAACCAGCGCATCGCCAGCGGCGCACTGAAGAACCGCGCGGGCCAGACGCTCGCGGAAAAACTCGACGGCGGTCTGCTGCGCCACGACCGCCAAGTGCTCTACCCCATCCGCCATCGCCTGCCGGTCTTGCTGGTGGATGAGGCGATTCCGCTGGGCTGAACACTTGTTCGGCATGCCGGCTTCCCGCCTGGCGCGAAGGAGCTGCTTTGATCAATCGCGCCGGGCGGGAAGCCCTCGCTCCGTTCGCACTTCAGAAAGGACAAACACCAAACCCAACCCGCGATCCGCGCGGTCAGGTTTGGTGTTTTGGAAGTCTGTTCTGCCGTCTTAATGGCAGCCGCAGCCCGAGCCGCAGCTCCCCGCCTCGAAATCCTCATCCGTCGGCACGCGGCCCAGTTCGTAGGTTTTCGCGACGTGTTGCGCGACGGTCTCCTGCATCTTGTGGATGGCCTGTTGCGCGGCCATGAAGTCGCGCGCAATCGGGTTCGCAAAGAATTGTTCGCGCTGTGCCTCGTAATCCGCGATTTCCTCGCCGGAGAGCGGCAGCCGTTGCTCCTGCTTGTGCTGGAGGCTTTCACCTTTGCTGGAGAGCGTTTGGTAAGCCGCCTGCGCCTGTTCGTCGTTGAAAAAAGCGTCCACCCCCGCGCGGAGCTTCTGATATTCCGGCTGGTCGAGAATGGTCTGGCAAAGTTCGCGCGTCTTTTCGAGGACGGCATTTTCCGTGGCGGTCATTGTCATAATTTTTTGTGGCCGGATGTTCGGCGGCTCGGGCGAAATACAACACAGGACCACGGCGGGTGCAAACAGCGATTTCCATCGCGCAGGGTTGCCAGCGCCGTCCGTTTCCGGATCAATCCCGCCGCACCAACATGACCGCTGAAGCCATCAAACATCTTTCCAAATCCGATCCGGTTTTGCGCCGCATCATTCGCGCGCACGGGGCGTGCAGTCTGGTGCCGGAGAAGTCGCGCTCGCCTTTCCAGTCGCTCGTGCAGGCCATCGCACACCAGCAGTTGAACGGCACGGCGGCGCAGACAATTCTCGGACGCTTCATCAATTTGTTTCCCGGCCGTAAATTTCCACGCCCCGAAGACCTGGCCAGCGTGAGCGACGAGGCCATTCGCGCGGCGGGGTTTTCCTTCGCGAAGATCGCCGCGCTGCGCGACCTCGCGGCGAAGTCGCTCGATGGCACGGTGCCGACCTCGCGCATCATCACGAAGCTTGAAGACGCGGAAATTATTGAACGCTTGACCGCCGTGCGCGGCGTGGGCCAGTGGACGGTGGAGATGCTGCTGATTTTTCAACTGGGCCGGCCGGACGTTTTGCCAGCGGATGATTTTGGCGTGCGCAACGGCTTCCGTGTCGCCTACGGACTGGAGGAGATGCCGAAGCCGAAGGAATTGCTCGCGCATGGCGAGCGCTGGCGTCCGCATCGCACGGTGGCCGCGTGGTATCTCTGGCGCGCGGCGGATGCGGCGAAGGAGAAGAAAGCAAAATGATGTTCGAGCCTCAGCGGGAACAAAAAGCCGCCAGTCTTTCGACTGGCGGTCCACTTAAGGAACTTACTTTTTCACTCTGATTCTTTAGTGCTGGGGCGCAACGAAAAATTGTTCACAAAAAAACCGCCAGCATCACGCTGGCGGTTATTTGTTTTCGGTTACGCGCGTAACCTCAATCGAAGACTGCCACTTGGCCGGGTTGGGGCAATGGAAAACTTCCGAAAGATATTCACCGGGGCGCACCCTCGGCATCCGGCCCGATGGTCCGCGGGGGCACGTTAATGCAGGATCAACTCCGTGTTCGGCACGCGCATCAGTTGCGCGTCGAGATCGAGGAAGAAGTCGAGGCGGCGGTCCGTTTCCGCGTCGTCAATGGCGCGGGCCATGAGGATGTAGGTGGCGTAGTGGTTGCCCTCCGACTCGACGAGGCTGACGTAGAACTGGGCGAGTTCCGCGTCCACATCCGCGAGCGCGCGGCCGAGGATTTGGAATTTCTCACAACTGCGTCCCTCGATGAGCGAGCAGCAGATGAGATGATCAATGACTTGCTGGCGTGTGCCTTTGCGAATGCCGCGCATCAGGCCGCTGATCCAAGGGCTGGGGAAGGGCTGGCCGAATTCAATGCCGCGTTTCTTCAGCAGATCGAGCACGAGTTCAAAGTGTTGCAATTCCTCGATGGCGATGGCGTTCAACTCGCGGACGCGCGGGAAAAGGTCGCGATACTTTTCCAGGTTCAGCGCGGTGGTCGCGGCCTTGCGTTCGAGGTGCGCGTGGTCCACGAGAATTTCGGGCAGATGGCCGAGAATTTTCGGGAGCCAGTCCGCAGGAATTTTTTCGCGCCAGAGCAACATGCGGCGGCTGTTGTGCGGCGAGGCAGAGCAGGGGGCAAGGGGCAAATGGCTGCCACTTCAAACTCACCCCAGGCTGGCTTTAATCCGAATCGGCGCTTCGTTCATGCTCCCGCGCCGGTAGCCGGCGAGATCGAGCGTCACATGCGCGTAGCCGAGGCGCTTCAATTCCTCCGCGATCTTCGTGAACAGGTTTTCCTCGAGCAGGCGCGGGATTTCCGCCGCGCCGAGTTCGAGACGGGCGAGGTGCTGGGTGGTTGAAGGCTGAAGATTGCGGGTTGAAGGTTCGCGCCCGTTCAAATTGGAAATTCCCACGGGCAACCGCCCCCCCACCTCATGGTGCCGCACCCGCACGTCGTAAAAGCCCGCGTCGCGCAGCGCATTCTCGGCCTCCTCGATCATCCGCAGCTTCTCGGGCGTCACGCGCTCGCCGTAGGGGATGCGTGAACTGAGGCAGGCCATCTGCGGCTTGTCGGCGGTGGGCAGGCCGAGCTGCGCGGAGAGCGCGCGAATCTCTGCCTTCGTCAGCCCAGCTTCCTTGAGCGGCGCGCGCACTTGGAATTCCTGCGCGGCCTGCGCGCCCGGCCGGTGGTCGCCCACGTCGCTCGCGTTCTCACCGTAGGCGATGACGGCAAATTTTCCGGCGCGCGCGACCGGCTCCAGTTCCGTGAACAGCTCGTGCTTGCAGAAGTAGCAACGGTTGTTCGGGTTCGCAAGATACGCCTCGTTGTTGAACTCCGCCGTCTGGACGACGCGCACCGGGATGCCAAATTTCTCCGCCACATCCAGCGCCTCGCGCAGTTCGCGGCGCGGCAGGCTCGGCGAATCCGCAATGACCGCCAGCGCGCGATCGCCGAGAACATCGCGGGCCACGCGCGCAAGAAACACCGAGTCCACGCCGCCCGAGTAGGCCACGACACACGAGCCAAACGAGCGGAGCAGCGCGCGCAGTTGATCCAGTTTTTCCACGCGCGCAACGTGCCAGCCGGAAACGGGGAAGGCAATGAGGGGAGGGGGAAAAAGCGGCGCTCCAGCGACCGCACTCCACACGCTGGCGCCTAGCAACAAGCGCGTTGTGCCGCGCGGAGTGTTTGGAGTGCGGTCGCTTTAGCGCTGCTTCACCTGCACCACCGCGTTGGTCTCCAACTTCGGCGGAGGCGGCGGCAAATCTGTCGCAGATATCTTCCTGCCTCCGCCCGACACCACGATGCGCCCGTCCGGCTCCGCGCGCAGGCGCGGACGCGTGGCCGTGATTTCGTGCGTCTGCCGGAGCAGCAAATCCCCGTCCGGTGTCACAAGCGCGTAGGTGAAATTTTTCTGCCCCGCCTGGAAGAGCACATGCATCTGACTGGAGTTGTCCACCGCCGCCTCGGGCCGGCCCGATGAGGGCAGCGCGCCCAGCGCGATGACGCGCACGATCTCCGCCTCGTTCTGCTCCGACACGCGCACGTAGAGGCGCGTCTCCTTGAAGAACGCCGCCTGTTGCAGCGCGAACTTCCGCACCACCGGCGGCGTGCGGCCCGGCACGCCCACTTCCTTTTCCCACACCTTCACGCCCGAGATGATGTCGAACTTGCCCGACTCGGTGGTGAACTCCTTTGCCAACTGCGCGAACTTGATACGCGCGCTGGCGGAAAAACGTCCCGCCGTCTGCAAATCATAATACGGCGCCAAGTCCACGCGCAGCGCCACGGACTGCGCCGATCCGATGGTGAAGGGTTTCACCGGCGGCATCGGCTCCAGCGCGCGCAACGCCTTGCCGTCGGTGCCGGTGACGAGAAAAGCGAGCCAGTCGGGATCTTCGCCCAGGCGCAAGGTCTGTCCGGAGAAGTTGCTGATTTTCACGCGGCCCGTGACCGGCTCGCCGCGCAGGAACTGCGGGTCGTCGAGGATGATTTCCACATTCACCTGCGCGCGCGCGATGGCGGCACCGGCGAGCAGCGCGCAAAAAAGGGCGAGGAACTTTTGCATTGGCGCAGTGTAGGACGGCGCGGCCTGGCTGCAAGCGCAAGGTCGCAGCGCGGTCTTACTTCCTCGCCAGGATTTCCTTCAACGCCCCCAGGCAACGCGCGTTCTCCGCCGGCGTGCCGACCGAGATGCGAATCCACTCCGGCAACTGATACCCCGCCATCGGGCGCGTGATCACGCCGCACGTCTGCAACTCGCCCCAGACTCGCGCGCCGTCGCCGACTTTCACGAGGATGAAATTTGCGAACGACGGTACGAACTCCAGCCCCAGTTCGCGGAACGTCTCTTCATACTGCCGCAAGCCCGCCGCGTTGTTCGCGCGCGTGCGCGTGACGTGCTCGTGATCTTCCAGCGCCGCTAGCGCCGCCGCCTGCGCGAGCAGATTCGTGTTGAACGGCTGCCGAATCTTTTCCAAGGCCGCGATGAACTCCGCTGCCGCCACGCCATAACCCACGCGCAATCCGGCCAGCCCGTAAATCTTCGAGAACGTCCGCATTAGGATCAGGTTCGGCAATTCACCGCTGCGGAGCAGCGGCAGCAAATCCGGCGCGTCGTCCAGGAACTCCACGTAAGCCTCATCCATCACCAACAGCACATGAGGCGGCACGGCGCGCACAAGCTTCAGCAACTCCTCCTTCGGCGCGAGCGTGCCGGTGGGATTGTTCGGGTTGGCCACGAACATGATCTTTGTGCGCGGCGTGATGGCCTTCAGCATCGCCGGCAAATCGTGGCCGAAATTTATCGCCGGCACCGTGACCAGTTTCGCGCCGAAAAGCGCCGTGACGATCGGATACACCGCGAAGCAAAACTGCGACACCACCACCTCCGACTCCGCGTCCAGCAACGCGTGGGCGACGAACTCAATGATGTCATTCGACCCGTTGCCGAGCACGAGATTCTGCGGCGTGACGCCCAGCTTCTCCGCCAGTTTGCGCTTGAGGTAAAAGCCATTGCCGTCGGGATAAAGATGCGTCTGCTTCAGCGCCGCCTCCATCGCCGCCAGCGCGCGCGGCGAAGGGCCGAACGGATTTTCATTCGACGCCAGCTTGATGATGTCCGCCGCCGGCATCCCCAGCTCGCGCGCGACTTCTTCGATGGGCCGCCCCGGCTGATACACCGGCAGATTCTTCAAGGCCGGATTCAACGAAAGATTCATGGGCGGCGAAATTACAGGGAAATGTCCCCGGTGAAAGAACGAACGTGGCCGTCCGATTTTTTCAAATACCTTGTCTGAATTCGCCCCGCGCGGGTGTTTAATAAGTGAGATGCCGAACCAGTCCGACGCCCAACTCCTCCGCGAATACGCCGCGCACGGCTCCGAGCCGGCCTTCGCCGCGCTGGTCGCGCGGCACACCGACCTGGTGTATTCCGCCGCGCTCCGGCAGACCGGCTCGCCCGAACTGGCCCACGAGATTACCCAAAGCGTCTTCACCGACCTCGCCCGCAAGGCCCGCGCGCTGGCCGGCACCTTGTCCGCCGACGCTTCCCTGGCCGGCTGGCTTTTCCGCGGCACGCGCTTCGCCGGGCTGAAGCTGCTCCGCGATGACCACCGCCGTCAGACCCGCGAAAGGCAGTTTATGGAACACTTCAATCCCGCCACCGAGGCTGGCCCCGAAAGCGCGCCCGGCTGGGAGCAAGTCGCGCCCGAGCTCGATGAAGCGATGGCCGAACTGGACGACGCCGACCACGAGGCCGTGTTGCTGCGCTATTTCAAGAACCAGGATTTCCATGCCGTGGCCCTCGCGCTGGGCGTGAGCGACGCCGCCGCGCAAAAGCGCGTCAGCCGCGCCGTCGAGCGCCTGCGCGAATTGCTCGCCAAACGCGGTGTCACCGCCAGCGCGGGCGGGCTGGTGATTTTGATTTCCACCAATGCCATTCTTGTCGCCCCGGCTGGATTGAGCGCGGCCATCACCGCCGCTGCGGTTGCTGGAACAGCTCTGTTAACCACCGCGACCGCCACAGTCGGGAAAGCCATTGCCATGACTACACTGCAAAAAGTTTGCGTCGCTGCCGCCATCGCCATCGCCGTCGGTGTCGGAATCTACGAATCGCTTCAGGTTACAAAGGCGCGGCGCGAAATCGAAACGATCAAAGAACAACAGATTTTCACAGCGGCACAACTTGAGCAGACAACCAGTGAGCGGGACGAAGCTGCACGTCAGGCCGCAGCACTGCGCGGGGATAACGAACGCTTGAACCGCAACACTGCCGAGCTGCTCAGGCTGCGCGGGGAAGTGGGAATGCTACGACAGCAGAAACGCGAACTCGAACAAGCTCTGGCTGTTGCCGATGCCCGACGTGCCGGGCAGAATCCAAACGTGGCCGCGCAACCCGGCAAATTCCTGCCTTTCCAGCTCCATCTTGTGATGGATGAGCCGGCTGAAAACACGGATGTGATGACGAACAGTAACGGTGGTGCAATACATCATGTGCAGAGGGGGCCGATGCTGGATAACACCTCGCTCAGTTCGGCAATGCTCTCCACGAACAGCTTCGGCGCTCCACTTATTGAACTCGATTTTAGCCCATCAGGCGCGGAACAGTTCGCTCAGATCACGAAGACGAACATCAACAAGAAGCTGGCCATCGTGCTCGGCGGAAAGTTGTACTCGGTGCCATTCATCCGGTCAGAAATACCGAGCGGCAAAGTTCAGATTGCCGGTTCGTTCACAGAAGAGGAAGCCAGTGAACTGACTTCAAAGATCAACGAGGCAATTGCTCGTGGGCGTTCTGCGCCCCGGTGAAGTCCGCCGTGCGATTCATCCCCCGGTTCCAGAGTCCCAAAGCGGCGCGGCGGGAAGCTCCGTAGGAGCGGCCTCTTTGTAGAAACCCGCCGTCCACCAGCATCCCAAGCTCCGTCGGAGCGACATAGTCCCGCTCCGATGCCGCTCCTACGGAGCTAAGAATTCTCCTCGTTCGTGGTTCTACAAAGATTCCGCCCCTGAACGGGGCTGCGAAGAACGCGCCGGGCGCGGGGCCATCCGTGTTTCTCCGTGTCCATCCGTGGCTAAAATCCCCCGCCCGAAAATACTTTCACTTTTCCTGTCTGAGATCGCCGAGCGCGATGTTGGTTCGTTGATTGTCGCGTTGACCAAACATCCCGACTGGGGAAACATCCTCGCATGAAATCTTCGGCGCTCGAACTGGTCCTGCCGCACTGGCCGTATGGATTGGAAGTGCTGCCCTCCGGGGAGGGATTGCTGCTGCGCCCGCGCCGCAAGGCCCGCGCCCATTGGGCCAAAGCCTTTCGCCGCCCGCGTCCCGTGACCGACGATCTCGCCGCCACACGCCAGATCGCCAATGCCTTCGATGCGAAAGACTGGCAATGGTAGCGGATCGATTTCAAGTTTTCCTCGTCCGCCTCGATCCTTCCACCGGAGCGGAGACGGCCAAGACGCGCCCGTGCGTGGTTGTCTCCCCGGATGAATTAAACCGCGCGGTGGCCACAGTGATCATCGCGCCGATGACGACGGTGCGGCGAGGCTGGCCCACACGCGCGCTGGTGCATTTCCAAGGCAAGACGGGTGAAGTGGCCCTCGATCAAATCCGCTCCGTGGACAAGGCACGTCTGGTGAAACGCCTCGGCAAGCTGGACGCGGAAACGGCGGCGGCGGTGCTGGACACACTGGGCGAGATGTTCGCGCTGTAACCGACGCCTCGCCTCCACCGGCTTCGGCCTGCTGCTTGCCCTCCCGAAATTATTTCGTTTTCCAAGTCTGCAATTTTCTCCGTTGTCCGAGCGCCCGGGTCCGTACCGCAGAACCGCGCCAGAGCTACAGCGACGCCAGAATCCGCTTCACATCTACATGCTGCGCGATCATGTCGCGGATGAGGCGGATTTTTTCGGCGTCGTCCGGGCGGGTCTTCACGGTCATGTCGTGGACTTTGGAGGCGACTTCGTAGCTGTCCTGCTGGGCGAGCAGCACGGGGTAGGGCATGTCGCGAATCAGCTTCATCACGGCGTCACCGGGGCGGAGGTTGCCGGTGAGGACGATGCCAGCCAGTTGCGGCCTGTCCGCGCTGCACATCTCGGCGGCGGCGGCGAGCAGGATGTCCTCGCGGTCGCCGGGGATGATGACGAGCACGCCGTCTTGGAAAAACTGGAGCGCGTTGTGGACGCTCATCGCGCCGATGACGATGTCCTCGACGGGGTTGAGCATCTGCTTCGATTTGTTCAACGGTTCGGCGTCCAGTTCCTCGAGAATCAGCCGGAGCGTGGGGCGGGAAAGAATCGGCTGATGGGGAATGACGCCGAGCAGCGGCAGACCGCGGCGCTTGAGTCCCTTGCCCACAAACTCGGTGATGAAGTCCACTTTGTCGGGCACGACCTTGTTCACGATCACGCCGATGATTTCCACGCCTTCCTTCTCGAAGAGCGCCTGGTTGAGCGCGACTTCATCAATCGGCTTCCCGATGCCGCCGCGCGTGACGATGATGACTTTCGCGCCGAGGACTTTCGCCACTTGTGCGTTCGACAAATCAAACACCGAGCCGACGCCAGCGTGGCCGGAGCCTTCGCAGAGCACGAATTCCTTTTCCCACGCCACGCGGTCGAAGGCGTCTTCAATCTTCCGCACGAGCGCGTCGTAATTTGCGTTCGCCAAATACTTGCGCGTGAAGTCCGGCTCGACCGCGATGGGACTCATGCTGACCAGCGGGCAGTCGAGTTGATAGACGCTGTCCATCAGCACGGTGTCCTCGTCAATCTTGTGCTCGGCGATCTCCACGAAGCGCTGGCCCACGGGCTTGATGTAGCCGACACGGCGGTAGTGCTTCTGAAGCGCGGCGACCAAGCCGAGGGAGGTCGTGGTCTTGCCGTCGTTCTGGCGCGTGGCGGCGATGAAGACGCGCGGCGTGGTGTCGTTCATGAATCAGGTTTCGGGCTTGTCGTTTCCGCGCCCCGGCTTAACGTCTTGGGCGATGGAAACGGAAATTGTTCTCGACGTGAAAATCGAACCGCTGACCGAAGGCGGCTTCCTCGGGACGAGCACCGACCTGCCCGGACTCGTCGTGCAAGGCCGTACGCGCGCGGAGACGATGGAACTCGCGCAAGCCAACGCGCGCCTGCTCCTCGAAGTGTATCTTACGGAAAAACTGCCGTTGCCGCCGTTGCTCAAGCGCGCGTTGAAAAAGAAATCGCGCGCCTTCCATCTCTCCCTGCCCGTGGCCCTGCCGCTGCCTGCTTGAGCCAGCGCCTTCCATCGCTGAAATATCGGGATGTGGTCGCGCACTTGCGCCGGCATGGTTTTGAATATCTGCGTCCCGGCAAAGGCAGCCACGAGTTTTGGATCAATCGTCGCACGGGAAAAGTCACAATGGTCGCCTGTCATCCGGGCGATCTGCCGCGCGGCACCGTGCGCGCCATCATCGCGCAGACCGGGCTGACGGTGGATGAGTTCTTGCGCTGACACTTCTTCGATTCGCCTCGGTTGAATCCTTACTTGTCCCCCGGCAGCCGCTCGCCCGACTTCGGGTAAAGCTGCGAATACGAAATGGACTGCGTGCCGACAATCGCCGCGACGCCGAGAATGTCATGCGTGCTGGAACCGCGCGACACGTCCGCCGCCGGGCGGTCGAGGCCGAGGAGAATTTGTCCGTAAGCGTGCGCACGTCCGATGTGTTGCACGAGCTTGCTGGCGATGTTGCCCGAGTTCAGGTCGGGGAAGATGAGCACGTTCGCGCGGCCTGCGACTTTGCTGTCCGGCAGTTTGCGCGCGGCGATGTCGGGGATGAGCGCGGCGTCCACTTGCAACTCGCCGTCAAAGTCGGCTTGAAGATTTTTCGCGTGTGCCTTCTGGCGCGCGAGCGCCGTCGCGGCCTGCACCTTGCCAATGCTCGGATGAGTGGCGCTGCCTTTCGTCGAGTAGGAGAGCAGGGCGACGCGCGGTCGCGTGCCGAGCAAGTGCCGCGCAAGCTGCGCCGTGGTCACGGCAATGTCGGAAAGCTGCTCCACATCCGGCTCGGGAATCACGCCGCAGTCCGCGAGGAACATCACGCCCTGTTCGCCAAAGCGCGTGTCCTCGACTTCCATGATCATGCAGCTCGACGCGGTGGTGGTCTGCGGCGCGACTTTGATGATTTGAAAGAGCGGACGCAGCGTGCTGCCCATCGTTTCGCTCGCGCCGGAGATCACGCCGTCGGCCTGGTGCATGGCGACCATCATCGCGCCGAAATAATTCGGATTCTTCATCGCCTCGCGCGCCTCCTCGAGCTGGATGCCCTTGGCGCGGCGGATCAGTTCGTAGCGTTGCGCGAAGCCCTCGCGTTCCTCGCTGAATGCGGGGTCGAGAATGCGGACGCCTTCGAGCGAGATGCTGAGTTCCTCGGCGACCTTCTTAATTTTCGCGCGGTCGCCGAGCAGGATCGGCGCGCCGAGTTTGAGCGAATAGTACTGGCGCGCGGCCTGGAGGATGCGCGGCTCGGTGCCTTCCGGGAAGACGAGCCGCTTCGGATGCCGCTGCAATTTTTCGATGACGGTGGCGATGAAACGCATGGCGCGGAGTGGTACGCCAGCGGGCGGGGAAGTGCAATCGAACAGTGCGCGTGGGCCAGGGCTGACGCATCTTAACTGGCGAGGAGTTGGCGGAGGTAATCGGGGTCGAGGGTGGCGCGCAGGCGCTGGCTCTTGAGGCTGCGTTTGTTTTCCT
>JAYVNY010000147.1:0-5662 GCA_043758205.1 Akkermansia sp.
AGCCGCTGCCAGACGAGTTGGCCGGGTGAGAGCGGGATGGCGGTGGGGAGGGGGGCGGTCATGGAGTTGTTGGCACTTCTCCCTCACCCCGGCCCTCTCCCGCTGGGAGAGGGAGAAAGTCAGCCAGCGTTGGTCGAGTCGAGCGCGTTCGGTTGTGGCGAGGCTGAATGCCGTTCTCCCTCTCCCAGCGGGAGAGGGCCGGGGTGAGGGAGGGCCTCAGTAACTCCATTTGTGCGAACATCACATTCATCTCCGTCACTTCAACCGAATGCGCGGATCGCTCCAGGCGATCAACAAGTCCGCGATGAAATTCCCCACCACGAGCAGCACCGTCGCCATCACCACGGTCGCGACGACGAGTTGATAATCCTGCGAGAAGAACGCCTCCATCGTCAGCCGCCCCAGCCCCGGCCAGGCCATGATGTTCTCCACGATGAACGCACCACTGAGCAGCGCCGCGAGCGAATAGCCGAAGATGGTGAGCAGCGGATTAATGGCATTGCGCAGCGCGTGTTTGTAAATGACCCAACCCTCGGCCATGCCCTTCGCCCGGGCGGTGGTTACGAAGTCCGTGCGCAACACATCCAGCAAGTTCGAGCGCATCTGGCGCATGATGCCGGCCATCTCCGCCGCCGCGAGCACGAGCGTGGGCAGCACGAGGTGATGCAATGAGTCTTTGAATTTCTCCCACGGTCCCATGATGTCGTGCAGCGGACTCGACGCGCCGCCAATGGGAAACCAGCCGGTGGCGTAGGCGAACATCAACGCCAGCAACGCGAGCAACACCTCCGGCACCGACAGTCCGACGAAGGCGATGAGCGCACAAAACCGGTCAATCCATGAATCCTTGTGCACCGCCGCCCAGATGCCGAGCGGCACCGCCACAGACCACGCAAGAACGGTCGCGGCCATGGAGAGCAAGAAGGTGTTCCACAGCCGCGCCTTGATCAGTTCGCCCGCCGGACGTTTGTAGGCGATGGACTCACCAAAGTCGCCGTGCAGGACCACGTTCTTCACCCAGTAGCCGTAGCGGACATACCACGGGCGGTCGAGATGGTAGCGCGTGCGCATGCGTTCGAGCATGTCGGGCGTGACCTGTGGATTTTGCGAGAGCTTGGTGAAGTAATCGCCGGGAATGAGCGCGGTGAGGGCGTAGGTAAGGAAGGATACCCCGACCAAAATCGGGACCATGTGCAACAACCGCTTCAACAAATAGACCCACATCGCGCGAACTTCGCGCGAGACTGTGGCGGGACGGTGGGGAAGGCGCAAACCGTTTCGTCGGAGCGCGGGGCTTTCCAGCCCGCAGCAACGTCCGTTGCAACGAAGACTTGCTCCGTAATTAATGCTTCCGATCTTTGAGGCTTGCTGCGGGCTGGAAAGCCCGCGCTCCACCCGAACGCAACCTTTTCATCGCGCCGGCGTTAAAGTCCGATATATTCAGCGGGCATGATTGTCCGGTTCCGCCAGTTCGCTCTCGCCGTCGCGGTTCTTTTCGCGGCGCTACTCCCCTGCTCTGCTGCGGATGCGCTGAGATGGGACAAGGCGCGCGACCGCGTGGACGCTTCCGTGGAAACGTGGACCGTCCCGCAGGTGCTCGGGCGTGTCGCGGCGGCGACGGGCTGGGAAATTTATCTCGACCCGGAAATCAAAACGCGTGTCACCACCAAGTTCACCGACAAGAAACAAGGCGAGGCGCTGAAGCGTTTGCTCGGCGAATACAATTACGCGCTCGTTCCGGAAACCAACGGTTCCTCAAAATTCTTCGTCTTCCGCAACACCCGCGCCGAGGCCACGCGCGCCATTGAACCCATCGTCAGCAAGGATTCCACCAACCGCATCGGCAACGAACTCGTGGTCACGCTCAAGCCCGGCGAGAAGATTGAAGACCTCGCGAAGAAACTCGGCGCGAAAATCGTGGGGCGCTCGGATGGCCAGAACACCTACCGTCTGCGCTTTGAGGACGAGGCGGCTGCGGACACGGCGCGTTCCTCCTTGGAAAAGAATCCGGCGGTGGAGAACGTGGACAACAATTACTACGTCTCGCAACCCGAGTCCGCGCAATCGCTCGGCTCATCGGGCAAGCCGCTGAACTTGATTCCCAAAGCGTCGCCGGATGGAGCCTACACGGTGATTGGCGTCGTGGATTCCGCCGTGGACGCGAAGGGCGGCGGCTTTGCGGACTTCATTTTGCCCGGCTACGAAACCAGCGGCACTTCCAGCGATGGCATCCCCTCGCATGGCACGGCGATGGCGGAAATCATTCTGCGCTCCCTGGCCCTGTCCGCAGAGGGCAAGGCCACCACGGTGCGACTCTTGCCCGTGAATGTTTTTGGCGCGGGCGGCGAGCAGACGACGACCTACGAGATCGCCAAAGGCATTTATACGGCGGTGAACGGCGGCGCGATGTATGTGAACCTCAGCCTTGGCGGCGACGGCGACAGCTCCTATCTCTATAAAACCATCAAGAGCGCCTACGATCAGGGCGTGAAATTCTACGCGGCGGCGGGCAACACGCCGACCACCTCGCCCACCTATCCCGCCGCCTATGAGTTCGTGACCAGCGTGACCGCGGGCAATCGCGACGGCAGCATCGCGAGCTATGCGAATCGCTCACCGACCGTGGACGTGATCGCGCCCGGCAGCGCGGTGGTGAACTACGGCACCTTGCAATGGCGTTTCGACGGCACCTCCACTTCCACCGCCATCGTCTCCGGTCAGGCCGCCGCCTCGGCGGACAAGGCGAAGAAGAGCGGGACCAAGAAGTAAGGAGCGCGGACCGCCGAGTCCGCGTGAACACTGTCTTGCTGAAAATGCTCTCTCGTCGGCCAGTTTTTCCCTCCGGAAACGGACTGGCAGACGAATCGGGGCAGACGAATGAAGGCCGGGTAAAGCAAAGCCTGTAGATGCGTTTGCCTTGGGTTGGATCGCGCGGACTCGGCGGTCCGCGCGTCTGCCAAACCTCATGCTTGGACTCCGCCGCTCCCCTCCAGTAGCCTCCGCGTCGTGTCCGGTTTCACTGATCGCCACTGCTTTGCCGTCTCCGTATTGCTTTACGGCGTCAGCGCCGCGTATTCGATCTTCCTCCTGCGTCGTGACCTGCGGCGGCACAACAGCCTGAACTACTTTCTCCTGCTCACCGCGTTTGGATTCCACACCGCCTCCATGATCATGCGCGGCTACAGTCTGGAACGCTGCCCCATCCACAATCTTTACGAGGCCACCAAGTTCGTCGCCTGGACGATGACCGCGACTTACCTCGTGTTCGGCCTGTGGTCGCGGCTGCGCTTCCTCGGGGCGTTCGCCGCGCCGTTGCTGTTTGGCATCGGGGTGTTCGCGCTGTTTCTGCCGGCGGATGCCGGCTCTCCGGGACATCCTGAATTCGGCGGCGGCTGGCGCACGTTGCACGTCGTTTCGTTCGTTCTATCCTATGGCGCGTTCGGCATGGGCGCGGTCGCGGGGCTGATGTATCTCACGCAGGAACGCAACTTGAAGCAGCATAAGCTGCGCGCGCTCACCGCTTTCATGCCGCCCATCCAGCGGCTTGAACTCGTCATCCGCGTGCTGCTCATCACCGGCTTCGCACTGCTCACTGTCGCGCTCGTCATCAGCGTGCTGTTCCTGCGGCAGCAGGGCGTGGCGCTGACCGCGGATTTCAAAATCGTCTGGGCGCTCTTCGTCTGGGCGCTCTACCTCGCGCTGCTCGTCATGCGCTGGAAATTCTGGCCGGGCGGATGCCGCTTCGCGTGGGGTTCCATCGCGGTCTTCGCGTTCCTGTTGCTCACGTTCTGGGGTTCGAGCCTCATGTCGCCCATTCACCGCCCCTGACATGGAAGTCATCGTCATCGGCCTCAGCCATCATTCTTCGCCGGTCACGGTGCGGGAGAAGTTCGCTTTCGCGGAGGCGAAGATTCCGTCCGCGCTCCAAGCACTGCGCGAGTCCGGTCTCGCCGAGGAGGCGGTAATTCTCTCGACGTGCAACCGCGTGGAAATCTACGCCGCCACCGCGCTCGAACCGCGCCGCGCGTTTGCCGACCTTCAGGAATTCCTCGTCCGCACCCACGACTACCGCGACCCGCTGGGCGACGAACTTTACAAAATCTCCGGCCCGGACGCGGTGGAACACCTGTTCAAAGTCGCCTCCGGTCTCGATTCGATGGTCCTCGGCGAGACGGAAATTCTCGGCCAGCTCAAGAAGGCCTACGACCTCGCGCTACAACATCGCCACACGGGCGCGCGGCTGAACAGGACGTTCCAGCGGGCCTTCAACGCCGCCAAACAAATCCGCACCGAGACGAGCATCCAGCGCGGCAGCATCTCCGTCGCGTCCGTGGCGGTGGAACTCGCAGAGAAGATTTTCGATTCTTTGAACCAGCGCCAGGTGATGGTCATCGGCGCGGGTGAGACCAGCGAGAAGGCCGCCCGCGCCCTGCTCTCGCGCGGCGCGCACAGCGTCATCGTGTCGAACCGTTCGCACGAACGCGCCGTGGCGCTCGCCACCGAACTCGGCGGACGCGCCGTTCATTTCGAGGAATGGGCGAAGGAGTTTGCGAATATTGACATCGTGATCAGCAGCACCAGCGCGCCCCATTACGTGATTGATCGCGCGAAGCTGGAGCCGCTGATGAAGCTGCGGAAGAACCGCGCGTTGCTGCTCATTGACATCGCCGTGCCGCGCGACATCGAGCCGGAGGTGAATTTCCTGGAGGGCGTTTATCTCTACAACATTGACGACCTCCAATCGATTGCTGCGGATTACCTGCGCCAGCGCAAGGAGGAGATCGTGCGCTGCGAAGCGATCATCCGCGAGAAGGCGCGGGGGTTGTTTGAAGCGACGGGCCGCGCGCCTTTGAACAGGGATTCCAAGCCGGCCTTTGGTCACGAGTAGCGCACACGCCGACGATGAAGCTTTTTTTCACCGCAGAAACGCAGAGACGCAGAGACGCAGAGAGAGAATTTTTCCCTCTGCATCTCTGCATCTCTGCGTCTCTGCGCTTGAATCATGTTCAGACGAACCAAGGGCGCACAATCAGGCTGGCTGGCTTCCGAGCGTTTGATTTCTCAGCTCCCCCCTAGGATGAATCCATTCCGCATCGCCACCCGAGGCAGCGCGCTGGCGCTCGCCCAAGCCAACATGGTTCTCGCCCAATGTCGTGCGGCATTTCCTGACGAGAGCTTTGAACTGAACATCATCAAGACCACGGGCGACAAATTGCAGACGGCGTCGCTCGCGAGCGGGAATTTGCCCAAGGGTTTGTTCACCAAGGAGATTGAAGAGGCGCTGCTCGATGGTTCGGGCGATCTCGCGGTTCACAGCCTGAAGGATTTGCCCACGGAACTGCCGGACGGATTGAAGCTCGGTGCGGTGAGCACGCGCGCGGACGTGCGCGACGTGCTGGTGCGACGCACCGCGGACACGGCCGATGGTCAATCACCGATCGCCACTCTTCCGCCCGGCGCAACGGTCGCGACCAGCAGCACGCGGCGGCGCGCGCAACTGCTCCACGCGCGGCCCGATCTGAAGATCGTGGAGATTCGCGGCAACGTCGGCACGCGCTTGCGGAAACTCGCGGAACAAACCGGACTCGACGCCATCGTGCTCGCGGCGGCGGGGCTGGAACGGCTGCATTTCAGCACCGCTGGCTCGACGCAACTTGCTGGC
>JAYVNY010000148.1:0-21449 GCA_043758205.1 Akkermansia sp.
CCATGCTTGATGTTCACCCGCATGCCCTTGCCGATCTCCGGCACCAGCCGCATTTCCAGCCCCGTCTCCAGTGCGTGCAGGATGTCGTGCAACTGCCGCCCCAACTCGCGCTCGTCCGGCACGTCCAACAGGTTCGCCACATAATCGCTCTGAAGAATTTTCCCGCGCAGCTCGCGCGGTCCGTGCAGGAACACGTAGCCGGGAAAGAGCGGCTTCTCGAACGTCACCGACTTGCCGCGATACTTTTTCACCGAGCGGTAAATGGGCAGCGTCGTGGCCACCCCGAGGTCTTCGCAATACCGCACCACCTTCTTCTCGCAACGCGGACGCGTGTGGGCGACGAGCCAGATGAGGGAAGAATTTTCCGGCCCGCCCGCGAGAGACTCCGTCGGCACGGTCACAAGTGCATCCGCTGGTTCCAAGTGTTCCGCACTGCCTGCATGTCCGAGGCGCTGAGCACGCCCAGACGCCGCAAGAAGACCGTCTTTTCCGCCGTCACGATCCGGTCCAGACAGGCGACGGAAGGCTTGAGCAGACCGGCGGCCTGCCAGTCGTTCAGCGTGACCTCCAGCGGCCCGGTTCGTAGCACCGAGGTCACGCGGCAGATGATGGCGTCTTGGGCCAGATCAAAAAGGACGAGCGCCGGGCGCACCTTGCCGGCGGCCCCGGACGTGAAAGGAAAAAGACAGATGAAAACCTCGCCGAACATATCAGCGCAGCGAGTCGTAGATGGCGTCTTCTGGTGAATCGTCGCGCAGGAACTGTCCGTAGGCCGCCGCGCGCCACGCGGTTTCATCCGCGTCTGCGTCCGTCAGTACAATGACGCGGGCGCGACCGGTCTTGGGCAACTGGGCGGCAGCGGCGGAAGGAATTTGCAACTGTCCCGAGCCACTTAACTCGGTGATAAATTCAACGGCGTTCACGCTCGGACGGTATCGCCCGAGGTGGGCGGGGTCAATCACGCCGAAGCCCCGAGGGCTTGGAGCGCGGCAGCGTCGTGGTCACGCTCAGGCAGCAACTTCACGTCGCACATCCGCCCAGTTATCAAGGAAGACTGAAAAATCCCGAGAGGGCGTAATAGTGCCTGAAGCCGTCGCTTGCCTTTTCTCAGCCACCGGACAGCGAAGATCCCAACATTTGTTCTCGTTCACGACATTAAAGTAACAACGGTAATTATCTAGACGTCCGTGATGCGCTTCAATCCGTCTCAGCAGTTCGCAGGGCGTGATAACGAGAAATCGCGGGTTCTTCGCGGTGAATGAATGCAAAACAATGACCCAATACCGGGCTGGTGATGTTTCGACCTTTTGATGATTCACCATCAAGAAACTGCTCCGTGTGATCGCTGAAAACTCCGGCTCATCGGTCGAACTGTCTGTGTAGTCCCGAGAATACTTCACCTGCAAAGATACGGCTCGTGAACAAGCTGCATTCGTCAGGAGTAAATCAATCCCAGAATCCTTTGACGGTATCCAAACGCGGCAATCACGGAATGTTCGTTCGAGATACGTCCCTACCAGATATTCGCCCGCGTGAACTGTGAAGATTGGCGTCATCTGATTAAGTAATCTGATGCTGCTCTAATTCACGCCTTCCACACCTGTCCTGCCTTCGTCTTCACCTTCGCCATCGCGTTGCGCGTGTCCACGATGAGCGGGGACCATTGCGCGAGCTGCCGGTAGTTCACGTCGGCGTGCGCGGTCGAGATCAGCACAAGGTCGTAGCCTGCCATCGTCTTGCGGTCCCACTTCACGGACTTTTGGCCGGTCCACTGCTGGTGCTCGCGCGTCGGGCGGATGACGGGGATGTGCGGATCGTAGTAAGAAACTTTCGCGCCCGCCGTTGTCAGCAAATCCATGAGCACGAAGGTCGGCGACTCGCGCATGTCGTCCACGTTCGCCTTGTAGGCGAGGCCGAGCAGGAGCACGCGGCTGCCCTTGAGGGCGCGGCTGCGGTCGTTCAACGCATCGGCCACGCGCGAGACGACATACTTCGGCATGGCCGTGTTCACTTCGCCGGCCAGCTCGATGAACTTCGTATTCTGCCCGAACTCGCGGCTCTTCCACGTCAGGTAAAACGGATCAATCGGGATGCAATGCCCGCCGAGTCCCGGCCCCGGATAAAACGGCATGAAGCCAAACGGCTTCGTCTTCGCCGCCTCGATCACCTCCCACACGTCAATGCCCATCGCGGCATAGACGACCTTAAGTTCGTTCACGAGCGCGATGTTGACGGCGCGGAAGATGTTCTCGAGCAGCTTGGTGGATTCCGCCGCGCGGCAGGAGGACACGGGCACGAGGTTTTCCACCGCGTGTTTGTACACCGCCATCGCTTTCGCAAGACACGCGGGCGTCAGTCCCCCGATGACTTTCGGAATGTGCGCGACACGGCTGCTGGGATTGCCGGGGTCTTCGCGCTCGGGCGAGAACGCGAGGTGAAAATCCTTGCCCGCCTTGAGCTTGGAACCCTTCTCCAGCACGCCGAGCAAATCCTCGTCGGTGGTGCCGGGGTAAGTCGTGGATTCGAGAATCACCACCGTGCCGCGCGCGAGATGCGGCGCGATGGCCTCGCCTGTTTTGAGAATGTAGGAGATGTCCGGCTCGCGATTTTTGTTCAACGGCGTGGGCACGCAGATGATCACGGCGTGAACGTCGCTCACGCGCGCGAAATCTGCCGAGGCCGCGAAGCGTTTGGACTTCACCGCCTGCGCCACGTCCTTCGCTGCGATGTGCTTGATGTAGCTCCTGCCGCCGCTCAGCAGCGCGACTTTCTCCGGGTCAATGTCGAGGCCGATGACCTCCACGCCCTTTTTGGCGAACTGCAAAGCGAGCGGCAGACCGACGTAACCGAGACCGATGATGGCAATTTTCATTTCAGCGCCGTGACTCTGCGAGACGGGGCGGGTGAGGGGCAATCCGCAAATCGGGAAGGAGCGCGGACCGCCGAGTCCGCGTGGCTCCGATCACGACGAGACGCACCGTCCGGTGGGGATCATTTAATTGAACGCCAAGACGCGGAGACGCCAAGATGGAAAATGAAGAGGCGATTTACCAAGGTGGCCTTCCTTTGCGACTTCGCGTCTTTGCGCCTTGGCGTTGAAAAATCTCTCCTCCCGCCAAGACGCGCTGAAAGTCAGAAATCTTGCATCCGCGATGAACACGCGGACTCGGCGATCCGCGCTCCTACCGCTGCGCGTTCGTCCCATGCCGCGTGACCAAATCGTAGGTGAACTTCTGCTTCCCGCGCGCGGCGAGCGGCAGGACAAACTTCACCTTCGCCTTGTCCACGTTCTCGTATTTCTGCGTCGTCGTGAGCGTCCAGTCGCCGGGGAAGTTGCGGCGGATGTCCACGACCACCGGGATGTCCTTCGAGTTCTGCACTTCGATCTCCCAAGTCTCCTTCGTCGTCCAGCCGCGCACGTTGCCGTTGTTGCTGAAGGCGAGGTCGGTCTTCTGCCAGTCCATCAGCACGGGCTTCACGGAGACTTCGAGGTCGTGGCCGAGTTCCAGTTCCACGAACTCATTGATCGGAATGTATTTCACCGCCGTGCGCCCGACGAAGGCGTAGAGCCGGTCGTCGCTCGCGAAACGAAACGCCTTCACCACGCCGTCCGGCAGCGGTTCCTTGCCGAGCTTGTTGGCGATGGAATTGGTGAACTGGTAGTAGCGCATCACGCGCTCGCCGAAGCGTTCCTTCTCGAACTTGTAGTAGCTCGTCAGCGGCACCGCCTCGGTCATGAACGACGGCAGGCGCTTGGCCCAGCCGTTCGGAATCGTGTCGCGCCCCTCGACGGTGAAGATGAAATACTCGGAGAGACTTTCCTTGGTGATTTCCTTCTTACGATCCAGCGCATCCATCGCGCCGCTACGCATCCGGGATAAACGCACCGAATCGACCGCCATGGCCTTGGACAACACTTCACTGGTGGAGGCGTCCCTTTTGTCGCCGGCCTGCCGCCGCGCCAGCGCCACCACTTCCTCGACCAGCCGAACCACGCCGACGACGAGCCGCACCTGCGCGTTCTCATAATCCTCGCCGCTCTTGTTCGTCACGCGCACCGCACCGGAAAAATCCATCGCCGTCTCGTTCTTGTTCGCCTCGCACACGTAATCCGCGTTCCAAGAAATGCCGCTGGTGAAATAGCGAATCTCCACCACGGCCTCACCCGCGAACTCGGAATTGATCCGCCACTCCAGCGTGTTCGCCACGCGGGGCGGGAAGCTCGTGTCCCTGACCTCGACTTCATCCGCGTGGGTCACCGCCTTGAACTCGACCGACGTGGGATCGATGAGCGTGTTGGCCCACGAGAACTCCAGCTTGTTGATTCCCTTCTTGAAAGTGAGATGCCGCGTCTCCTTGACCAGTGTGAGATCGACCGAGTTGTAAATCGTGAGCTGCACCGTGTCGCGGTCGGGGAGCGTGACGACGTTGATGCGAGCGTTGGCAATGAGCGCGCTCGAAAGGACCATTGCACAGGCCACGAACTGGTAAGTGAGAAAGTGGGTGGGTGGGTGAGTGAGTGAAGAGACGCGGGCCAGTCTCCCACTCACCCACTCACGCACTTTCTCACTCACGGTTTTAGCGTGTTGCATTGGTTCCATGTTTGGTCACGAGTTCGTAGGTGAATTTCTGTTTCGCGCGCGAGGCCAGCGGCAGGACGAACTTCACCTTCGTCTTGTCCACGTTCTCGTGTTTCTGCGCGCTAGTCAGCGTCCAGTCACCGGCGAAGTTGCGGCGGATATCGATCGTCACGGGAATCTCCTTTGAGTTCTGCACTTCGATCTCCCACGTCTCCTTCGTCGTCCAGCCCGCCACGTTGCCGTTGTTGTCGAACTGCACGTCGGTCTTCTGCCAGTCCATGAGCACGGTCTTCACAGCCACTTCGAGATCGTTGCCGAGTTCGAGTTCCACGAACTCATCAATGGGAATGTATTTCACCGAAGTGCGGCCCACGAAGGCGTAGAGCTTGTCGTCCGTGGTGAAGCGAAACGCCTTCACCGCGCCGTCGGGCAGCGGTTCCTTGCCCAGCTTGTTTGCGACGGAGTTGGTGAACTGGTAGTAGCGCATGACCTGATCGCCGAAGCGCTCGACCTCAAACTTGTAATAGCTCTTCAAAGTCACGTCATCGGTCTTGAACGAAGGCAGGCGCTTCGCCCAGCCATTGGGAATCGTGTCGCGGCCCTCCACGGTGTACATGAAATACTCGGAGAGACCTTCCTTCTGGATTTCCTTCGGCTTCATCATGGCCGACTTGTCCGCTTCCATCATCGCGCCGAAGGCCAGCGTCCTCCCGGCAGGAGCCGCCGCAGGCAAAGTCCCGTTGCTGACGTTCAAAGCCGTCGTTGTCGGCATCCCGGGCTTGCCCGCTCGTGCGAGGTCAGCGATTTCCTGCACGAGACGAATCACGCCGACGACGAGCCGCACCTGCGCATTCTCGTAATCCTCACCGCTGTTGTTCGTGACCCGCACCGCAGCGGAGAAATCCATCGCCGTCTCGTTCTTGCTGGCTTCGCACACGTAGTCTGCACTCCACGAGATGCCGCTCGTGAAGTATCGAATCTCCACCACCACTTCGCCCGCGAACTCCGAATTGATTTTCCACTCCAACGTGTTCGCCACGCGCGGCGGGAAACTAGTGTCCTGCAATTCCACTTCGCGGATGTGCGTCAGCGGTCGGAACTCCACTGAGGTCGGATCGATGAGCGTGTTGGCCCACGAGAACTCCAGCTTGTTGATGCCCTTCTTGAAGGTGAGATGCCGCGTCTCCTTCACCAGCGTCAGGTCGGCGGAGTTGTAAATCGTGAGCTGCACCGTGTCGCGGTCGGGCAGCGTGACGACGTTGATGCGGGCGTGGGCGGTGGCGGCGGTGAGGAAGCACAAGGCCGCGAGGGCGAAGCCGTGAGTGGGTGAGTGGGTCAGTGGGTAAGTGAGAGGGCGCAGGTGGTGGCAAATCCCACAGACCCACTGACCTACTTTCTCACTCACCAAGTGGAATAAATTATTCATAACGCAGTGTTAGTCGAAGTTGGAGATGCGTTCAGAACGACGACGGCTCATTCCCCTGCACGTTCATGCGGTTGATGTTGAAAGTCATCGTCGTCTTCTTCTCACCCGTGGATTCAGCGGGGAGCACCAGGTTGTACTCGAACGTGAAGGCGTCCTTCTTCTTGAACTGCGCGGCGTGGCTGTTCTCCACCATCTTCCAGTAGCCGGGGATGTGCTCGACGAGCGTCAGGTTCACCGGCTCCTTTTTGAAATTCTCGATCTCGATTTTGTAAATTTCGTCCACGTCGTTCAGCACGATGGCGTTGGCGTTGTTGCGGCGGAGGTTGGTCTTGTCGTCCTTGATCTTGCGTTGCGTGACCTTCACATCGCGGCTCTGGCCGATGTAGAGGTTCATCTCGCGGTCCACGGGCGTGAGCTTCGCCCAATCCTCGCCGGTGAACGCCACGCCTTCGCCCGCCTGCTCACCCGCGCCCGCCGACTGTTCCTTGGTCTTGATGAAGATGCGGACCTTGCCTGGCAGCATGGTGTGCGTGCCGAGTTTCGCCGAGGCGTTGTTCGTGATGATGTAGTTGAGCGGGATGCCCACAGTGTTGTTCTGATACTCGGGGTCCCACGGCTGAGTCGCAGCGTCCCAACTCAACACCTTCTTCACGGGCAAATCGGCCACGCGCTCGGAGAGCATCTCCAGGACTTCCTCGTGCGCGATGGTCTTCTTGAAATTGCTGCCGTAGCCAACGGCGACTTCTGCGTCGGTCAGGTCTTCGCCAGAATTGTTGTGGAGCCGAAGGTAGTTACGCAGCGTCATGGATTTCTCGTTCGGCTCCGCCACGGCTCGATAAGTGACTTCGCGCGAAAGACCGGAGAGCAGATACGAAATCCGCACGCGCTCCTCCTGTGCCGTCGGGCTGGAAATTTCCCAGATGAGCGCGTTCTCATTCGGCGGATAACTGGTGTTGAGCACCTTCACGTCGTTCGGATGCGTGAGCGCGCGCACCTGGATGCTGCTGCCGTCAATGCTCACGCCGCGCCACGCGAAATCCACTTTGTTCACGCCCTTTTGCAGCATGATGACGCGCTCTTCCTCGACGAGCGTGGCGTCGGGATTATTGAGCGACACGACGACGCGCGCGCGATCCGGCAGCGCGACCATTTTGACGCGAGCGTGGGCGGAAACCGCGAGCAGCGCGGCGACGGCGAAAAAGAGAATCCGTTTCATAATCAGTTGGACGGCAGTGAAACGGAATTGCTCCCGCTTGCGGAGGGAAAAATCCCAGGGCCACGACACAGGAATGTGTCGCAACCTGCCGGCTCGAAAGCCGACGCTACGTAACGTCGGCTTTCCAGCCGGCAAGTTGAGAGACTTTCCAGTCTCTCGTTGATGTTGCTTCCAATGATTCGCCCGGCGTTGCGCCAAAGGGTTGTCACACCCCGTTCGCCCTCACTACCTTCCGCGCCATGCCGGAACTGGCTGAAGTCGAATACTACCGCAAACAATGGGACGCGGGCCTGAACGCCAAAGTCGTCGCCGTGGAACTGCACGCGGAGAAGCGTCTCTTTCGTGGCGTGGATCTCGTTGCGCTACAACGTGAACTGACCGGGGCGAAACTGCTCGCCTCGGAAGCGCGCGGAAAGCAGATGGCGTTTCGTTTCTCACGCGGCGCGTGGCTCGCCATTCATCTCGGCATGACCGGCAAGTTGCGCACCGAGCCAGCGGACTTCACGGCGGGCAAACATGACCATCTCGTGCTGCGCCAACGAAAGCTCGCGCTGGTCTTCTGCGACCCGCGCATGTTCGGGCGCGTGCTCCGGTTTCAAGGTGCGGGCGAGCCGCCGTGGTGGGCGAAGATCGCGCCGTCGCTCACTTCAGACGCGTTCACGCGCGACATCTTGCGCGGCGTGTTGCAACGCCGCCGCCGTCTGCCGCTCAAGGCGTTGCTGCTCGTGCAGGATCATTTTCCCGGCGTCGGCAACTGGATGGCGGATGAAATCCTCTGGCGCGCGAAGCTGAATCCGTTGCGCCCTGGTGGCGAACTTTCCGCCGCACAAAGCCAGGCGCTGTGGAAGGAAATCCGCTTCGTCTGCGCAGGCGCGATGAAACATGTGAGTCACGATTTCAACGACCCGCCACGCGGCTGGTTCTATCACGAACGCTGGGCGGCGGGCGGAAAGTGTCCTCGCGATGGCGCGACCCTGACACGCGGAACCATCGGCGGCCGGACGACCGCGTGGTGCCCGAAGTGCCAGCGTTGAATTCGTAGCGGCGTCTCGTGAGAGCGCCGGTCGAAGAAATCAATTGGCGGCGCTCTGACGAGACGCCGCTACAGGGAAGAGACCCGCCAGTTCCGCACCAGATCGGGAAACTTGCAGTCCGCGCACAGGGCGTTCGAGTGATGACAAAAGTCACTGACCACTTGCATCACGCCTTGTTGCATCGCGGCGTTCGTGAGCCGCACATCACGGCGTCCACCCAGCAATCGGTCACGTGCCAGACGCAACACCGCGTTGTCCTCGGCGGCGGGCCACGCGAAGTAACGGCGCTCGGCTTCGGCGTTCAGCTTGGCATTCCCACCTTCACGCGCGCGCAGCCAGAACCACGGGAGAATCACATTGATCGCCAGATCGGTCGCGCGCGTCGCGCCGAGCAAGGGCTGCGGCTTCGGCATCGGAGCCGAGCGCAGCGTCCAGTGGCGCGACCAGAATTCATCCGCGTTCGGCTGCAAACATTTCAGCAAGGAATCGTCGAGCGACTGATCCGGCTGCGCGCTGGTGAACCATTGCTCCAGTCGCTGAAATAATTTCGCGTCGCCCGCCCAGTGCGCGGCGAGCGCGAGGCGGCGTTGCGGATGATTCGCGGGGCGCAGGCCATTCAGCTTCCACAAAGTTTTTGGCAACGTGCAGTCGCTGAACGCATCGCGCTCGCGCCACCAGTGGTCCCACACCGTGCGAAGATACGTATCCGTGCTGCGCTGCTGGCGCGTGAGGTCGTGCGGGAGCAAGCCGCTGATGCCGAGCAGACGGGCCTGCGTGGCGAGGAGTGAAACACCAAGCGGGGGCGCTTGGTGGACTATGACCGGCGAGGGCGCCGGTCCCACTACCGACAAGCGCCCGCGCAGCTCTCCAACGCGCTGCATGGGCCACACGTTGTGGCGGTAGCCGAGCGCGCGGAGCATTCCTTCCCAGAGCGCCTGCTCCCAGCCGCATTGCCGCGCGCGGGCGTTCAGGTCGGCGGCCTTGCGCTCGAAACGCACGAGCGCGGCTTCGTTGAGCAACTGTTCGAGTTGCGTGAGCGACAGATCACGCAACGGCCCGGCGCACTGGCCGAGCAATCCTTCGGGGTATTTCTGCGCCGCCTCGCTCGTGAGCCAGAGCGCGAGTTCCGCGAGCGGAGCGTCGAGAAAAAATTTGAGGGGGAGCGTGGGCAGTGACGCCTCACCCGCAGGGCCTTCCCATAAAACGTGAAGTCGGACGTTCTTGAAGTTCGGATTGCGGTCGTGCGCGTGGGCCTTCCAGCCGGAGACTTGCAGGTCAATTTCCACGTCGCCGCTCACGGGCGGTTCACCGCCGAACTGCCACACCGCGTCGCGAAAATCCGGCCCCGCCCCGTGATTCCAGAAGCCCGGATGCAGCACGCGCACGGTACGGCCGTCGGTGAGTTTCAATTCGTCGCGCAGCAGGCGCTGGTGATGCCAGATGTTTTGCAGCAAGGCCTCGGGCGGAAGGTCGTTCTCACGCAGGACGCCGAAGGGACGGAGCGACGCGCGCCATGACGAATAAAAACTTTCCCGGACGGAGAACACGGCGGCTGTTTGAAAGCGTCGGGCGGCAAAGTCAAGCGTGCGCACCGCTTGGGGTGTGATGTGAAGCAGCGGGTCAGCTTGGTTGTCCGGCGCTTGCCAGCGCACTCCTTTCCCAGCAAGCACTCGACACTGCCGGCATCCACTCCGTACTTTCGCCCTAATGATTACGCGCTATTCGCGCCCGGAGATGCGGGCAATTTGGACGGACGAAAACAAGCTCAGGCTCTGGCTGCAAATTGAACTGCTGGCCAGCGAGGCGCTGGTGCAGGAGCGCATCGTGCCGGCCAAAGATTTCGCGAAGATCAAGGCGGGTTGCGACAAATGGTTTGCCGATCTGCCCGGACTCGTGGCGCGCCAGCGTGAATTGGAAAAAGTTTTGAACCACGACGTCATCGGCTTCACCACCGCCGTGGCCGAGGTCATTAATGATCAGGCCAGCCGCTGGTTTCATTTCGGACTGACCAGCAGCGACGTGGGCGACACCTGCTACGCCGTGCAGATGCAGCAGAGCGCGGACATTTTGATCGCCGACGTGAAGACCGCGCGCACCGCCATCGCCAGGCGCGCGAAGGAACATCAGTTCACGCCGTGCATCGGGCGCAGCCACGGCATCCAGGCCGAGCCGACCACTTTCGGATTCAAGCTCGCGTTGATGTATGACGAGTTTGGCCGCGCGCTCGAACGGCTCGAACGCGTGCGCGAGGTCGTGTCCGTGGGCAAAATTTCCGGCGCGGTCGGCACCAGCGCGCATCTCTCACCAAGCGTCGAAGCGTACGTGTGCAAGAAGCTGGGCCTGCGTCCCGCGCCCATCGCCACGCAGGTCGTGCAGCGCGACATCCATGCGGAATTTCAACTCGCGATGGCGCTCGTCGGCGCGAGCATCGAGCGGTGGGCAGTAGAGTTCCGTCACTTGCAACGCACGGAAGTGCTCGAAGCCGAGGAGCCGTTCACGAAAGGGCAGAAAGGCTCCAGCGCCATGCCGCACAAGCGCAACCCGATCACTTGGGAACGCCTCACCGGACTCGCGCGCGTGCTGCGCGGCAACGCGATGGCGTCCCTGGAAAACGTCGCGCTCTGGCACGAGCGCGACATCAGCCACAGCAGCGTGGAGCGCATCATCTTTCCCGACAGTTGCACGCTGCTCGATTACATGTTCGGCCTGCTCACGCGGATGATGGACGGCCTCGCCGTCTATCCCGAGAACATGAAGAAGAACCTCGGCCTCTCGCTCGGCATGTGGAATTCCCAGACCGTGCTGCTCGCGCTCATCCGCAAAGGACTCACGCGCGAGGCCGCCTACAAACTCTGCCAGGAGGCCGCGATGAAAACGTGGGAGGTGAAACACGCGGGCCGCGACGACGCCGATTTTGTGCAGCAGTTGCAGGCCGATCCCGAGGTGGCGAAACATTTCAAGAAGGGCGAACTGGAAAAATTGTGCTCGCCCGAGTTCCACTTCCGGCACGTGAAGGCGCGCTTCAAAAAGGTGGGACTCTAGGGCGGGCGAAGTTCAGACCGAGCGCATGTTGCCGTGACCGCCCTCGGAGCGCGGGCGTCCCGCCCGCCGGACGGCGGTTGAAGTTTTGGGTTTATTTGAAGCCTGGTGTTTGGAGTTTGGAGCTTTTTCCCCGGGCCAGTTGCTTCGCCAATCGGATCGCCGCGATCATGCTCGACGGATTGGCGATGCCTTTGCCTGCGATGTCGTAGGCGGTGCCGTGGTCGGGCGAGGTGCGGATGAAGGGGAGGCCGAGCGTCCAGTTCACGCCGGTGTCGAAGCCGATCATTTTCAGCGGAACCAAACCTTGATCGTGATACATGGCGACCACGGCGTCGTAGTCGCCGCGGAAGACTTGGTGGAACAGCGTGTCGGCGGCGAACGGGCCGTGGACATCGCAACCGCGCTGGCGAATGGCCGCGACGGCGGGCGCGATGGTGGTGATTTCTTCGTCGCCAATTTTGCCGCCTTCGCCCGCGTGCGGATTCAATCCGCACACGGCCACACGCGCGCGAGGCAACCCCAGATCGCGGCAGGCCTGCGCGGCGAGTTCGATGGCGAGTTCGATCTTTTCTTTCCGCAGGCGCGCGGCGACTTCGCGGATGGGGACGTGAATGGTGGCGAGCGCCACGCGCAACCAGCGGTTCCGATCATCGCAGCCGAGGAGCATCATGGCCGTGCGCTCGGTGCCGGCCATTTCGGAAAGCAATTCAGTCTGGCCGACGAAGTTTTTCTCGCCGGAATTGATGATGGACTCTTTGTTCACCGGCGCGGTGACGAGCGCGCTGGCTTCGCCCCGGAGGCAGAGCTGCGCGCCGTGGCGCAAGCAGGCGAGCGCGGTACGGGCGGGTTGGAATTCGGGTTGGAGTTCACGCTTCAGCGTGGGCCCGGTTTCAGAAAAACCTGAAGGTTGAACTCCAACACGCGTCGTTCCGGAGGGAAAATCACCAATCGTCAGCCCGAGTTTCAGCCGCGCGTTCAGTTCGTGAACCAGTGTGGGATCGCCGATGAGCAGGTAGCGTTCGTCATCTCGGGGCAACTCGGCGGCGAGGGCTTTGAGCGCCACTTCGGGTCCGATGCCGGAGGGATCACCGAGGGCGATGGCGAGCATGGGCGCGGCTCAGTAGTAGCGCACGAAGGATTTTTCCTTCAGGCGCTTGACCCACTTTTCCTCCTGCCGCTCGGACTCGCGGATGCGCAGCTCGCGCTCGATCTGGTCGCGGACTTCGGCGAGCGGGCGGCTGCGGGCGGCGCGGCGTTCCTCGACTTGGAGGAGCCAGACGGAGTCGGGGAGATCAATGACGCCGCTCCGCTGGCCGGGCTGCAGAGCAAAAGCAGTGTCGGCAAGCTCCTTGCGCAGCCCCTCGCGCTGATGCCAGCCCGCGTCGCCGCCGGTCTTGGCCTGGGAACTTTCGGAATAACTTTTCGCCATTTCTGCGAACGGCGCGCCCTCGTTGATCTTGCGCAGGATGTCCGTGGCGCGTTCCTTCGCCCCGCCGGTGTCGGTCGCAGGTTTGTTCAGCACGATCATGCGGAGATGCACCTCCTCGCCGACGAGGTAGTTGGTCTGGTTGTTCTGGTAGTAGTTAAGAATTTTTTGCGGCGAGATGATGACGTCCTGCGGCAGCTTGGCCTGACGCATGGCGACGATGAGGATTTCCTCGCGCTGCTGGGTGCGGAAATTTTCGTAGGTGGTGAGCCGCGCGTGCAGGTCCTGCATCAGTTGCGCGCGGTCGCGATACTGGGTCTTGATGCGCTCCTCGATGCGGTCCTGGATGATGGTCTCGGGGTAATTGTAGCCCGCCGTCTTGTAGTCGTTGAGGATGAGCTGGCGCTTCACCAAATCTTCGGTCCCCGCCTCGCGGAGCTGGTTCAGGCGCTGCTCGAGAGCGTCGTTGTCGCGGATGGTGCTGAGGAGTGTGTTGGCCGCCGGGCGGATGTAATCATAGACCTCCTGCCGCGTGATGATGGCCTCGTTCACGATGACGGCGATGCCGTTGATATTCGTGCGCGACTGCGCGAAAGCGTCACTGGCGACGAACACCGCGAGGAGGAGACAACCAAAGAGTTTCATGAGCGCGCGCATCCTCATGGACGCGCCGGGCGAGGTCAAGTTTGCGGCGGGCTGGGGTGTGATTAGAAGTGGCGGGCGCTCCAGCAGGAGCGCGGGCGTCTCGCCCGCCGGTGCTCGCTGAAGGTTTTCCACCGCTCCACGCGGTCTGGGCGCAATGGCCTCTGGTTCCATTCCGGCGGGCGGGACGCCCGCCCTCCTGACCGCCATTTTCACTCCGATCCGTCCCGATTGCGGCTTGTCATGCGTAAGGAACTTCCGCACCGTGCCGCGCGAAATCTATGGCGAAAAAGGCATTGATCACCGGCATCACCGGACAGGATGGGTCGTATCTCGCAGAGTTGTTGCTGGGCAAAGGCTATGAGGTGCATGGCATCATCCGACGCGCGAGCACGTTCAACACGGGGCGGCTGGAGGAGATTTATCAAGACCCGCATCAGAGCGGCAAACGGCTTTTCCTTCACTACGGCGATCTTTCGGACGGCAGCGCCATGTCGCGCCTCGTGGGGAAAATTGCGCCGGATGAAATTTACAATCTCGCCGCGCAGAGCCATGTGCGCGTGAGCTTCGACGCGGCGGAATACACGGCGGACATCACGGCCACGGGCACGGTGCGGTTGCTGGAGGCGATTCGCGAGACGGGCGTGAAGGCGCGGTTTTATCAGGCGTCGTCGAGCGAGATGTTCGGCCTCGTGCAGGAAGTGCCGCAGCGGGAGAACACGCCATTTTATCCGCGCTCGCCGTATGGTTGCGCGAAAGTGTTCTCGCACTGGATCACGGTGAATTATCGCGAGAGCTATGGGATGCACGCGAGCAGCGGCATTCTTTTCAATCACGAATCACCGCGCCGCGGAGAAACCTTCGTGACCCGCAAAATCACGCGCGCCGTCGCCAACATCAAAACCGGTCTCCAGAAGAAACTTTACCTCGGCAACCTCGACGCGAAGCGCGACTGGGGCTACGCGAAGGAATACGTCGAGGCCATGTGGCTGATGCTGCAACAGCCGGAGCCGGATGATTACGTGATCGCGACGAACGAGACGCATTCCGTGCGCGAGTTTCTGGAGCACGCCTTCACCTGCGTGGGCTTGAAGTGGGAAGACTACGTGGACTTCGACGAACGCTACACGCGCCCGGCAGAAGTGGATTTGCTCATCGGCGATTACAGCAAGGCGAAGCAGAAGCTCGGCTGGGAACCGAAGACGAAGTTCACCGAACTCGTGAAGCTGATGGTCGAAGCGGACTTGAAGAAAGTCTCCGACAAGCTGGCGGGCAAGGTGAAGGTGATGGAGCAGGAGTAGGTGGTTCACTTCCCGCGCGCTTCACTCATCGCCGTCACCACGCGCTCCGCGACCTGCGACCATTGGTGCCGCGCGAGGAGTTTCTCCGCCCAGCCGGAAATGGTTTCCGGCGTCACGCCCAGCGCGCGCTTCATCGCGTGCTTGAATGATTCGTAATCCGTGTTCGAGAACGGCAGCCCAGCCTCCCCCATCGCCTCGAGCGTGGGCGGCAGCGAGGAAAACACCGGACACGATCCGGAGAGCAGCGCTTCCACCGGCGGCATTCCGAAACCTTCGTGGTCGGAGAAATAGACCACCACGCGCGCCTGGTGCAGCAGTTCGCGGTAGGCCCCTTCCGCCAACCGCTCCGAGTGTAGCCAGCCGACGCGCGCCGGGCAGCGCGCGCCCGGCGGCAGGCCGCCGATCAGATCGATGTCTCCCTCGAAGCCTGTTTCATCCTGCCAGCGGCGCAGCCAGGCCACGGCCAGATCGCTGCGCTTGTGTGGCCAGCGGGCGGTCAGGGCCACGATGCGGTTCTCACGCGGCACGTCCAATTGCGGCGGGCGCTCGAAGCCGATGCCGGCGCAGCAGACGCGCGGCTCGGGCAGCGCGTGTTTGCGCGCCACGCGGCGGACTTCGTGCGCGGTGAACTCGGTGTTGGTGAAGATCAGTTCCGCGTCGCGAATCGTCGCGAGCATCGACCGGCGAAAATACTGGTTCTCAATGGCCGGCACCTGACCGGGATACTCCGAGGCGTACACGTCGTGCATCATGTCATGCACGTACACGGCGAGGCGGGCGGGCGGACGGCGCAGGAAGGAGGCGAAGCCCTTGGGCAACAGCAGCCAGTCGCGCGCGGCGCGCTGCGCGGCGGAATAGACCTTCCACTGATCCCACACGATGCGTTCCAAGCGCCCGCCGATGGCGCTCTCGCACATCACCACCTCGGCGCGGGGCGGGAGGGCGAGCACGCGCTGGAGCGTGTGGTTGGCCAGCACGGTGAACTGCGCGAGGCGAGGTTCCTCCGCCAAGGCCCGGCCCAGTTGCAGCGAGACGTTGAAGATGCCGATTGATTTCGTGCGCGCGAAATCCTGGTCGGCGAGCGAGTAGGTCAGTGAGAGCGGCTTCATTGGGCGCGGCGGATAATTGCTTGTCACCTTTCCGCGTGTCCCGGAAATTCGATGCAGAAATCCGAAATTCAAATGGCGAAACCCAAAAGAACTCCGCAGCCCGAAATCCAAAGCGCCGTGTGGAGATTTCAAAATTCATTCGTCCTTCGTCTCTCGTCCTTCGTCCTTCCGCAATTGTGAAACTGGCGCTCTCCATCCTCTGCGAAAACCCGCGCCGCAAGACGGGCCTGACGACGCTCTTCCATGAGTTCGTGGCGCGCGGGCTGAAACTGTTTCCCGAAGTTCACTGGCTCGTCTTCGCCGGGCCGGATCAGGAGTGGAGCGTGGCCGATGCGCGCGTGGAGGTGAACCGCGACTTCCAGGCCAATGACCAGATCAACCGCCGGCTCTTCGCTGATCATTTCCAGGTGCCGGGCGTGGCGCGGGCGCGCGGGGCGGACGCGTTGCTCACCGTTGGTTTCGTCCCGGCGCGCAAGACGCTGCCCACGGCCATGCACATTCTCTCGCTGCAACATCTTGACCCGCGCAACAACCTGAGCTTCGGGCGGCGGCTCTATCGTGGCTGGACCACGAAGTTCAGTTGGCCGAAAGCCGACCTCGCGCTGACCAACTCGCGCTTCGCCATCGAGCAGATTTTTTCCGTCTGCCCGGAACTCGCGGGCCGCGTCGTGCAGAGCTACGAGGGATTGCAGCACGAACAGTTTCATCCCGCGGCGGCGCCCGACGAAACGGCGCGCGTGCGGGAAAAGTTCGGCGTGAATCCCGGCTACTTTCTCTGGACCTCGAATTTTTATCCCTACAAACAGGCCGACCTGCTCATCGCCGGCTACGCGCAACTGCCGCCGGAACTGCGCGCTGCGCATCCGCTCGTCATGGTCGGCGCGGACTGGGACAACGGGCTGGCCGAGGCGCGCGCGCAGGCGACGGCGCTCGGCGTGGAACAGGACGTGAAATTCCTCGGCTGGATCGAGGACGCGTGGCTCGCGCCGCTCTACCGGCAGGCGGCGGTCTTCTGCCTGGCGAGCCGCGAAGAAACTTTTGGCCGCTGCGTGATTGAGGCGATGGCCTGCGGCACGCCCTGCGTGGTGAACGACATTCCCATCATGCGCGAAGTGACGCGCGCGCAGGCCGTGGTGGTGGACTTCACGAATCACGCGGCGATACGCGATGCGCTTCACAGCCTCGTGTCGGATGAAAGCTTGCGCACGCGCCTGCGAACCGGGGGCGTCGCGCGCGCGGCGGATTTCACTTTCGAGAAACTGGTTCGCGAACGCATTCGCGCCATTCGCCGGATGCTGGCGAGCAAAAATTTGTAACGCGCCGTTGTAACGCCGGCTTTCCAGCCGGCAGGTTGCGAGACTTTCCAGTCTCGTGTCCCGCTTCGCCAGTCAGCCAGACGCATCAAACCATGCTTTGAAAACACGGCGGTCAATTCACGTGACCAACATTCCCCTGACTTCGTTCCGTCGGATAGAATTAAGTCAGGGGAATGTTGGTCAGGGGAATGAAGACCCCTTCACTAGGCTGACAAATTTCGATGCGTCTGCCCCGCGCGCGCCGCGCTGCTCGGGTGCGGTCGGTCACGGCACGATCCGCGCCCGGTAAAACCGCTGCACCCCGTTCGTCGCGGAAGCATCCATGAATTGCACGACGCCAAAAGTGTTCGTAATCGTCACCAGTGGCGTCCAGTTCGGCAGCGTGATCGCGGCGTCAATTTGGTAATGCGCGCCAGGATTGCCGAGGAGCGTGAATTGATAACCGCCTTCCCGCAGCCCGCCCAGGCACGGGCCGAGCGTGAAACGCGGATGGCTCGTGAAGGTGGCGGTGATCACTTTGCTCTGATTCATCAGCACCGGCAGGTTCGTGCCCAAGCCGCCGGCGTCGCCGCTCCAGCCGAGGAAGGTCTGGTCCGCGTCCGGTGTGGCCGTGAGCGTCACGGTCTGGTTGGTGTTGAAGCGGTTGCCGCGCGGGCTGGTGCTCACGCGCCCCTGTCCGCTCACGACCACGGTGAGGGCGGCCTGCCCCGCGCTCAATGCGCCGAAGACGGACGACACTGTGGGATTCGCGTTCGTCACCGGGAAGAGCAGCGGATTGTTCGTGCTGCTCGCGGCGTTGCCCCACGCGGCGAAAAAGTTTCCCGCCTGCGGCAGGCCCGTGAGCCGCGCCACCGTGCCATACGGATACAACGGCGCGACGGGATCATCGAGCACCGAGCCGCTCCCGGCCACGGTCGTGCCCAAGCTCGTTCCGAACAACGCCTGCACGCACATGTCCCGCGTCACGCGCACCGTGTTTGAGGGATTCGTCCCGCTGGCGTCGCCAAGCCATTGCAGAAACGTCCAGCCCGGCAGTGGCGTGGCCGTGAGTGTCACGAGCGCGCCGTTTGAGTACGTGCCGCTCGTTGGAAAGAGCGCGATGCTGCCACCGCCCGGCGTCGTGGCGTTCACCGCGAAGGTCGGCTGGATGGACACGGTCACCGGATCGGCTTCCCACGAATTTAGGAAACTCGCGTCGTAGGCCATCGCGCGCACGGTCACGGACTGATGAAACTCGAAAGGCCCGTCATACAGCATCGCGGTGAACGACGGCTCGCTTCCATCCAGCGTGAAAAAGATCGAGCCATTCGGATAAGTCGTGAGCATGGCAATTTCCGCCGAACCCATGCGCGCCACGGTTCCTGCCGGCACGAATTCGCCATCCACAAAGATCGCCGGCATCCCGACGGGCGCGAGGCGCGAGACGTTGCTGAACGTGAGTGTCTCCACCGCAGTCGTGGGCGAGAAGATGGCGGTGTAGCTGTTGCTCACGCCGATGGTGACGAGGCGCGGGTTCGCCGTCGGCCCGTCGCCCCAGCCGGTGAACCTGAACCAGCGCCCCGGAGTCGCGGACAGGGTGACTTGGTTGCCCACAGTGTAGAACGGCAGGTCCGGCGACTTGCCCACCAGGCCCTGGCCTTGAATCACAATCGCCAGCGCGGTCGAGATGAAGTTCGCGGTGATGATCTTGTTGCTCGTCATCGTGAGACCGAGCGGGTTGCCGCTGCCGCCCGCGTCGCCCGTCCAGAAGTTGAAGGCGAAGCCGGCGTTTGGCGTGGCGGTCAGCGTCACGGATGAGTTCGGCGGATACAGCGTGAGATTCGGCGCGCGTGTCACGCTGCCGCCGCCGGTGATGTTCACGACGAGGGCAAAGCGCACCGTCAGCGTGGCCACGGTGCTCGTCGCCGCGCCGTGGGCGTTCGTCACCACCACGATGTAGTTTCCGCCGTTCGCCGGCTGCGCGTTGCTGATGGCGAGGCTGCTGTTCGTGGCCCCCGCGACATTCGCGCCGTTGAACTGCCACTGGTAACTCAAGGGCGGCGTGCCTCCTGCCACCACGGTGAAGCTCGTGTTCGTTCCCGCCACGACGATCTGGCTTTGCGGCGGCGCGGTGAAGGACGGCGGCGAGCCAGCGGTAAGAGTGGCCAGCACACTCGTGATTGAACCGCCAAGATTGCTCACGACAACACTGTAGCCGCCACCGTCAGCCGGCTGAACATTGGTCAGGTTGAGCGAGGCGTTTGTTCCAACTGCAATATTCGTCCCGTTGAACCGCCATTGATAGGTCATTGGAACCGTGCTGGACGCCACCACAGAGAACGCAGCATTGCTGCCAACAGCGACCGTGACACTCACCGGTTGGACGGCGATTACGGGTGGAAAAGTGTAGGTTCCTAAAAGCTTCGCGACGTACAAATCTGAAACACCGCTGCTGACCACGTTGGTTGAATCAAATCGAATCGTGGCCCCATTAAAGTTTCCCGTGACATAAATGTTCGTGCTTCGATCCAGGGCCATCGCGTTCAAATACTCGTCATAAATGAACCCGGCTCCCTTCGCCCAAATTGTGTTTCCCGCTGAATCGAACTTCGCGATGAATATGTCGCTTCCCCCGTTGCCGACGAAGTATGTCGAACCAAGAGTGTTGGTCCCGGTGAAAGTGCCGCCGAGATACACGTTCTGAGAGTCATCAACGGAAACAGAAAAGCCATAGTCGTTGCCGGGGCCACCCGCGCGCAGTGACCAAAGAAAACTTCCAGAGCTGTTGCCTTTGCAAACGAAAGCGTCGTCAGAAAGATTTGTCAGGATGGTTGTCCCGAATGTGACCGGAGCGGCCCCGATTGAGCCGGCGACGTGGAAGTTCTGCTGATCATCCAGCGCGATAGACCTTCCAATTGCGAATCCCCCAGCCGTTTGAGAGACCCAAACAGCAGTGCCGCCGGCATCTAACTTCAGCACAAACATGATTGGGTAGCCCGTGGCATTGGTCACGAGCACGCCGCCAAAATCGGTCACACCGCCGCCCAGTTGCCCGGCCTGATAGCTTTCGCCGGTCGGGCTGACAGCAACGCACTTCACGTCGGCGGGGAGCGAGCGAGCCCACTGTAGATTGCCGCTGCTATCGTACTTCGCATGGAAATATGTGCCTGCCAGGCTCGCAACACCGAAATTAACATTGCCGCCTATTTCTCCGATCCAGTGAACACTGCCGTCACCACCGACCGCTACTGACCGGCTGTATTTGTAACCCAAACCGCTGCCCTGGCGGACCCAGAGAACCGTTCCCGCACTGTTGTACTTTGCCAAAAATACATCCGAGTAGGCAGTGCTGCCACTCGTTGTTGCGGTGAGAGTAGTTCCGCCGAAATTGGCCCGCCCTTGGAACAAGCCAGCTACATAAATATTTCCGAGCGCGTCTGCGGCCAAACTCGCACCGTCAGAGTTGTTGCTGCTTGCGATTCCTCGGGCCCAGATGCCATTTCCAAATCGGTCATACTTTGCCAGGAACATTCCACTCGCCGGATTGCCGTCGTAGTTGTTCACCAAACTGGTTCCAGCAATTTGTGCCTGACTGCGGTATGAGCCGGTTACGTAAATGTTCGTCATGGCATCCACCGCGATGGCGTTTCCATAATCGTCAAGCGATCCTCCATCATGTCTCGCCCAAGCAAATGGCGGTGCCTGTGCGTAAACTTGCGTGAGCAAGAGGCATGGAACGATGCCCCACACCAGCAAGCTGCTAATTTTTTTAAGAAGAACGGCCAGCCAACAATAGCGAGGCGTGACTGGCAACGAGAGCGTAGTTTTCATAGTGGCCCGAACCCGTTGCAGAATGGGTCTGCACTCCGGTCTTCAGGCAATGCTGATTTGTAGCCAATCTGCTCGCCTGTCGCGATAACTTTCTGGGGACTATTTGGGGGAGCCACGCGCGTGGCGTGGCGGCAAGGTAGGGCGAGACTCCGTCGAGCCGTCGAACGAGCGGAGCGAGGCGAGCCGAGCGAACATTTCCTCCTGTGGATGCTCGCTCCGCTCGCGCTGGCTCCGCCAGCCAACAGGGTTCGACAGAGTCTCACCCCACCAAGCCACTCGCCCAGCGGGATGCTCTGGTCCGACCGCGACGAGTTCCACCACGCCACGCACGGCAAAAAATTTGTCGCCCCGCGTGCGGCGCACCGTTATCAGTTTGCCCGCGTTTCCCGCGAGCAAAGGGCGGCGCAACGAATCGCTTGAACAAAATCTTCATCACCGGCGCGGCCGGATTTATTGGCAGCACCGTCGCCGACGTCCTGCTGGCGCAGGGCAAACAGGTCGTGGGCTGGGATAATTTCTCCACCGGCCAGGAACGCTTCGTGGAAGG
>JAYVNY010000149.1:0-8358 GCA_043758205.1 Akkermansia sp.
ACCAAGCGATAACACAACCGGTTGCCAAGTGAGCACGGCTAGGAGTTTCGCCCCGAAAAGATACAAGTACACCGGTGGTACTACCAAGCCAGTCAGAACGCCGAAAATCACACCGGCCAGCCCGCCCACGGTGGTTTGCACGACAGCTTCGACCAGGAACTGAACAATAATGTCGATCCTTTTTGCTCCCAGCGCCCGGCGGATGCCGATTTCACGGGTTCTCTCCGTCACTGTAGCCAGCATGATGTTCATGATGCCGATGCCACCGACGAGCAGCGAGATGGCCGCGATGGAGCCGAGCACGATGTTGAAGATGCGCTTGGTCTGCTCGGCCTGACGCAACAGTTGCAGCGGCACGATGGTTTCGTAATCCATGCGCGAGTGGAAGCGGCTGAGGAGCGTCTTGATTTGCGGGTCGGCCGTTTCCACCGCCGCCACGTCGCGCATCTGGACGGTAAGTTCGTGCAATTCGACTTTTTCCACCTCGTAGCTGCCGGCCGTGCGGCGCTGGATCACCTCGCCGAAGCGCGACCGCGCCGTCCCGAGCGGCAGGTAGAGATTGTTGTCGAGCGGTTCGCCTTCCATCTTGCCGGACTGCGTGCGCTGCTCGGCCATGTTCTTCTCCCGCACCAGACCGACGACGCGGTAGTAAAACATGTCCACCTTCACCGATTGTTCCAGCGGGTCCTGATACGGAAAGAGCCGCTGGGCCAGACCGACGGTGAGCACGCAGACGTTGGCGTGATTGCGCTCGTCCATGTCGGAGAGAAAACGTCCGCGCGCGACGTCCAGGGCTTTGACCTCGACGTATTGCGGCACGGTGCCGAGTACCTGGCAGGGAATGTTGTTCTGCGCGAAGCGAACATTCTCGCGGATGATGCGCACGGGCAGGACGCGCACGACGCCCGGAATGGTGGTCTGGAGGCGCGCGCCGTCCTGATACGTCAGCCCGTAGTCAATGGCCGAGCCGCGGCCGGACCCGGATTGCTTGGTGTCCTCGGGCGGCTTGATGCTGCGGATGATGATGTTCTGGCTGCCGAGTTTCTTGATCGCCTCCTGCGCCTCGTAGGACGCGCCCTCGCCAATCGCCAGCATCGCGATTACCGAGCAGACGCCGAAAATAATTCCCAGCATGGTGAGCATGGAGCGCAGCTTGTGGAGCAACAGGCTCTTCACGCCGAGGCGCACGGTGCTGAGGAATTGGAAGCTGAGAGGGTTCATCGGGGCGAATGATGAATGACGAATGACGAGTGACGAAGAAACGGGGTCATCGGCATCAGCTCCCCTTCGAGCTTGGGTTTTCTTTCGTCATTCGTCATTAGGCCTTCGTCATTCCATTTCGATGGTTGATCACTTCGCGCTCAATTCCCCCATCGAGCATGTGAATGACGCGGTGGGCGCGGCGCGCGACTTCCTCGCCGTGCGTGACGAGCACAATGGTTTTGCCCTCCCCATTCAGGCGATCCATCAGGTCCAGCACTTCCTGGCCGGTGCGTGAATCGAGATTGCCCGTGGGTTCATCCGCGAGGAGCAGGAGCGGATCGTTGACCAGCGAACGCGCGATGGCCACGCGCTGCTGCTGGCCGCCGGAAAGCTGGTTCGGACGATGATCGAGGCGCTCGCCGAGACCGACCAGTTTCGCCAGTTCCACGCACTGGTCGTAATGCTGGCGCACGTCCTTGCCCTGATAGATGAGCGGCACCTGGATGTTCTCGATGACCGTGAGCTGGGCGATCAAATTGTAAGACTGGAAAATGAAACCGATGGTGCGCCCGCGCGCCTCGGACAATTCATCGTCCGGCATCGCGGACACATCCACACCGCCGAGGATATAGCGGCCCGCCGTCGGACGGTCGAGGCAGCCGATGAGATTCAGCATCGTGGATTTGCCGGAGCCGGACGGTCCCATGATCGCGACATACGAGCCGCGCTTCACGTCCAGGTCCACGCCGCGCAAGGCCCGCACCTCGACTTCGCCGCCGAGCACGTAGCGCTTCTCCAGCCCTTCGAGGCGGATGATGGAATCAATCGGTGACATTCGTGATGCGATGATCACCGCGCGCCAGGTTCAGGTGCCGCGCCGGTGCGCGGGCCGCGACTGCCGGCGTCTTTCTTCTCGAACCGTTTGATCAGCTCCTGCCAGTTGCTTCGGCTGCCACTGCCCACCGCCCCACGCGGCGCCGTGCCGGCCACGCCTTTTCCGTCCCGCTCACGCGGACTGCCTCCACTGCTGCCCTTTCCAACCGGCAGACCTGCGGGTTCCTCACGGTGGCGGGCGGGCCGCACAACTTGATTGGAGGTTGCGCCCGGGATCGCCTCGCCCTCCGTGAAAACCGCGCCACCGAGATCCTTTTCATCCATGTTGAACGGCGGCGCGAGCAACACCTGATGGCCTTCCTTCAAGCCCGAGGTGATTTCGATGAACTTGGTGTTATACATCCCCACCTCGACCTTCACCGGCTGGTCCGGGGCGCTGGCGAGGAACACCACCTGCTCGCCCTTGCGCGTGGAGACGGACTGGATGGGCACGGTCAGCACGTCGTTGAGATTCGTGATGATGACCTCGGCGCGGGCGGAAACGCCGGGCTTCACATCCGGCAACGGATCGGTGACGAGAATTTCCGTGGCATACACTTTCAAATTCGGATTGCTCCAGCGCATCCCGCTGTCCGGCAAAATACCGACCTTGTTGACCACGCCGCGCAAACGCTGATCGGGCATCGAATCAAGCACCACGAACGCGAGCTGCCCGACGTGAACCTGGTTGATGTGCGACTCGTGAATGCGCACGAGCAGCTTCATCTGCGAAACGTCCGGCAGCTTGATCAACTCCTGACGGTTCCGCACCACCGCACCCTCCTCGATCATGGACTCGTTGCTGAAACGTCCGCCACCGCCGCCACCGCCGCCGGAATAGACCACGAGGCCATCCTGCGGCGCGTGAATTTTCGTGGCGGTCAGTTGCTTCAGGTCGCGTTCGAGTTTGTTCTGGCTGAGTTCGAGCGTGCTTTTCTGCGTCGCCACGTCGGCCTGGTACTGGGCTTTGATGCGGTCGCCCTGGAGCTTCACCTTCTCGCGATTTTGTTGCGCTTCGTTGACCGCCGCTTCCAGTTCGCGGCGCTTTTTCTTCGCGTCGAACTCACGCAGCATCCAGAGCGTGTTCGACGCCTGTTCCAGTTTCAGTTCGCTCTGCGAGACGGTGAGCGTGTCCTTGTCCAGCGTGCTCTTGGTCTCGAAGCCGTTGGTGTAGAGCTTGCGCGTCCATTCGAGGCGGTCGCGGGCGATGGCCAGCGACTCGACGACGTTGGTGATTTCGATCTGCGCGTTGCGCTCCAACTGGCGGGCCTCGCCTTCGAGATATTTTTTGAAATCCGTCTCGGCGAATTCCACTTTCAAATCCGCCGCCTGCAAATCCGTGTCGGCGGTGATCTTTTGAATGTCCAGTTGCTGCTCGGCCTGGATGAGGGAGAAGCGCGCCTTCTCGACGGCAATTTGCTGCACGTTCACGGCATCCTGTGAGGCGGAGGAATCGAGTTCCACGAGCAGGTCGCCCGCCTTCACGTAGCTGCCCTCGGGCACGATGCGAATGATGCGCGCGGTGCCTTCGACTTCATTGCGCACGCTCACTTCATCCACCGCTTCCAGCGTGCCGCCCTCGACGATGGAGATGAGAAAATCCGCCCGCTTCACCTGGTAAGAACTGTAGGCCACCGGCGCGGAACGTCCGCGCGCGAAGAGAAAAACCACTCCCACCACCAGCACCGCGCCGCCGATGGCGCAGACGATGGGCCGCTGTTTCACCAGTCGGAGGACGTTCGAGGGCAGACTGCTTTGCTTCATGTCAGTTGTTGAAAAATTCGTCGGGCGGAAGGACGGCCTGATCCGGGGCGGCGGCCTTTTCCGCCACTGTGCTGGCCGGAAGAAATCCGGCGAGATGATCCTTGAGCCAGAATTTTTCGCCGTCCGTCTGGAGCGCGCCGATGGCGAGCATCAGTTGCAGGCGCGCGTTTTGATGGGCGACGATGGCGGAGGTCACGGCGTTCTGCGCGGCGATTTGCGCGTCCTGCGCCTCGACGAGATCGCGCACTTCGGCCACGCCCGCCTGCATCCGTAGCAGGCCGCCTTCGACGCGACGGTTGGCCAGTTCGAGCGCGCTCTTCTGGATTTCATAGTTCTGCCGCCGCTGCTCCAGCGTCCGCAACCCGCGCTCAATGTCGTCCTTCAAGTTGTCGAGGGTGAGGGTCAGGCTGCGAATCTCGGCTTCGAAACTGATGAGCGTCTCGCGGTAGTTGTTGCGTTGCGATAATTGGTTGAGCGGCAAATCAAGATTCAGACCGACATCGGCCCGGACTTTCTGGGCGTTGAACCGCGTGAAGTCGGTCGGCTTGGTGGAACCAAGATCCGCGCTGCCGGTCAGGTTCAGCCCGGGCTTCAACGCATCCACTGCGACGCGGATCTGCCGCTTCCGGTCTTCGAAGACATCAATGGCGTTGAGAATCTGCAACTGGCGCTCCACGGCCACCCGGTAGGCTTGCTCCGGGTCCGACGGCGCAAAGACCAAGCCGTGGTTCTTCACTTCGGTCAACGCCTGATCGTCGAGATAGATTTTTTCACCAAGTGGCAGGCCGAGTTTGATTTTGAACTGGTCGAGGGAGTTGCGGTAGCCGGCCACGGCGTTCACGTAGTTATTCCGTGCGGTTAGTTCCGCCTGCCGCGCCTGGTCCACGTCCGAGGATTTCTCGCGGTCTTTGCGCGCTTCGAGACGCTGCGTCGAGCGCCCGCGCCCGAGGTAGTTCGTGTAGCGGTTGCGGATCACGTCCTTCTGCTCGAGCAGCGCGAAGTAGTCGGTCACGATTGCCAGCGCGAACTCGTTCTGGAAAAAGGAGAAGTCCCGCACGGCGTAGATGACGTTGCGCTCGGCCTGGGTCAGATTTTCCACCACGGCGCTGTTCCGCCCGAAGCCGCGCAGCAACGGTTGGGTGAGTTTCAGACCGAGCAGGGACACCGCTTCACGGCGCGGGTCGCCCGTGTAGTAGCGCATGAGATCATTGACCAGCGCGAGGCTCACTTCGCCGCCGGTGGCAAAGACCTTGGTGATTTCAAAATTGCTGTCGAGCTTGCCGAGCTTCTGGCCGTCACTGGCCCGTTCAAACTTCCCGCTGATGCTCTTGCGGGTGAACTGCGGACTGAAGACATGACGCCGCTCGGTAAGCGTGAGCGCCCGGAGAAAAAGCCGCTCCTTCTCCGTCTGGTAATCGCGGCTGTTATGCACCGCGAGGTCGAGGGCGTTTTCAATGGTCAGCGTGCGGCGGTTGGTCTGCAGACGGTCTTCAATCAGTTCCGGGGGAAGAATCTCTCTGGGCTTCCGCGCGGAATAGGCGGTGTCTATGTTGAATGCGTTGGTCTTTCCAAAAACCTGCCACTCGGCCTGCTGCACGATGCCGTAAACTTCCCTGTCCGCCGCGCGGCGATGGTGCGCGGCGGTGCAGCCAGCCAAAAAAACGGCCGCCCAGGCCGCCACCACCGCGAACCATTTTCCAAAATGGCCTGCGCGTTTCGACACTGCTTCACCCGTTGTTTCGTGCATGAGACTTTTTTAATGACTCCGAACCCGCGCGCAAATTCGATTCAAGCGCGAACGAGGAAACGCCGGAGACGGCGAGGGCGAGGGAAAGGTGACGGCGCGCGGACATTCCTGTCCGCAGCAAGCCACGAATGGAAGAGGGCGTGGAAGAAATCTTGGCACACGACGCAGTGGCCCGCTGCGGACAGGAATGTCCGCGCGCCGGAAAAACAAACGGGCCCGCCAGTCTTGCGACCGACGGGCCCGAAAGTGGGTGCTGGGAGTGCGCCACGCTCTCTTTCCCATGCCGACATTGGGCGCTCCTCTCGCGAGGGCTGCCGGCTTCCCGACGCCATTCTCCACGGCAAGCGGAGTTGTCGGCCTCGTAGCAGGGCCGTCCCGCGCATTGCTGCGACGGAATTGTTGAGTGAGGCTTTTCAGCTCGCTTCGACTGGTGGTTGCGCCACCGGCCTGCGAACCAGGTCAAGACACGCCTGTAATCTTCTTCGCGTCTTGACCGCTTAGCTCAGGGTCAGCCACGGCTTTTGACCGTGCGTTCGCCCCGGGCCACGGGTCTCGCCTCTTCACTCTCAGGTTGTTTTTCGCTCACAGGCCAGCGGTGCCTTTTTCGACATCGCCGACATGGCGGAAGGTTTTCACGAATCCTGCCTCGATCTCGTGTCCTTCCCGGACCGCATGCTCCCATTGTCCCGCCTTTCGGCGTCTTTGGTTGAGCGGAACTTCGTTTCCGAAGACCGCCAGAGTCATCCGTTCCGTGCTGGTGCGCAGTAACAACCGTCGGCCCTTTGGGCCACTGCGATTCGCCTGCGGGCCGAAACCGCCCGCAAACTACTTTACTCGACTGGCCGCGGCTTCTCATCGCGGCTTGTCGCTTGGTTCCATTTTCGCGTTTCGGTGGGCGCGCGAACGCCCGTCCGTGGAACCAGTGAATCCTGCCTCCTTCCCACGCGGCTTGCGCCATCGCTCCAAGAGGGACTGAACCAACCAGCCTGGTCCAATCTTTCCCCGGTCGCCCGGGATTATCCTGAACGGGTGGCTGACAACTTTCATTTTCAACCGCCCGTCGTTCTTTCAATGAACGGGGAAGAGACTAGCAGAACTTTTCGTTCCGTGAACTGAATCATATGCACCGGGTTGTTCACCGCATGGAAAACTATGAGGCAAGTTTTAACCAATGTTCATAGGCATGAATCACGGGTTGGAAAAGTTGTTCACCGTGCGGGATGGGGCTGGAATCCCGGCAGTGAATAAGTTGTGCGCGGGGTCGCGCCGTTCACCCGCCCAGATACGCGCTCTTCACCTTCGGGTCCTGGCGCAAAGCGGCAGCGCTGTCCTGCAAAATGATCCGCCCGGTCTCCAGCACGTAGCCGAACCTGGAAATTTCCAGCGCGAGATTGGCGTTCTGTTCCACCAGCAGGATCGTGATGCCTTGCTCGCGGTTAATCTCCACGATCTTCTCGAAGATCGTTTTCACCAGGAGCGGCGCGATGCCGAGCGACGGCTCGTCCAGCATCAGGAACTTCGGCTTGCTCATCAGCGCGCGGGCGATGGCCAGCATCTGCTGCTCGCCGCCCGAGAGCGTGCCAGAGATTTGTTTCTCCCGTTCCTTCAGGCGCGGGAAGATGTTGAAGACGTAATCCAGTTCCGGCTGGAAATCATCGCGCCGCAGATAGGCGCCCATGCGGAGATTTTCCATGACCGTGAGATTCGCGAAGACCATGCGGCCTTCCGGCACATGCGCGAGACCAAGGGCCACCAGTTGATGCGCCGGCGTGTTGGTGATGTTCGCGCCCTCGTAGATCACTTCGCCGCTCGCCGCTTTCACCAATCCCGAAATCGCGCGCAACGTCGTGGTCTTCCCCGCGCCATTGCCGCCGATCAACGTCACGATGTCGCCGCGCTGGATGGAGAACGAGATGTCGTGCAGCGCGCCAATGACGCCGTAGTTCACCGTGAGGTTTTTCACCTCCAGCACGGGCGAGGAGCTGAATGTGGAATTGGAATTCATCGGGGAAAACAAACCGTGGCGCGAGGAGTTGGCAGAGCGTCCATTCTTGAGCGGATGAATTTTACCGCAGAGGCGCAGAGGCGCAGAGAGGGAGAGAAGACCGAGTGGAGAAAAAATCCTCTTTTGTTTTCCTCCTCTGCCTCTCTGCGTCTCTGCGCCTCTGCGCTTAAAAAAAAGCCGCCCCACCGTGAATGAAATTCGTTTGTCATGGCTTTCACACGGCTTTCGGTTCACCTAGATAGGCTTCGATCACCTTCGAATCGCGCCGGATTTCGTCCGGCGTTCCTTCTGCAATCTTCACGCCGTAATCGAGCACCACGATGCGTTGGCAAATGCCCATCACCACTTGCATATCATGTTCGACCAGCAGCACGGCGATGCGGAACTTGTCCTTCACGAACTGGATGGTCTTCATCAGTTCGACTTTCTCCGTCGGGTTCATGCCGGCGGCAGGTTCGTCGAGCAGGAGCAGCTTGGGCTGCGTGGCAAGCGCGCGGACGATTTCCAAGCGGCGTTGATCGCCGTAGGGCAGGCTCTTGGCCTCCGAGTGACGGAAACGTCCGAGTTTGAAAACGTCGAGCAACTCCAGCACCTGCTTCTCGACCGCGCTCTCGCCATCGCGGAAGCCGCGCCCGCGCCACAGCGCATCGCGAATGCCGTGTGGCCGATGCACTTGCACGGCAGCCCGCACGTTGTCGAAGACGCTCAGGCTCGCGAACAACCTGATGTTCTGAAACGTGCGCGCGATGCCGAGCTTGGTGAGTTG
>JAYVNY010000150.1:0-17632 GCA_043758205.1 Akkermansia sp.
CATGGATGTGCATGGCAACGGCAAGCTCTACGGCGAGCCGCGCGCGGCGACGACGGTCGAGTGCATTGATTGCCACGGCACGGTGGACAAGCGCCCGACGCTGTTGACCACGGGCAACGCCACGGGCGCGGATGGCCAGCCGGTGGACTTGGGCAAGGGCATCACGCCGTGGGGTCCGCGCTTCACCTGGGAGGGCAAGAAATTGTTTCAGCGTTCCTCGATGAGTCCCGACGTGCGCTGGGAAGTGCCGCAGACGCGCGACACCATTGATCCCACGTCGCACAAGTACAACGAGAAAAGCCGTTACGCGAAAACGATGCAGCGCGATGGTAAATCGTGGGGCGACATTCCCGCCTTCCGCGACGCGCAGGGCAACTGCCCCGATCTCGCGCACGACAACAAGAATGTTTCCTGCCAGGTCTGTCACTCGTCGTGGGCCACGGCGTGCTACGGCTGTCATCTGCCGATGCGAGCGAACCAGCGTGTGGCGGCAAACAAGTTCGAGGGACTGATCACTCGCAACTACACGCCCTACAATCCGCAGGTCGTGCGCGACGACGCGTTTCAACTCGGCATTGATTCCACGGTGAAGAAGCACCGCCTCGCGGTGCTGCGTTCGTCGAGCGCGGTGATCGTCGGATCGCAGAACGGCCAGCGCGAATGGATTTACTCGCAGCAGCAAACGGTGAGCGCGGAGGGCTACAGCGGGCAGGCTTACAATCCGCATTTCCCGCACACCACGAGCGGCAAGGGCACAACCAAGAATTGCGCCGACTGCCATGTGTCGAAGGACAACGACAACAACGCGTGGATGGCGTCGCTGCTCGGCTTCGGCACCGGCACGGTGAATTTCTTCGGGCGCTACGCCTACGTCGGTGAAGGCAAGCACGGGCTGGAAGCGGTCGCATGGACGGAGCGCGATGAACCGCAGGCGGCGCTGGGCAGTCATTTGCACAAGCTCGCGTATCCCGACAACTACGCCGCGCACACGGAGAAGAATCACGGCCAGTTGAAGGAGGCCTATCATCACGGCGGGAAGGAAATTCTCGATCTCACCTTGCGCGGCGAATACCTCTACACGGCCAACGGCGCGGACGGCTTCGAAGTCTTCGACGTGGCGAACATTGATAACAAGGGCTTCAGCGAGCGCATCATCAGCACGCCGGTGTCGCCGCTCGGCCAGCGCACGCGCATCGACACCAAGTATGCGACTAGCGTCACGCTGCCGAGCACGCTGGGCATTGATCCCACGCGGCTGGCGTATCCGAGCAACAGCGTGGTGGAACTCGACCCGATCAATCAGCCTGGCAAGATGGTCACGATCTACACGGGGAACGACGAGCAGAAGATCAGTCTGATCTACGCGTGGGTCTTCATCACCGACCGCGAAGAAGGACTTGTGATGACCACCGTGGAAACGCTGGTGGATGGCAATCCCAACAACAACTTCTTGGACAAAAGCTTGCAGACGGTTCGCTACAATCCTGACGGCAAGCTCACGGGCGCGATGCACAGTTTCATGGCGGGAACGAATCTCTTCGTGGTCGGTGCGAAGGGTTTGTTCGTGCTCGGGCTGAGCAACACCGAGTTGATCGCGCCGTCACTGCTCGGCGAGCTGAGCGAGGGCTTGAAGAATCCCAAGCACATCGCGGTGCAGTTCCGTTACGCCTTCGTGTGCGATGACGAGGGGTTGAAAGTGATCGACATCAGCACGCCGTCACGGCCGAAGCTCGTCGCGGGTGCAACGGTGCCGCTCCAGCAGGCGGGCCGGCTCTATGTGGCGCGCACTTATGCCTACGTGCCGAACGGTGCGGAGGGACTGGCCATCGTTGACATCGAGAATCCCGAGAGGCCGCGCCTCGAAGAAATGTTCAACGCGGGCGGCGCATTGAACGACTCGCGCGCCGTACAAATCGGCTCAGTGAACGCCTCGATGTATGCGCTCGTTGCCGATGGTAAAAACGGGATGCGCGTCTTGCAGATGATTTCCCCCGACACGGTGCCGGGTCACATGGGTTTCAGTCCGAAGCCGAGCCCGAAGCTCATCGCTACGTATCCGACGCACGGCGAGGCGGTCGCCGTCTCGCGCGGACTGGACCGGGATCGCGTGGTGGATGAAACCGGAAATCAAACTGTGGTCTTCGGACGCCGTGGTTCACGCCCGTTTAATCTCGACGAGATGAAAAAGTTTTATCAGCACGCGGACGGCACGCCCTACGCCGTCGAGGATGTCTCGCAAGTCGCACCGGAAGTCGAAGGCCGTGGCACGCCGCGTCCGCCGGCCAAAGAAAACGCGGAGCAATTTGCTTCGCCTCGTCGCGAGCGCCTGAACCGGCGCGGCGAGTGACGGAACCTCTCTCGCCGCTTTTCCCGCCTCATCATGCGTCAGAAAAACCCTGACGCTCCGCGCGTGAATCCAATCGAATGTCCGCGCCAAGAAGTCAGTCAGTTCACGCGCATGAAAAGTATTCGAGTCACGTTCCTCGCGCTGCTGGCGATGAGCGTTCTTTGGCCAGGCGCATCGCTGCACGCGGCGGCGATGACGAACCGCTGGGACGCCACGCTGGCGGCGGGACTCACGCTCACGCGCGGCAACAGCGACACGTTGCTGACCACGTTGACTTTCAAGGCGCTGCGCAAGGCCACGAACAGCGAGGTGCTGCTCGGAGCCGCCGGTTCCTACGGCACGGCGACCACCCGGCGTGGTGAGGAGGACGAGGAGACGCGCACCACGGCGGCCAACTTCCAGGCTTACGGACAGTTCAACTATCTTTTCACCGAACGGTTCTACAGCGGCGGACGCGTGGACTACGTGCATGACGCGATTGCGGATTTGAAATACCGCGTCACCGTCAGCCCGCTGGCGGGCTATTACGTGGTCAAGAATCCGAAGACGAAGCTGGCGTTTGAACTCGGCCCCTCGGGCGTCTTCGAGCGGCAGGGCGAAGTGGACAACCAGTACGCGGCGCTGCGCTTCGGCGACCGCTTCGAGCACAAGTTCGCGCCCAAGGCAAAACTATGGCAGTCCTTCGACGTGATTCCGCAGATTGATCGGTTCTCCAACTACCTGCTCATCGCCGAACTCGGCATCGAAGCGGCCATCACCGAAAAAGTGCTGCTGCGGGGCGTCTTGCAAGACACCTACGACAACGAGCCGGCCCTCGGGCGCAAGCACAACGACGTGAAACTCATCACGTCGATTGTGTACAAATTCTGATCGTCCCGCCGCAGGGGCGAGACAGGCGATCAGTCTGAGCCACACCTTTTTCAACGGTCGCTTGGACTGCTCACGCGTTGGAAAATATCCCGGTGGATGAAATGCAACAGTGAGTCTCGAAACGCACAGTGCCGTGTCGTGAGCCGAGGATGAATACGCGGCGGCGTGGTCGGGAAAACTTTGCAGCGCATCAATGGCGCGCATGGATGAATTGATTCGCTGCCGCGCGTGCTGCGCGCGCATGAATGGCGTACACTCCTTTTCTGTTCTGGTTTAATGCGCGGAGGAGTTGATCAAAGTACGGCCCCATCGGATCAAAATCAGAAACAACTTTCACACCTCGTCAGCCGGAGACGGACGCGAAAAGCTCTTGGCACCTGCGCTGCTAAAGACTCGCGTCGGTCGTTACCCAAACGAACACCCAAAATATTGCGGTCATTTCTCTGAACAAAAACGAAAACTCACATGAAAACCTTCTACAAATTCACGCGCGAGCTGCTGACGTGCCTCTGCGTCTCCCTGATCTTGGTGACCAGCACCATGTCGGCGGCAGATTTCCCCACGGCCAAAGTCAACACCACCGGCCTCGCCGTCACGGATGACACCGTGACCGTTGGGCAGCTTCATTCCGCCACCGGCACGATGGCGATCAGCGAGACCGGATCGATCCAGGCCGAGCAGTTAGCCATCGAACAGATCAACGCGATGGGCGGGGTGCTCGGTCGCAAAATCAAAATCATCGTCGAGGACGGCGCGAGCGACTGGCCGACCTTCGCCGAGAAAGCGAAGAAGCTGCTCGTGAACGACAAGGTCGCGGCGGTGTTCGGCTGCTGGACTTCCGCCTCGCGCAAGGCGGTGTTGCCGGTCTTCGAGAAAGAGAACGGAATGCTTTATTACCCCACGTTTTACGAGGGTTTGGAGCAATCAAAGAACGTCATCTACACGGGCCAGGAGGCGACGCAGCAGATCATCGCCGGACTCGATTGGATCGCGAAGGAGAAGAAGGCGAAGACCTTTTACCTCATCGGATCGGACTACATCTGGCCGCGAACTTCCAACAAGATTGCGCGCAAGCACATCGAGAACGTGCTCAAGGGCACGGTCGTTGGTGAAGAATACTACGCGCTGGGCAGCACCAGCTTTGGCTCGCTGATCAACAAGATCAAACTCAAGAAGCCCGACGTCATCTACGCCATCATCGTGGGTGGCAGCAATGTGGCCTTCTACAAGCAGCTCAAGGCGGCGGGCATCACCTCCGACAAGCAGACGCTGCTCACCATCTCCACCACGGAAGATGAAGTGCTCGGCATCGGCGGTGAGAACCTCGTCGGCTTCTACTCCGCGATGAAATATTTCCAAAGCCTCACCAATGCGAACAACGCGAAGTTCGTCGAGGCCTTCAAGGCGAAGTACGGCAAGAACTCCGTCATCGGCGACGTGACCCAGGCGGCCTATCTCGGGCCGTGGTTGTGGAAGGCGACGGTCGAGAAGGCCGGCAGCTTCGACGTGGATAAAGTCGCGGCGGCCTCGCCCGGCATCGAACTCACCATCGCGCCCGAGGGTTACGTGAAGCTGCACGACAATCATCACCTCTGGAGCAAGCTGCGCATCGGCCAGTGGCGTCTCGATGGCCAGGCCAACGTGCTTTATGAATCCGCGCTCATCGAGCCGGACCCGTTCCCGAAGGGCTATCAATGATTTGGTTGTGTATGCGTGATTGAAAGAGGGAGGGCGGCTCGCATTGTGGTGGGTGACGAGCCGCCCTCCTGGAGAGAGAAAGAAAATCCAAGTGAACTGAACAACGACTATGATGCTGGCCGCCTATTCTTCGAGTGAACTGGTTTCGATTTTCACGATGCAGAGCTTTGCCGGGCTGAGTCTCTTCAGCGTGCTGCTGCTGATGGCCCTCGGACTGGCGATCATTTTCGGCCAGATGGGCGTCATCAACATGGCGCACGGCGAGTTCATGGCCGCAGGTGCTTACACCGTTTATCTCTGCTCGACACTGACCACGAAGTTTGCGCCCGCGTTCCAGCCCTACTATTTCCTCATCGCCATCGTCATTGCGTTCTTTGTGTCCGGCACGCTGGGCTACTTGGTGGAGTGGGGGCTGATCCGATTCCTCTACAAACGTCCGCTCGACACGCTGCTCGCGACGTGGGGACTAAGCCTCATCATGCAACAGACTTTCCGCTCCACGTTCGGCGCGCGTGAAGTGACGCCCACGCTGCCAGAGTGGCTGATGGGTTCCTTCAAACCCACGGCGACGATTGACATCCCGATCAACGGCGTGTTCGTGATGGGCCTCACGTTGTTCATCACGGCACTGGTCGTGTTCTTCACCTTCAGGACGCGCGGTGGTTTGCGGATGCGCGCCACGGTGCAGAACCGCGTGATGAGTTCCGCCGTCGGCATCAACACGAAGAGGGTGGACCGTCTGACCTTCGCCATCGGCTGCGGCATCGCGGGCGTGGCGGGTGCGGCCTTCACGACCATCGGTTCGACTGGTCCCGACAGCGGCTCGCGCTACATCGTGGACACGTTTCTCGTCGTGGTCTTCGGCGGGACCGCGAGTTTGATCGGTACGATGGCCTCGGCGTTCGGCATCGCGCAAACGCAGTCCATCTCCGAGTTTTTCCTGCAAGGCACGATGGGCAAGGTCGCCACGCTGCTCGCCATTGTGGTCATCCTGATGATCCGCCCGCAGGGCTTGTTCCAGAGCAAAGTGCGCCGCGCCTGAAATTTTTCCCCGACACGAATCAACTATGAACCAAGTCACGAAGCGATTGTTTGGAAGCAAAGAGGGACTCATCGGCAATCTGGTTCTCGCCATCATTCTCGTCGTGGTGTTGCCGAGCACGCTGGACATCTTCCGGCTCAACCTCGTGGGTAAATATCTCACTTACGCGTTCGTCGCCGTCGGCCTGGTCATGTTGTGGGGCAATGCGGGCGTGTTGAGTCTGGGTCAGGGCGTGTTCTTCGGACTCGGCGGCTACTGCATGGCGATGTTTCTCAAGCTCGAAGCCTCTGACCCGATCAGCACCAAGATTCAATCCACGCCGGGCCTTCCCGATTTCATGGATTGGAATCAGATCACCCACCTGCCTGGGTTCTGGGTGCCGTTCAAAAGCTTTCCCTTCGCCACGCTGGCCATCCTCGTGGTGCCGACCGTTCTCGCCTACATCATTGGCACCGCGATGTTCAAACGGCGCGTGGGCGGCGTCTATTTCGCCATCATCACGCAGGCCATCGCGCTGATTGTCTCGCTGGGCATTGATGGCAACCAGGGCGTGACCGGGGGGCGCAACGGCATCACCGACTTGCGCACGCTGCTCGGCTGGGACATTCGCACCAAGCACGCGCAATATATTCTCTACTTCGCCAGCGTGGCGCTGCTCTTCGCGTGCATCATGCTCTCGCGCTGGGTGCTGTCGTCAAAGATGGGCAACATCTTGAATGCGATGAGCGAGAAGGAGGATCGCGTGCGGTTCTCCGGCTACGATGTCTCCAACTTCAAAATTTTCATCTTCTGCCTCGCGGCGATGATCAGCGGCATCGGCGGCGCGATGTTCGTGCTGCAAGTGGGATTCATTTCGCCGTCGCTGGTCGGCATCGTGCCTTCGATTGAGATGGTCATCTTCGCCGCAGTGGGTGGGAAAAAATCTTTGCTCGGTGCGGTGTACGGCACGCTGCTGGTCAATAGCGGCAAGAGTCTTTTCTCCGAAAATTTCCCGCAGCTCTGGCTCTTCGCGATGGGTGGCCTGTTCATTTTCGTGGTCGTGCTGATGCCGGACGGTCTCGCCGGTGTGTGGGTGGATTACGGCAAGAACTGGGTGCGCGCCGCGAAGAGGCGGTTGCTGGAAGGTCCTCCCGTTGCCGACGGCAAACCCGCAAACCTGCGGCCCTGAACCTCGAAATGATTTATGGCTTCCAACACTGATTACCTGCTGGCGATTGAAGACCTCACCGTTTCCTTCGATGGCTTCAAGGCGGTTGATTCGCTCAATCTCTACGTGGATCCGAAAGAGTTGCGTGTCATCATCGGGCCAAACGGCGCGGGCAAAACCACGGTGCTGGACATGATCTGCGGCAAGACCCGCGCGACCAGCGGCAGCATCAAGTTCCACAACCGCGAGATGCTCGGGCTGCCCGAGCACACCATCGTGCGCGCGGGCATCGGGCGAAAATTTCAGACGCCGAGCATCTACGAGAACCTGACGGTGTACGAAAACCTCGAAGTGTCGTTCCCGCGCGGGCGCGGCGTGTTCGGCGCGCTGACTTTCAAACGCACGGCGGATGTCGAAGAGCGCATTCAGAAAGTCGCGCAGGAAATTTTTCTCCAGGACTCGCTGCACATCGAAGGCGCGTTTCTCAGCCACGGCCAGAAGCAGTGGCTGGAGATCGGGATGCTGCTGATGCAGGAGCCGGAGTTGATGATGCTCGACGAGCCGGTCGCGGGCATGAGTTCCGCCGAGCGCGAGCAGACGGGGGAGTTGCTCCAGCGCATCAGCGACAACCGCTCAATCATCATCATCGAGCACGACATGGATTTCGTGTCGCGCATTGCGAAGAAAGTCACCGTGCTGCACCTCGGGAAAATTCTCGCAGAAGGCACCATGGACGAAGTGCGTGCGAATCAAACTGTCCAGGACGTTTACCTCGGCCACTAAATTTATGATTGAAGTCGCCCACCTCAACGCCGGTTACAACCAGAGCAAAGTCATCCAGGACTTGTCATTCAAAGTCGCGCCCCGCGAGATTCTCGCCATTGTCGGGCGCAACGGCATGGGCAAGACCACCTTGCTCAAGACGCTCATGGGCATCCTGCCGCACAAGGGTGGGGCGATCCTCATCGGCGGGAAAGACATCGCCAAACTGGAGACGCATCAACGCGTGAACGAGGGCCTGGCCTTCGTGCCGCAGGGGCGGATGATTTTCCCGAATCTTACCGTGCTGGAAAACATGATGACCGCCGTGAGAGACAACGTGGAGGAGTCCGAGTTGAACGAGATTTATTCGCTCTTCCCGGTGTTGCGCGAGATGAAGAACCGCAAGGGCGGCAACCTTTCCGGCGGGCAACAGCAGCAGCTCGCCATCGCGCGTGCGCTGCTCACGAAACCGAAAGTGCTCATCCTCGACGAGCCGACCGAGGGCATCCAGCCGTCCATCATCAAGGACATCGCCAAGGTGCTGCGGGAGATTCGCAAGATGCGCGACATCACCATCATCGTCACCGAGCAAGTCTTGAGCTTCGTGCTCGACGCGTGTGACCGGCTCATGGTCATCGAGCGCGGGCGCATCATTCACGAAGATTTGCGCGAGCGCGTGGATGCGGCGCGCGTGAGGCAACTCCTCGCGGTCTGACTTTCACCAGGAATTTCCTGCCAAACTACCAAACTCAAAACTCAATTCAGTTATGGCCAAACCACTGATCAAAATTGACCTCAACACTCCCGCCGACCAGCAGGACGTGATTCACAATCGCTGGCACCCGGACATTCCGATGGTCGCGACCGTCAAGCCCGGCGACGAATTCCGCGTCGAGTGCGTGGACTGGACCGGCGGGCAGATCAAATACGACAACAACGCCAGCGATGTGCGTGATATCGATCTGACCAAAGTGCATTACCTCAGCGGCCCGATTGCCGTGGAAGGCGCGGAGCCGGGCGACTTACTCGTCGTGGACATTCTCGACATCGGCTCAATGCCGACATCCGAGTGGGGCTTTACCGGAATTTTCGCCAAGGAGAATGGCGGCGGATTTCTCACGGACCATTATCCGAAGGCGCGCAAGGCAGTGTGGGATTTTCACGGCGTGTACACATCGTCGCCGCAGATTCCGAAGGTGGAGTTCGCGGGCATCATGCACCCTGGACTGATTGGTTGCCTGCCTTCGCGAAAGCTGCTCGACACTTGGAACAAGCGCGAGGCTGCGCTCGTCGCCACTGACCCGAAGCGCGTGCCTCCGCTCGCGGCGCTGCCGCACGCCGAGACCGCGCATCTCGGTCGCATGTCGAAGGACAAGGCGAAGGTCGCGGCGAAGGAAGCCGCGCGCACCGTGCCGCCGCGCGAACATGGCGGCAACTGCGACATCAAGAATCTCAGCCGCGGCTCGAAGGTTTATTTCCCCGTCTATGTGAAGGGCGGAGGACTCTCGATGGGCGACATTCACTTCTCGCAAGGCGACGGCGAAATCACGTTCTGCGGCGCGATTGAAATGGCGGGCTGGCTCGACCTGCGCGTGAGTTTGATCAAAGGCGGCGTGGCGAAATACGGCATCGTGAATCCCATCTTCCAGCCCAGCCCGGTCGAGCCGCGTTACCTGCGTCACTTGATCTTCGAAGGCATCTCGGTGGACGAGGAGGGCAAGCAATACTACCTGGACGCGCATGTGGCGTATCGCCGCGCCTGTCTGAACGCCATCGAGTATATGAAGAAGTTCGGCTACACCGGCGAGCAGGCTTACGCGATTCTCGGCACCGCACCCGTCGAGGGGCATATCAGCGGCATCGTGGATATTCCGAACGCGTGCGCCACGCTCTTTCTGCCCACGGAGATCTTCCAGTTCGACATCATGCCGAATGCGTTCGGCCCCAAGAAAATGGTCACGGGTAAAACCGACCTCTCGGTCTGCAAGTAAGGAACGCCATGCCTGTCTATGAATTCGAGTGCCGCGACTGCGGCCCCTTCACCGAACTCCGCAGCCTCGACCGTTCGAGCCTGCCGGCGGACTGTCCGCACTGCGGCCAAGAGTCGCCGAAGGTTTTCGCGGTCATCAACCTGCGCGCCATGCAGCCGGGAAATCGCATGGCCCACGAGCGCAATGAGCGCAGTGCTCACGCGCCGCATGTTTGCGGCTCAGGTTGCTCGCACGGTCACAAGACTGCTAAGCCGCGTGTGAATCCGAAGAACGGCAAACCCGCGCTGCAATACTCCACGAAGCAGAACCGCCGCCCTTGGATGCTTGGGCATTGAGCGAGCGAGGAGCGGACAGCCATGTCCGCAGTCGCGGAGGTGGCGATGGAGGGCTGGTCTTCCGGAGCGCAGCAACGGCGGGTATGGCTGTCCATCGCTTCGCCTTGTCTGTGTCTCAGCGCCGGACGTCGAAGTAAGCGGCGCGTTCCAAAGCGTTGAACGTAGCGACCAATTGGAATCGTTCGCGCAGTTCTTCCAGAAACGGCCAGTGCATCTGCTTGTTGAACGGGCGCACCACGAAGCTCGTGCCATTGGCGGCGTGCTCCTCCGCGTGCTGCTGCCAGGAGGTGCTCGCGGTGGCGCGCACCTCCTTGTAGATGACGTTGCTCGTGTTGCTCATCTCGCTCATGCCGCCACCATTTCGGGCACGTCAAGGAAGCCCTTGAGATGCACTGAGCGCGTCGGGTGACGCAGCTTGCGGAGCGCCTTCGCCTCGATCTGGCGGATGCGTTCGCGTGTGACTTTGTATTGCGTGCCGACTTCTTCGAGCGTGCGGCGCGTGCCGTCAATCAGGCCGAAGCGCATCTCGAGGATGTGCCGCTCGCGTTCGGTGAGCGTCTTGAGCACTTCGCCGAGCTTGCCTTTGAGCAGGCTGGTCGAGGCCATGTCCATCGGGCTTTCGGCCTGCTTGTCCTCGATGAAGTCGCCGAAGGTGGCGTCGTCGTCGCCCACGGTGGCCTGCATTGAGATCGGGTTCTGAATCATCTTCAGAATCGCACGCACGCGGTCGGCGGGAAGATTCAACTCCTCGGCGAGTTCCTCCGTCGTGGCTTCACGCCCGAAGGTTTGGAACAACTCCTTCTGCACGCGCATCAGCTTGCCGAACACTTCGATCATGTGAACCGGGATGCGGATGGTGCGCGCCTGATCCGCGATGGCGCGCGTGATGCCCTGACGGATCCACCACGTCGCGTAAGTCGAGAATTTGTAGCCGCGGCGATACTCAAACTTCTCCACGCCGCGCATCAGGCCGATGTTGCCTTCCTGAATCAGATCGAGGAAGGGCAGGCCACGGTTGATGTATTTTTTGGCGATGGAAATCACGAGCCGCAGGTTGGCCTCGGCCATGTCTTTGCGGGCGCGGTCGCCGGTCGCCTCGCAGGCGCGCAACTGCTGATGCGCTTTCAAATAATCTTCGCGCGGCATCCGCACGAGTTCTTCGAGGGCCTTGATCTTTTGCTGCTCGCCGCTGACGAGGGCGGAGGCTTCCTTGGATTTGGCGCGACTCTCCATCGTGGAGACCATGCGCCAACTGTTCTGCATCTGGTCGTGGACGTTCTGGGCCACGAGCATCATGTCCTCAAGAACCGAGGGCTTGTAATGAAACTTGGCGAAGGTGTTCTGGAGTTTTTGATCCAATTCGCGGAACTCGATCCAACGCTTCGCCTTCACGGCGGCGGACGGCGCGGCCTGCCACTGGGCAAACTTCTCGTCGGTCTGATCGTCGAGCGCGCGGACTTTTTTCACGAGCACGCGGAGGGCCTTGAGATGCGCCTCACGATTTTCCAGTCGGCTGTCCGAGACGACGCGGTCGAAGCGTTCGCGGGGCGGATCGGCCATTAACTTTTCCGCGAGGGCGATGTGCTCCTTCGCGGCGAAGCCGAGACGGTAGAGAATTTTTTTCCGTTCAAGGTCGGCTTCTTCGATGCGCTTGCAGATGGCGACTTCCTGCTCGCGGTTGAGCAGCGGCACCTTGCTCATCTGGCGCATGTACACGCGGACCGGATCATCGAGACCGTCGAAGGGAACCTTGGTCGTCTCCTCGGCTTCCTCCGCCTCCGGCTGTTTCACGCCGTCGGCATCAGCCTGGTCCACGACGCGGATTTCAAGCGCGGTGAGCTTGGAATAAATCTCGTCCAGCATCTCGGGCGTGACCGGGCAGTCCACAAGCGCGTCGTCAATGTCATCGCTGGTCAGGTGGCCCTGCTCCTTGGCGATGATGACGAGTTCACGGAGCTTGTCGGCGATGAGATCGTTGCCCGTGGCTGGCGTCGGGGCGGTCTTTGGGTCGCCGGCGGCCTTGGCAAAAGCGTCCGCGCTGTCGCCTTCCTTGGGCGAAGCGGCGGCACGTGACTTGGTCGCGGGGGCGGCGGAGGGTTCACCCGCTTTGCGGCGCGAGGGTTTCACGGTGTCGCGCTTGGACCGTGCGGCTTTTGATTTCAACATTTTGTTTGGCATCCTGATTCTGGAATTGAAAAAGGCCGCACATGCTCTCACGGAATCGTCCTGAGTCAAACATGGACTGGAACATTTTCAGGGCGGGAAGAAATAATGCGGAAAACAAAGTTTCTATTCTCCCTCGCGTTGGCCGGCCGGCGCGGGGAAAGTCGGGCATGACCGAAGGAGAGAGGCGCTTTTATCTGCGCGAAATTCATCCCCACTGGGCGACGCCTCGCATCTCCAAAGAAATGGTGACGGAGCTGATGGCCGCGAACTTGGTCGAGCTTTCGCCGGAGGCCGGCGGGATGATCCGCCTGACGCACGCCGGGGCGGCGGAGAAGACGGCTGCCCGTCAGCGCAAGAGCAATTCCACGTTGAGCCTGGTGCGCAAGCCGGACAATTCCGCCCGTCAACGCCGCAGCCGTCAGGGACCGCCGAGGCCGTTGTCGTAAGGAGTTGCGGACTGCCCTGATCGCAGACGAGATCCTCTGCTCGGTTCGATCTGATTTCCTGCTGCAATGGTTTAGCGGACATGGCTGTCCGCTGCTCCGATGAAGATCGCGCCCAGCCTACCGGGCGTTTCCGCCCCTGCGGCTCTTCCATTCCCACTGGCGCGGGCGCGTCGGCTTGGGATTTCCCGGGCCGGACTGCGGACGGTTGCTTCCGCCTCCGCCTGACTGCTGGGGAGCGGAGGTGTGCCGGCGGGGAGGCTGTTGTCCGCCTCTTTGATCCGGGCGGATGGCGGGAGCGGAGGCACGATAGTCGAAACCCTCCGCCTGCTTGCGCACAATGCCGCGACCGATGAAGCGTTCCAGTGAGCGCAATGCATCGCGATCTTCCGGCGTCACGAAACTAATTGCATCGCCCACGGCCTGCGCGCGACCCGTGCGGCCAATGCGATGCACGTAGTCCTCCGAGTGCATCGGGAAATCGAAATTCACCACATGCGAGATGCCGTCCACGTCAATGCCGCGCGCGGCGATGTCCGTGGCCACGAGCACGCGCACGGCACCGGACTTGAAATCCTTGAGCGCGCGCAATCGCTGGCTCTGCGAACGGTTGGCGTGCAGCGCAGCCGTGCGAATGCCCTTCTGTTCAATCTGCCGCGCGATGCGATCTGCGCCGTGTTTGGTGCGCGAGAAGACCAGTACCATGTTCAGCGTCTGGTCGCGCAGGAGATGCGTGAGCAGCGACATCTTGAGATGCTGCGGCACTTCGTAAATGAACTGCGTGACGGTCTCGGCGGGATTCGAGCGGCGGCCGATCTGGATCAGCTTCGGCGCGTGTTGAAATTCTTTGGTCAGCGACTCGATCTCGCGGGACAACGTCGCGGAGAAGAGCAGCGTCTGACGTTGCTTCGGCAACGCGCGTACGACCTGACGGATGGACGGGAGGAAACCCATGTCCAGCATCCGGTCCGCCTCGTCGAGGACGAGGAATTCCAAACCCGCGAAATCGCCGCAATGGCGTCCCATCAAATCGAGCAGCCGTCCCGGTGTGGCGACGATGATGTCCGCGCCTTCGCGCAGCGCGCGCATCTGCGGCTGTTCGCCCACGCCGCCATAGACGGTCGCGACGCGCAGCGCAAGATGCTTGGCATACGCGCGGACGTTCTCGTCAATCTGGACGACCAGTTCGCGCGTGGGAGCCAGGATGAGCGCGCGGATGCGGCGCCGCGGTTCCGGCGGACGACCCGCCAGCAATGTGATCATGGGCAGCGTGAACGCCGCCGTCTTGCCCGTGCCCGTCTGCGCGATCCCGATCAAGTCGTGACCCGCCAGCACCGGCGGAATGGCCGCGGCCTGAATCGGCGTCGGCTCGGTGTAACCCGCCTCCTGCACCGCCTGTAAAACCTGGTCGTTCAGACCCAAAGCACGAAATGGCATAGAAAATCTTTCTCTCGGACGCGCGCCTTAACGCAGTCGCCACGTAATCCGGCCCTTGTTCAAATCGTAGGGCGACATTTCCATCTTCACGCGGTCGCCGGTCGTGATGCGCACCCAGCGCTTCCGCATCTTGCCGCAAATCGTGGCCAGCACCAGATGCTTATTGTCCAGTTCCACGCGAAACATCGTGCCCGCGAGCACGGATGCTACGACGCCTTCCACTTCAATATGTTGTTCTTTGGTCTGCTGTTTTACTTTCATTCTGCCTTTCGGAAAACGGTCTGCGGGAAAAAGCTGGGCGTCCCGCAAACCGATCGAGGACGAAGCCGGAAAAGAAAAGAGCGAGGTCCGGCTCACACCGAACCTCGCTCTGTGAAAATCTAAGGATTAGTAACGGCCACGACCGCCGCCGCCGCCACCGCCGCCGCTGCGTTCGCGACCACCGCCGCCACCGCCGCCGCCGCCATATCCACGACCGCCACCGCCGCCGCCGCCAAAGCCGCCGCCGCCGCCGCCCGGACGTTCCTCACGGGGCTTGGCTTCGTTGACGGTCAACGCGCGTCCGTCCATTTCCTTGCCGTTCAGCGCAGCAATGGCCGCCTGGGCTTCCGCCGGCGAGCTCATCGTCACGAAACCGAAACCGCGCGGACGGCCGCTCATGCGGTCCATCATCAGGTTGGCTTCCACGACGGTGCCGTGCGCGGCAAACGCGTCCTGCAAGTCGTTTTCAGTGGTGTTGAAGGAAAGATTTCCCACGAACAATTTGTTACTCATATTGTGATGTCACTAGACTAACCCTTTGGTTTCAGACTGTTCCCGACTATCGGGTTTCTAATCATCACTGAACTGAGTTCACTTGAGGATTTACCAGGCCTTGAAACGGACAAGCTATCTAACAGACGGCCGGACAATCGCTGGTTCCGGACGGATAGCAACCTATTATTGTGACTTTTTTCAGCCGTATTTTCACAGGGTCGCCCTCCCGAACTGGTCCGTGCGGGGCGGAGAAAAAGCGGCGCCAAAGCGACATCACTTCTGCGCGGAGGCCAGCAGCGTCTCGAAGTGCGGCGGCTGCTCCTCGTTGGCCACGATGTTGATCTCGATCTTCTTGAACCCCGCCGCCTCCAGCCACCGGTGCAAATCGCTCTCCGCAAAACCCAGCCAGCGGTCGCCGTAGAGTTCATGCGCGCGCGTGAACTTGTGCTTGGCAAGATCGAGCACCATCAGTTCACCGCCCGGCACGAGCAGACGATGCGCGGCCTTCAGCGCCTCGTCAGGCTTCTCCGCGTGATGCAGCGCCTGACTCAGGATGACAAGGTCCACGCTGCCCGGCTCGATGGGCGGGTTTTCCAGATTGCCGAGGCGGAACTCCAGATTCTTCAACCCGCTCTTCTTCGCCTTCCGCGCGCCGAACTCGACCATCTTCTCCGAGTTGTCCACCGCGATGACTTTCTGGCAGCGCCGCGCGAGCAGTTCGCTGATCAATCCTTCGCCCGAGCCGAGATCGGCGACGGTGAGCGGCGGCAACATTCTCAGCAGCAAATGTCCGAAGGCCTGCCACGAACGGCCCGGTCCGTAGCTGCGGTCGAAGCGCCCTGCCACTTCATTGAAAAACACCTGCTCCTTCTGCTTCCGCCGCGCGACGATGCGCTTCAAGTTCACGCCATCGCCTTCGTACTCCGGCAACTCGTGCGCGCCCTTTACCGCCAGCGCGATGATGTCCCGCGCCGAGGGGTCCGCGTTTTCGTTCAGCCGGTAGAAGGTGCGCTTGCCCTCGCGCCGCGATTGCAACAACGCCGCCTCCTGCAACAGCCGCAGATGCGTGGAGATGCGCGACTGCCCCATGCGCGTGATCTCCTGCAACTCGTTGACCGACAGTTCATCGCGTTCCAGCAGCGCCATGATGCGGAGGCGCGTGGAATCCGAGAGCGCGCGCAGGGCTTTGAGGGTGGAAGACATGATTATTTTTTCCGGCGCAAGGGTTGGATTGGCTTCACTTTCTGGGCGCGCTGGCGGCGGCGATATTCTTTCAGTAATTCATCGAAGCCCGAGTGCAGCCGCCGCTGGTCAGACTCCGAGGGCAGCAAATCAATTCGCTCTCGCAACAGTTTCACGGCGATCAGTTTATGCCGCAGCAGCGCGAGGATGTAACGAACATCCTTCGGCCGCCCCGCCGCCAGCTTGCTGACCGCCACATCGTGCAACTCGGCACACCACGCCACGACGCCAGATTTCTCGAAACGAATCAGCCGTTCCATCCAACCATCCGGCCAAGTGCCCAGTTCCGGGCTGACGTAATCGGCGTAGTAAGCATGCTTCCGGGCAAATTTAGAATCGCGACCCAACTCCGCCTCGATTAACCGCGCGGCCTCGGGGTAATGCTTCGGATACAAGTCCAACTCGATGGAAACGAGCAGGTCCTTCGGCGGCTTTGCCATGTAGCCCAGCAAGGCCTGGCTGCCGAAGACGATGAATTCTTTTTCCGGCGAGAGCTTCCCGGCGGTGCAGAGCAGCTTTTCAAACTCACTCCGCTTCATAGTGGTCCAGGAATTTCAACCGCTCCTCCTTCGTCATGATGCCGCAGAATGGATCACTCTGCCGCAGACGGTTTCCCTCCTCATTATCCTGAGTCAGTATCTCCAGCACCTGCTCCATTTTGTGACGGCGCAGGATGCTCTCCCACTCTTTCAAGCAGGCTGGAAACGGTCGCCGGACTTTTTTCCAACGTTTCAATGTTTCTTCGACGCGATGGAACAATTCGGGTTGACGGCGGATTTTTTCCGAAATCAGCCGGCTCTGCGCCAGATTGCGCGCGTCCATCCACTGATGACTCCTCTTTGTCGGCTTGCTCGGGATGATTCCTGTGCTCACCGCGCAAGAGTGTCCGAGAACCGTCCGGCAAACAAGTTCCAGGAATTCCCTGCCGACCGGCGGGCTACTGAGACGAGGCTGAAAAGCCTCGCGACCTGCCGACAAGAATGTCGGCGTTACGCAGCTCCGACAACCTCGGCCGTACCGCCGGCTTTCCAGCCGGCAGGTCGGGAGGCTTTTCAGCCTCCCGTCCCCCGCCCATCCGCGTTCCTCTGCGCGGATTTGCGGTTCCACATCTCCGCTCTCAGGACTTCAACTTTTTCACCCAGGGTTCCGTCGTCCCGTCGTCCCGCAGTTCCGGAGTCACATACTCCCCCTGCTGATATTTCCACTTGCTGCTTGCTGCTTTGTGTTTCGCATCTGATCGCGTTCCTTCGTCGGGTGCATCTTGAAAGTACCGCTGCTGGAGGATGGAAACGATCCGAGGCTGAAAGCCTCGGAACTTGCCGACAGGAATGTCGGCGTTACGGCGGGCGGGCGTAGCGCCGACATTCCTGTCGGCAGGTTGGGAGACTTTCCAGTC
>JAYVNY010000151.1:0-3339 GCA_043758205.1 Akkermansia sp.
CGTGCCCGCGCCGCCGCCGAGAATGCCGACGACGAGGTTCGGATCATACTGCGCCAGTTCCTCCATCGCCTTCGGGCCGTGATAAACAATCTTCAGGAACACCGGCCGCCCCGCGTCGGGCACCCCCGCGAGCGTACGCAGGATGTTGTCGTTGATGAATTCACCGAGCTTCTCCGGCGCGATGCCGGAAGCGACGTTCGGATCAAAGATTTCCAGGAAGTGCCGGAACTGCTTCCGCTCCGCCTCCTCGCGAAATTCCTTGTACCAAAGCAGCGCCTCGCGATCCTGATCCAGTTCGTTGACGAACGTGATCGAGTAGAGGCCGAGGTTGGCCCCGGTGAACTCACCACTCCCGTCGCGGTCACATTCGATCTCGCCGCACTGGATGTGATCTATCGCCGCACTGCGGAAGGGCTGGCTCGGTTCACGCGTGTAAGCGCCGTGCCGCGCCGCCCAAACGTCGGTCGTGTCGTTCGCCCGCGCCGCCGGCGTGACGTGCGAGTTCTTGAACAGTCCTTCCTTGATCGCGAGTTGCTCATTCACGTAGGCGGACATCAGCATGATGTCGATCAGCCCCTGGTGCGTGACCTCGCGGATGATGTCGAGGAACTCGGGCAGATTGCGGTAGCCAAATTCGTTGCGGTTCCAAATCTCGGGCGAAAACTGCGCCGGCCTCAATCCGTGCCCGGACAGGTATTGGCGCGGCCCCGGCGAGCGCACCCCGAAGGCCATGTCCGCGTCCTTCGCATCGGCAATGATGAATGCCCGCGAGGCGCGGTTGGCTTTAATTTCTGCAAGTTTGGTATCGAGAGATTTCATGTCTAAGCCACGGATTGAACACAGACGAAACACGGATTGGGAAAGCTGAATCCCCAATCTGTTTTCCTATCCGTGTTCAATCCGTGTTTCATCCGTGGCTAAAATTCAAGCCTTCACCTTCGCCAGCGTTTCCTTGAGCGCGCGAGCCGAGGCTTGCAAGCCCATCTGCTCCTTCGGCCACAGTTTGATCTCCACATGCTTCAACACACCGCCGCGCCCAACAACGCTCGGCACGCTCAGGCAGATGTCACGGATATCGTAAGCACCTTGGACCAGCGAGGACACCGGGAGCAGCGCCTGCTTGTTCAACAACACGGCGTGAATCACGTCGCGAATCGCCACACCCACCGCCCAGCCCGCGCCTCCCTTGCGCTTGATAACTTCCGCGCCGCTGCCCTTGGTGCGCTCGAAGACGGCGTTTTGAAAACCGGGCGAACATTCCGGCAGACCCGTGAGTGGCAGACCATTCACCGCCGCGCTTGACCAAATCGGGAGCATCGAATCGCCGTGCTCGCCGAGGATGAGCGCCCTCACCTGCGTGGGCGCGAGCTTGAGTTCCTCCGCGATGAACGAGCTGAAGCGCGAGGTGTCGAGCATCGTGCCGAGTCCATAGACCTGTTGCCACGGCAGGCCAAGCCGCTGCACGGCGAGTTGCGTGAGAATGTCCACAGGGTTCGACACCACGAAGACTTGCGCGTCCTTCTTGAAGCCCGCCGCCTTGATGCTGTCGAGGATGCCGACGAAGAGCGTCACGTTGCGGTTGATGAGGTCGAGGCGCGATTCATCCGGCTTGCGGCGCAGGCCGGCGGTGATGAGGAAGATGTCGCTGTCCGCGGCGCGAGTGTAGTCGCCTGCGTAAATTTTCTGGTCGCCGCAGAACGCGCTGCCGTGCAACAGATCGAGCGCCTCGCCCTCGGCCAGGTCCTGGTTCGCGTCGAGGATTTGCAGTTCAGCCACGAGGCCGCCGCATTGCAGTGCAAACGCCGCGCAAGAACCCACGCGGCCACCGCCGCCAATGATTGTGACTTTCATAAATTTTTAACCACGAACGAACACCAATTCATTCACCAGCCTGTTGCACCACCCGCGCCACAAACGACGGGGCGAGGTGAAATCCTGTTTGCGCCAACTGCGTGAGCCAGGGCCGCAACTCGGGAATGCGCCCGGCCTGCTTGGCCTGAATCAGCAAGCCCACCACGCCCCGGGTGCGCAGACCAAGTTGCCGCGCTGCCTCGCGCCCGTCGGTCTCGTCCATCAACAAAACATCAGGCGCAGTTTCCACGGCGAGAGCGATGGCCTCCGCTTCGCCCCCGTGCAGATTTTGCCGCAGCGTTTGCATCAGAGGCGCATTGGCCGGCGTGACAACTTTCAGCCAGCCCTGCGTGGCGGCACTGCGCACGTCCCCCACCACCTGATGCGAGCGCCCCTGGAGGACCACTTCCCGCCACACCGCGTCCGGCACGCGCACGTCGGAAAAGAATGCCGGGAGCAGGGCAAACTGCCCAATGGCGCTGAGATGAATCAGGACTGAGGAATCACTGACCGCAGTTGGCATGGTGGAAATCTTCCGCCAAGTCCGCCTCCGAGTAGTGGCGGGGGATGGCTCGCTTGCCCAGCACGTCGTCCCATTCCAGTCGCGTCAGACCAGCCAGCGTGCAGGCCTTGCCCGAGGCCAGCAGATTTTGGCTGTAAAGCGCGACCGCCAGTTCCAAACGCAGCCGGGCTTCCATCTCCTGCGGCGGAATGCGCACGCTGGAAACAACGTCGGCGGAGATTTCGAGGGTCACACTCATGGCTGGACGTTAGTGTCGGGCATAGTTTAGGGCAAGCAGGGAGGCCAGGTCCTTGTTCGCGTCGAGGATTTGCAGTTCAGCCACGAGGCCGCCGCATTGCAGCGCAAACGCCGCGCAAGAACCCACGCGGCCACCGCCGCCAATGATTGTGACTTTCATAAATTTTTAACCACGAAGACACGAAGGACACAAAGAGGAGCCAAACAAGTTCAGGTTTCTGACTTCTTCGTGTCCTTGGTGTCTTCGTGGTTCACTTCATCTGCGCCATGAGTTGATCCGTGATCACCTTCACCATCTCCTCCGCCTGCGGGTCAAGCCCCACGGTCGGCGTGTCCTTCGCCGGCACCGCGCACGTCGCGCCGGGCCGCCAGTCGCCGGTGTCGCAGAGTTCGCATTCCTTCATGCCGTAACGCGGGTCCACAAAGCCGAGGGACTGTTTGATGTTCAAGATGTCCTTCATCTGCGGCCCGGTGAAGGTCTGGATCGGCTTGCCCAACTGGCCGGCGACCACAATCGTGCGGCAATACGCCTCAATGATTTCCATGCGCCAGTAGGCTTCCTCAATGTTGTTGTGCGACCACGTCACCACGCCGTGATTCGCCATCAGGATGGTGTTGTATTGATCGGTCAACTCGGCCACGAGCTTGCCCATGTCCGCCGAACCGGGCGTGCGATACGGCGCGACGCCGACCGAGCAGAACACTTCGTACTCCGGCAACATGCACGT
>JAYVNY010000152.1:0-6327 GCA_043758205.1 Akkermansia sp.
GCGCCGTACTGGCCAGTGAAGAAGTTGCTCGTCGCGGGCACGGTGCGGCGGGCGGCAAGATCGCGAAGTTTGCTGGGCGCTTCGGCGGGCCTCGCTTGGCTCGCACGCCCTACTTCGGTGCCCGGACTAAAACGACCGTTCACCACCACGGTCTGGCGCAAGGTCACGTTGCTGCCGGCGGCGCGGAAGGAAAGCTCCTGATGACGCGGCGCGGTTTCCGTTTTGTCGCCGGGAATCACTTCGCGCACGGGTCCGGCCGCCGCCTCTTTGCCGCCAATAAGTCCGGCGCTCGGCGGCACCTCGACCGCGCCGTCGTACACCGAGCCATCCGCGTCCACCACGCGCACCGCCGCGCCGCGCTGTTCGATGACGAAATCGTTCAGCACGACCAGAAGCTCCGTGAGCGAGCGGGACGCGGGCGCGAGCGCCTGGCTCCGGCTTGGATCATTCGCGACTGCATCCGCGCGGGAAAATCTAGTGACGGTGGAATCATCGTTCGCCGCTGTTCCGTTCGCGACGGGAGAAGCGCGCGGCGACTCCACGTTGCGCGCCCGCGACTCGGGCGCGCGACTGACCGTGACGGGTGCGGTGGCGGGAGCCGGCGCATTGGCTTGCGACTTGAACGCGGCCTCCGTCTCCATCACCGCCTTCGACTCGTTGTTCGCAAACGCGAGCGCGCCGCCCAAAGCCGGCCCGGCCTGGTTCTGATAACGGTCCGACAGAGTGGCCGCCGCTTGACCGGCGGGCGCGATGTTCTGCCCGGCCGCGTTGGCGTAATTGAACGACTGCTGGTTGCGCGCGTCGGTCGAGTTGACTGCGGAAAAATTCTGGGCCACCGGCGCGAGCGAGAGTGTGGTCTCGCTGGTCAACTGGCTGGCGCTGCTGAGTTGTTTCTGAACTGCGGCCACGCTGCTGTTCTGCGCCACCGCATCCACCAACGTCACTTTGTCTGCCGCGATTTTGCCATCCTGGCTTTTGGCCTTCTGTGAAATGGACGCGGCCACCGGGTTCGCGGTGGTTGGTGCCGGCGTGGCGGGGGCTGCCGTCATCGCAAATTGTTTCTCCGCCGAGATCACGCCCCGCGCGCCTGCGCTGCCGGCCGCTTCAGATTTCCTCGTCGGCATCTCCGCGCGCACGAGTTGCAGCGTGTGCCGGTCGAGCTGGTAGTGCCACAAAATCCACGCGCCGGTTATAGCCACCACCGCCATCGCACCGATGGCCAGCCGCCCGTTCCACGAATTCAACCACGCCAGCCAGCCGCGCGAATTCGCCGCCGCGCCCTTCGCGCCGAGCGTGCGCGCGACCTCGCCCTGCAACATCTGCCGCGTGGCCGGATGCAGCGCGAAATCACCGCCCTGCGCGCGGCGTTCCTGTGCATGGCGCCGGAGCCGTTCCTCGGACTGGTTTGGCGTTTCTTCGGACATCGTTCGTTAGACGGACATGGTCTTTTTTGTCTCCCGCAAATCTTTGACCTGCGGAAAGTATTTCGTCGCCACGCCCTCGAGTTTGTCGAGGCATTTGCTCAGGCGCGAACTCACGGTCTTCGGGTTCAAATCTAATTCGGCGGAAATTTCCTCGTAACTGAGGTCCGCGAAGTAGCGCAGTTCAATCACCTCGCGGCACGGCCCGCCCAGTTCCTCCAAGGCCCGCGTGATGAGCCCCGCGTCCTCGAACTGCACCAGCGCGCGATCCGGGCCGGGCGCGGTGCTCGGCGGATCGAGCGTGAAGCCGTCGGCCTCGCCGTTCAACGGCGCGTCGAGCGAGAGCGTGCGCTGGCCGCCGCCGCGTTTGGCCGCGCGCTGCTTCTGGAGATAATCATGCGCCTTGTTGGCCGCGATGCGATAGAGCCACGTCTGGAACTGGCAGTTCCCCTGAAACGTGCCGAGGCTCTTGATGACGGTGAGAAAAGTTTCCTGGCAAATCTCCTCCACGTCCTCCGTGTTGAAACTGGAGCTGACCTGGAAAATGAAGCGCCCCGCCGCCGCGTAATGGGCATCGAACAGTTCATCCCAAGCCGCCGCCTCGCCGCGCAGGCAGCGAGCAAGCAGTTGGGACTCGGCGTTCATCGGCGGGAAAGTAGGACAGGCGCGCGCGTTTGGCGAGAGCGGTGAACGTAGGCAGCAGGGGCCGACAGTTGGGGGCTGAATGGCTATATCACTCGATCTCTCTATCCATCGGAAAATCGAGCCGCGAGAGAACAATGACGTCGAGTCGGTCATCGTTCCCGAATCCACACCGCAGTGAATAGCGATCTACACCGCCAATCTCGTACCACACGACACGGTAATCGGGTGGCCAAGTCGCATCGCGAACCAGCGCTCCGCAATGCTGCTCAACGACGCGCTGAGAATCAAAAGCCGATATACTAAGACCCAGCCGATGGAGCACAGCTTCCGCGACGACTGGAGTTGCGTATCTGAACTCAAGCTCCACCGTGTGCAACTTTTGTGGATGGCTGCGAGCGCGAGCAAAAGTAACGCCTCGTATCTGCTCTAGAAATCCAGTGCCGTGCTCTTCCTCCTCGTCACCGTAAGCTGGATCATTAGAGGCAAACTCTCGCAGACGGAGCGTGTCAAAGTCACGGTAGCTGAGGAGTGCCATGACACACGTCCTACTTTAACATCTCCGCCGCCACTACGCCCTCGCTCACCTTCGTCACCGGCCCGGTCATGCGGATGGCGTAGTCCTCGCCGATCTCGATGCCAAGCGTGCCGCCGGGCATGTGGACGGTCACGGCGTGGTCCACCAGGCCGAGCTTGCGCGCGACGGCGGCCGAGGCGCTGCTGCTGCTGCCCGAGGCCAGCGTGTAGCCCGCGCCGCGCTCCCAGATTTCGATGCGAATGTTTTTCCGGTCCAGCACGCGCAGGAACTGCACGTTCGTCTTGCGCGGAAACGACGGGTGAACTTCGATCTGCGAGCCGTATTTGCGCGCGAGTTCTTCGCTGACTTCTTCCGACGGAATCACGCAGTGCGGATTGCCAATTGTGGCCGCACAGACGGAGAAGGTCTTGTCGCCCACGACCAGCGGCTCGTGCAGCACCTCGCGCCGCGCGCCGATCATCGGAATCTCGTCGCTCCAGAAACTCACGCGACCCATGTCCACGCGGATGACTTTGCCGCCGTCGAAAATTGTCGCGCGCACCACGCCGCCCAGCGTGTCCACGAGGAACTCTTGGTTCTCCTGCACCAGCTTCTGGTCGAACAGGTAACGGCAGAAGATGCGCAGCCCGTTGCCACTCTTCTCCGCCTCGCTGCCGTCAGGATTGAAGATGCGCAACCGGAACGGCGCGCGCTCGGAGGGCAGGGGACCGTAGAGAATGCCGTCCGAGCCGAGGCCGAAATTGCGATGACAGATGCGGTGGATGGCGGGCACGTCGAGCGCGGGTGCGAAGGACTTGGGATCGAGCACCAGGTAGTCATTCCCCAGCGCGTGGTATTTGAAAAAGTTCAAGTTCATCAGCGGCGCGCGAACGTAGGGAACCGGTGCGGCGGGGCAAAGAGGAAATTCCGCCGCCCCGGAGCGCGGGCGTTTAGCTCGCAGCAGCGGGCGCAAGTACGAGGGCGCAAGACCTCGCGAACACCGCGCTCCATTTCACGTTGCTGCGGGTTGAAAACCCGCGCTCCTTCTCAGGCCCCGATGAACTCTTCCAGCGCGCGGTAAAGTTGAGCCGCATCCGTCAGCGGGGCGCAGCCCTCGGGCGTCACGAGACCGAATCCATCGCCGTAGGCTGGGCCGTTGGCCACGCAGGCGTCGGTCTGGTTTTCAAAAATCTGGCGCGAGGCTTTTTCGATCACGGATTCGCGCGAGCCGTCCACTTCGTATTTCCAGCCGACAATGGTGGCGCGCGGAAACCAGCCGCGCAGTTCGGCGATGATTTTTGCCGTGGGCACCAGTTCCACGAGCAGCGGTTCGCCGCGCGTGGAGAGTTTGCCGGCGCGCACTTCATGCAGATGGTTTTTCGCATCACGGCTGAAGGCTTTGCCAAAGGTGAAGTCGCTGACGGCGGCGGCGTGGAGCACGGCGTCCCAGCCTTCATCGGCGAGGGCGCGCAGGCGCAGGCGGAGATTATCCGTGGTGGTGAAGGTATCGACGCGGGCCGCGCTGCGTTCACCGCGCCACGTCGCCTGCTGGCCGATGAGCAGTGTCACCTCGTGGCCGCAGTCGGCGAGGTAACTGGTGAGCTCCGAGCCGAGGCGGCCGGTGGAATGGTTGGTGAGCCGCCGCACTTGGTCGAGCGGCTCAAACGTGGGACCGGCAGTGACGAGGCAGCGCACGGGTGAAAAGTAATCAGTAATCGGTCATCAGTAATCAGAAATCAGCGCGGCGGACACGGTGCTGGTCGCATGGCATGAGTGATAGGGCGTCGTCGCTCCGCGCGCGCTGGGCCGGGCTGCGGAGGGACGGTGCAGAACATCTGACGCCTCACTCGGCGCGCGCGGAGCGTCGACGCCCTACCCATGCGGGTCGTTCTTCATTCGCGGCGTCGAGTTACGCCTCGCTCCATCACTTCCGAAAGAACAGCCACCAGACCAGCACCAGCATCGGGAGCATGAAGGGCAGCGTGAATTTGAGGATGTAGCCGAGGAAGCCGGGCGTGTGGACCTTCTGATGATCGGCGATGGACTTGACCATGAAGTTCGGCCCGTTCCCGATGTAGGTGCAGGCGCCGAAGAAGACGGACGCGACGCTGATGGCGATGAGGTAGCCGTTGAACTTCACGTTTCCGATCAGGAACGCGCTGTCAATGTGCTCCCCGTCCACCGCGCCTTTCGCGAGCAGGGCGCCGTGATATTTTTGCAACGCCTCGTAGGTGTGGCGCGCCGGCTCGCTGGCGGTGGCGAGACCTTCCCCTTGATTCGCCACCAGCGCCTGCACTTGCTGCACCGTCGCGGGATCAACGAACGCGCCGAAAATCGCCTTGAGGAAACTGAGATACGTGGGCGCGTTGTCGAGCGCACTGGAGAGCACGCCGCTGCCCCAGTAGAAGAAGCCCGGCCCGGCCTTCGCGAAAATCGCGGAGTGCGACTGCAAGTAATCGAGCGCGGGCATCATGGTGGAAAAAATTCCGATGAAGAGAATCGCCACCTCCTGGATGGGATGAAAGTTGAAGTGATTCGCCTCGTGAATGTGCTTCTTCGTGCAGAACCACGAGCCGAGCGCGGCGGCAAGCATCAGGCCCTCGCGCACGAACGGAGGATTTTGGATGAACACCGCGACGAGGATGAGCGCGATGAAGCCGACGTTGACCAGTCCCTCGAAGCGCCATTGATCGTGGCCCTCGGCGAGTTCGACGCGCACTTGTTTTGGCGCTTTCAAATAGTTGCGCCGGTCAACGACATAAAACGCCGCGAGCAGAAACCCCACGCCCACGCCCCACATCGGCCAGAGGTGTTCCGCCACCCACCAGAACGGCACGCCCTTCAAGTAGCCGAGAAAGAGTGGCGGATCGCCGATGGGCGTGAGGCAGCCGCCGACGTTCGAGACGATGAGGATGAAGAACACGACGTGATGCGCGGTGACGCGATACTTGTTCATGCGCAGCCACGGACGGATGAGCAGCATGGACGCGCCGGTGGTGCCGAGCACGTTGGCGAGGACCGCGCCGATGAGCAGAAAGAGCACGTTCACCCAAGGTATGGCCTCGCCCTTCACGTTGATGTGGATGCCGCCAGACACGACGTAGAGCGAGCCAATGAGCGCGATGAAACTGACGTATTCCAGGGCCGTGTGCGCGACGGTGCTGCGCGCCGCCGCCGGCAGGCCGAACAAATAGTAACTGAGCGTGATGGCCGCGAGGCCGAAGGCGACTTTCGGATAATGCTTGAGCCACCACTTCTCGAAGAAGAGCGGCCCGAGCGCGATCATCGCCAGCAAGATGGCGAACGGGGCGATGGCCCAGGCAGCGGGTTCATAAGACACGCGAGGAGGCTAGGGAGCGGCGGGAAAAATTCCAAAATCCAAATCCCAAACAAATTCCAAAATCCAAGAGAACGGAAAATCCATCGCATCAATGCCGCTTTGAGCCGTGAGCCAAGACGGGCGGCGCATTCATGCCAACTGCTTTTGATGGCTGGTTGAGTGGGAGCGCGCGTTCTCCCTCACCCCAGCCCTCTCCCGCTGGGAGAGGGAGAACATTTTTCAGCCTCGCTGCCATCCTGCGCGCTTGGTTCGACGAACGCTGGCTGACTTGCTCCCTCTCCCAGCGGGAGAGGGCCGGGGTGAGGGAGAACGCCTGGCCACCAGACGAGTTGGAACCAGAAATTACTTTTGGCCACCGCTCCTGATTTTGGAATTTGCCCGTCGCGCGCCGTTCGCGTTCAAAACAC
>JAYVNY010000153.1:0-24967 GCA_043758205.1 Akkermansia sp.
TGCTCGAAGGCGTGCCGGGACTGGCGAAGACGGCGTGCGTCAGCGCGCTCGCCCAGTGCATTCACACGAAGTTTCAACGCATCCAGTTCACGCCCGATCTGCTGCCGAGCGATCTGCTGGGCAACCTGATTTACAATCCGCGTGAGGGAACTTACTCGACGAAGAAGGGTCCCATTTTTGCCAACCTGATTCTCGCCGACGAAATCAATCGCGCGCCGGCCAAGGTGCAGAGCGCGCTGCTCGAAGCGATGCAGGAGCGGCAGGTCACCATCGGCGAGGAAACATTTCCGCTGCCCAAGCCGTTCCTCGTGCTGGCGACGCAGAATCCCATCGAACAGGAGGGGACCTACTCGCTGCCCGAGGCGCAGGTGGACCGCTTCATGTTGAAGGTCGTGGTCGGCTATCCGAGCGAGGCCGAGGAGAAACAAATCATGCACATGATGGCGAAGACCAGCGCGCGCGAGCCGCTCAAGCCCATCATTCAGCCGGAGAAAATTCTGGAGATGCGCCAACTCGTGGATCAGGTGCATGTGGATGATCAGATTTCCGACTACATCATCAAGCTGGTGTTCGCGACGCGCGAACCGGCCCGGCTCGCGCCTGCGCTCGTCGGCAAGATTCGTTTCGGCGGCTCGCCGCGCGCCACGATCAACCTCACGCTCGCGGCCAAGGCGGCAGCCTTCCTTGGCGGGCGCGGTTACGTCACGCCGCAGGATGTGAAGAGCATCGCGCCCGATGTGCTGCGCCACCGCATTATCACCACCTTCGAGGCCGAGGCGGATGAGGTGACGAGCGAATTGCTGGTGAAGCAGTTGCTCGACACGATTGCGGTGCCGTGAGCGCAAGACACAAAAACTGTTAAACCACGAAGACACAAAGGACACGAAGATGGATGAAGCAAAGCACGCCACTCCTTTTCCCAGCTTTGTGTCCTTTGTGTCTTCGTGGTTAAAACCATGATCCCCAAAGAGTGGCTCAAAAAAATCCGGCACATCGAGATGCGCACGGTGCGGCTCGTCGAGGATCTCATGGCCGGTCAGTATCACTCCGTCTTCAAGGGACGTGGGATGGACTTCGACGAAGTGCGCCTCTACCAAGCTGGCGATGAAGTGCGCCGCATTGATTGGAACGTGACCGCGCGCACCGGCGAGACGCACATCAAGAAGTACGTCGAGGAACGCGAGATGACAGTGCTGTTGCTCGTGGACGCCAGCGCGTCGGGCGGCACCGGCTCGGTGAACCAGAGCAAACGCGAACTCGCGGCGGAACTGGCGGCGGTGCTGGCGTTCAGCGCGGTGCGGAACAATGATCGCGTGGGTCTCCTGCTCTTCACGGAGAAGACCGAAAAATACGTGCGGCCATCCAAGGGCCGCCAGCACGTGCTCCGCATTATCAGCGAGATTCTCACGCATGAGCCGAAGCATCAGGGGACAAATCTCTCTGCCGCGCTCAATCACGTCAGCCACGCACTCTCGCGCCGCGCGGTGATCTTCGTCATCTCTGATTTCATGGACAAAGAGTTCGAGCGCGCGCTCAAGGTCGTCGGTCGCAAGCACGACCTCATCGCCGTGCCCGTGGTGGATGCCAGCGAGCGCGAGTTGCCGGACGTGGGCTGGATCGCTTTCGAGGATGCCGAGACGGGCGAAGTGCTGGAGATCAACACTGCTGATCCGGAGGCGCGCAAACTGTTCGCGACCGGCGCGCAGACGCGGCTGACGGGCTTGCGCCGCCTGTTCACCAAAGCCGGACTCGACACCATCGAGGTGCAGACCGATCAGCCCTACCTCAAGGCGCTGACCAAGTTTTTTGAAACGCGCTACCACCGGCTGCATCCGTGAACACCGCCACAAACATCATTGACGACCTGCGGTTCCTGGAGCCGTGGCAAGCGCCGCCGGCGTGGGTCTGGGTGGTGTTGGCTGCACTGGTCTTGGGAGTCGTGATGCTTATCCAGCGTCGCAACGCCGCCCGCCGGGCGGCTCAAGGCGCGCAAGTCGCCGCGCACGCGCACGAGGACGCGTTGGCGGAACTTGAGAAGGCCCGCGCGCTGATGTCGTCGGAGAATTCGCGGCCCTACGGCATCGCGGTCTCGGGAATCGTGCGTCACTACATCGAGCGTCGGTTCAGCATCGTGGCCCCGCGCCGTTCCACGGAGGAGTTTCTCATCGAGGCCGCTGCTTCCGCGAAACTGGAGCCGGCGCACCGCCAGTTGCTCGCGGAGTTTCTCGGCTCCTGTGACTTTCTGAAGTTCGCCCGCGCCCGTGCTGAGTTGGCCGAGTTGGAAGGGCAACATCAGGCGGCGGTGCGCTTCGTGACCGAGACGCGCGTTGTTTCGGTGAAGGCGGAAGGCGGAACATTACAACCTTCGAGGAGGGGTGAGTGATGGAACGTATCGCATCGCCTTCCCCCTCACCCCAGCCCTCTCCCCAGGGGAGAGGGAGCCACCGCATCCAGTCTTTAGAGCAGGCGTGGCGTCCCGATTTGTCGTGGCGCGGAAGGCCGCTCTCCCTCTCCCGGCGGGAGAGGGCCGGGGTGAGGGGGAACAGCACGTCCGTCTGTCCACATGTATTGATACCGGGGACCATCCAACCAGAGGTGCGCTCGTGAACTGGTCCGATCTCCAGCCGTTGCTGAAAACCTTTCGCTTCGCCGCGCCGTGGCTGCTGTTGCTGCTGCTGCTCATTCCGCTGTGGGCGTGGTTGCGGGGGCGGTTCGCGCCGGTGGCGGCGGTGTCGTTTTCTTCGGGCGAACTGTTGCGCGCGGCCGCACAGCAGGCGCGGTTTCGGCGCAAGTCGTGGCTGGCTGCGTTCCGTTATCTCGCGCTCGCGTTGCTGCTGCTCGCGTTGGCGCGGCCCCAAGTCGAGAAGGGCTTGGGTGACGAAGATGCGAAGGGCATCAACATCATGCTCGTCATGGATTTCTCCGGCACCATGAAGACGAAGGACTTCATGATGGAGAACAAAAAGGTGTCGCGCTCGGACGCGCTCATCAAAGTCATAAGCGAGTTTCTGCGTGCGCGGCCCAAGGACAAAATTGGCGCGGTGCGCTTCGACATGGACGCTTTTCTCATCAGCCCGCTGACGCTGGACCACGACTGGATGATAGCGCGGCTCAAGGACGAGAAGCCCGGTCGCGGGACGGCACCCGGTTCCGGTTTGCTCATCGCGGCGGAGCATCTTCTGCCGGCGACGAATCAGACCAAGGTCATCATCCTCATCAGCGATGCGGAGCAGGTGAATGCCGGCCCGCCGCCGAAGGACGTGGCGAAGGAACTCGCGAAGCTCGGCATCAAGGTGCATCTAATTCAGGTCGTGGACTTCAAGGACATGGGCATGCTGCGTCAGGATCGCGAGAACGAGATGGTGCAGGTGCCGAAGCTCACGGGCGGCCAGTCGTTTCAAGTCGCGGACTTCGCCGGACTGCGCAGCGTGTATCAGCAGATCGACAAGCTGGAGAAGGCGCATTTCACCGAGGGCAAGCAGAAGAGCTACCGCGAGCTGATGGCGTGGTTTGCCGTGCCTGCGCTCGCGCTGTTGCTGTTGGAACTGCTCTTGCGCCAGACCGTGTGGAGGCGGCTGCCATGAGGCGAATGTCGAATGTCGAATGTCGAATGTCGAAACCGCTTGGGGTTCTGGCATTCACCCGCCATTCGTCATTCGTCATTCGTCATTTCATCCTCTCATGAAATTCGCCGTCATCTACTGGCTCATCGCCCTCGCCGTGCTGGTGCCAGCGTGTGTGCTCATCATCCGTTGGGGCGCGCGCCGCAAGCGGACCATGCTCGACCGCGTAATCGCGGCGCGGTTGCGTGAGCAGTTGTTGCGTTCGGTGGATTACGGCAAACGAAAATTCAAGACCGCGCTGTGGCTCTTCGCCGTCGTGGCGCTGCTCGTGAGTCTGGCGCGTCCGCTGTTCGGTCATCGCGAGATCAAGGTCGAGCGGCCCGGAGTGGACTTGATGATCGCGCTCGATATTTCCAAAAGCATGTTGGCCGAGGACATGGGCAAATCGAACCGCCTCCACGCCGCGAAGTCCGCCATCCTGCGCCTGATCGACCGGCCCTCGGGCGATCGCGTCGGGCTGATCGCGTTCGCGGGCGAGGCGGCGCTCATCGCTCCGGTCACGCAGGATCATCAGGCGATTGTGCGTTCCGTCGAAGCTCTGACCACGACGGCGATTTCCAAGCCGGGCAGCGACATTGCCGCCGCGCTCAAGCTGGCCGTGCAATCCTTCGATCCCAAACAGCAGTCGGGCAAGGCCATCGTGGTGATCACTGACGGTGAGGAATTGCAGGGCGACGCCATTGTCGCCGCGCGCGAAGTGGCGACGAAGGGTATTTCAATTTTCACCGTCGGCGTCGGCTCGACGACCGGCGCGCGCATCGCGGACCGAACTTCGCCGCGCAATAATGACCGTCCGCAGTTTGACGTGAAGTATGCGAAGAACGAGTTCGGACAGGAAGTGGTGTCGCGGTTGAACGAGCGCGTCCTGCAGCAGGTCGCGGTGTCCGGGCGCGGATTTTACGTCGCGCTGGGCGAGGAAGGGCAGGGATTGCTGACCATCAGCGAACGCGGTCTGGCTCCGCTGGCGCGCGGCACGGAGGTTCGGCAGTCGAAGGAGTTGCGGGAGTTCTTTCAGATTCCGCTGGGCCTGTGCGTCGTATTGCTGCTTGGGGAAATGCTTGTGAATGAACGCCGAAAAGGTCAGAAAGTGAACACGGTATGAAAAAAGAAATCCGAAATCCGATGGCCGAAATCCGAAAGGAATCCGAAGGCCGAAGCCCGAAGCGCGAGCCTGGCGCAAGGCCTCTTGACTCGGAGTTCGGAGTTCGGAGTTCTTTCGGGCCTCGGATTTCGAGCTTCGGATTTCGCATCGCCGCCGCGCTGCTCCTGAGCGCCCTGCCCGCTCTCGCCGACTTGCATGAGGCGAAGGAATTGATGAAGCAGAACCAGCCAGCCAAGGCCGGCGAAGTCTTGCGCCAGTTGCAGACGCAGCAACCGACTGATCCGTGGCTCGCCTACAACGCCGGTGTCGCCGCCTACGCCGCCAAGGATTACCCGCAGGCCGACAAAATCTGGCAGGAACTCGCGGCCCGACCGTTGCCGAACAAGTTGCGCGACCAAGTCTGGACGCAGATCGGCAACGTCTCCTTCCGACTCGGCGAGCCGCTCGAAACGTCCGCGCCGGACCAGGCACTGACGCAATGGGAGCAGAGCCGCGAAGCGTATCGCGTGTCCCTCGTCGCGCAGCCCAAGGACAAGGTGGTGGCGAACAATCTGAGCGTGGTGGAGCAAAGGCTGGCGAAGCTGCACGCTCAACTCGCCAAGAAATTGGTGCAGGAGACGCAGAAGGAACGCTCGAACCAGAAGGCGATTGAGAAGCTCGAAGCCGCGCTCGATCACCAGCGCACGGCGCAAAACCTTGCGCCCAAGGACGAGGAGATTAAGCAGGACCAGAAAAAAATCGAACAGGCGCTGGCGGACAAATACACGAAGAAGGCAACCGAGGAAGAAAAGCGGGCCGACAACGCTCTCGAAAACAAGAACGCGAACACCTGGCAGCAGAAGGAGGCGGAGAAGAATTTGACCGCCGCGCTCACGGATTTTGCGCAGGCCAAAACACTCGACGAGAAGAATCAGGACGCCAAGGACGGCGAGCCGCGCGTGCAGGACAAGCTGGCCAAGCTGCTCACGCAACAGGGCGAGAAGCTGCACGAGGAAGCGAACAAGGAAGCTGACCGCCAGCCCGAGCAGGCCATCGCGAAGCTGGAGAAGGCGTTGGATAAGTTCGACGAGTCTTTGAACCTCAAGGCGGATCAGCCGGAGGCGAAGCAGGAGCAGGCGGAGACGAAGGGCGATTTGGAGAAACTTCTGGAAAAGCAGGGCGACAAGCTGGCCGAGCAGGGCGAGAAGAACGCCGAGAAACGTCAGGCTCAAGCCGCCGAGGAAAAGATGTCCGCGCTCGCGCACTATCAGGAGGCGCAGGCGTTGAATCCCGAGAACGCAGGCTTGCCGCCGAAGATTGCCGCGCTGGAGAAAGGTTTGCCGGAATTGCTCAACGCCCTCGGCGAACGCGAGCAGCAGCGCGCCGCGCAGGCCGAGGCGAAATCCACCGAGCAGGCCGTGGGACATTTGGAACGCGCGGCAACGGCCTACCAGATGGCGCAGGAAATCACACCCGATAATCAGCAGGCCCAGCAAGAAGGTGAAAAGGTGCAGAGCAAGCTGGAACAACTCCGCGCCCAACTCGCCGCGCAACAGGCCCAGCAGGCCCAGAAGCAGAAGTCCGACAAAGACCAGCCCGGCCCGAGCTTCCAGCAGATGCTCGCCAAGGCTAAATCCGACGAGAAGCAGAAGCAGTATGAGCAGGCTCGCCGCCAGCCGACGGAGAAATACACGCCGGAGCAAAACCGGATCTTCAAGAATTGGTGAATACCGCCGCCGCGTTTTCTCAGTTGCAGACTTTTACTCCAGCGGCTCAAATTTTTCCATGCGCCCTCAACTCGCCATCCTTGCGACCATTCTGGTTTTTTCCGCCGCGTCGTCCTACGCGGACGACGGATGGGAGCGGGCGTCGCTCACGCTGATCGAAGAGAATGACGTGGCGCTGTCGGACCGGAACTACACGCAGGGCGCGAAGATTCAATTCCTCTCCAGTGACCACGAGGACCGCGGATTTTTCACGTCCGTCGTGCCTGCGTTGGGCTATGACGCTCCCCGTTGGAAGTGGGGGCTGGAGACCGGCCATCAGATTTTTACGCCGGAAAATTTGCTGGAGACAAAATTGATTCGCAATGACCGGCCGTATGCCGGCTGGTTTTACGGCGGTTTGATTTTTCAACAGCGCGGCACCAATGCGCACGGCACGGGGGTGATGGAGACGTTCCGCCTGCGCGGGGGCGTGGTGGGTCCGAACTCACAGGCGGATCATTTGCAATCGTCGTGGCATCGCATGTTTGGCTTTGATCGCCCGAGCGGTTGGCGCAATCAGCTCAAGAACGAGGGCGGAGGGCAGTTCATTTATGACCGGCGTTACCGTTACGCCTGGGGCGACGCGTGGGCGGTGCAGCTTTTCCCCGAGGGCGGCGTGGATCTGGGCAACATCCGTGTGGACGCGCACGCCGGCGGCACACTGCGCGCGGGCTACAACATCCCGAATGAATTTGGCCTCGGCGGTAGCACGCACGACGCGGATTTCGGCTGTCATCTCCTCGCGGGCGTGACGGGCTATGCGGTGGCGCTCGACGTTTTTCTCGACGGCAACAACTTTCGCCACAGCCACAGCGTGGACAAACACGAACTGGTCGGCGAGGCACGCGTCGGCATCGCTTTCACCGCGCGGCATGTGGAATTCACCGTCACGCATGTGCGCCGTTCGCATGAGTTCGAGGCGCAGGATGAAAGCACCGGCTATACCTCGCTGGCCTTTGCCTTCAAGTTTTAGCCCACCGGGCGGTCGTGGAACCGCCTCCGCCACGCCCTTTCCCGGGAATTAGTGCGAACGGTTCGTTGCTTCAAGCTCCGCCTTCGCGCTAGGCTTCCTGACCGGGGACACAACCCGAAAACTCGCATGACAACCAAATTATTTTCTGAACTGGGCATCTCGCCCGAAGTGCTCAAGGCCATTGACAAGCTCGGCTTCGAGCAGGCGTCGCCCATCCAGGCCGAGGCCATCCCGGTGCTGATGTCGGGCCGCGACGCCGTGGGGCAGTCGCAGACCGGTTCGGGCAAAACGGCGGCGTTCGCCATTCCCGCCATCGAGAAAACGGATCCGAATTTGAAGACCGTGCAGGTGCTGATCCTCTGTCCGACGCGTGAACTGGCGGTCCAAGTTTGCGAGGAGACGCACAAGCTCGCGCTGTTCAAGCGCGGTATCACGCCGCTGCCCATCTACGGCGGGCAGTCGTACGAGCGGCAGTTCTGGGGCTTGAAGCAGGGCGCGCAGATCGTCATCGGCACGCCGGGCCGCGTCATGGATCACATGCGGCGCGGCACGCTCCGGCTCGACACGTTGAAGATGGTCGTTCTCGACGAGGCCGACGTGATGTTGAACATGGGCTTCCGCGAGGACATCGAGACGATTCTCAAGGACGCACCCAAGGAACGGCAGACGGTGTTTTTCTCGGCGACGATGCCGAGGCCCATTCGCGACCTGATCGAAAAATTTTCCAAGGAACCTGTGACGGTGAAGCCTGAGCAGAAGGCCATGACCGTGCCGACGGTCGAGCAGATGTATTACGAGGTGGACCGCCGTTTCAAAGTCGAGCTGCTCACGCGGCTCATTGACATTCACGACTACAAGCTCGGCATCGTCTTCTGCAACACCAAGCGCATGGTGGATGACCTCGTGGATCACTTGAACGCGCAGGGCTATTCCGCCGACCGTTTGCACGGCGACATGACACAGGGGATGCGCGACCGCGTGATGAACAAGTTCCGCAAGTCGGGCCTGGAATTTCTCGTCGCGACGGACGTGGCCGCGCGCGGCATTGACGTGGACGACGTGCAGGTGGTGTTCAACTACGACTTGCCCTACGACCCGGAAGATTATGTCCATCGCATCGGCCGCACCGGCCGCGCCGGGCGCAGCGGACGCGCCATCTCGTTCGTGGCCGGGCGCGAGTTGTTTCAAATCCAGCACATCGAACGCTTCACCAAAACGCGCGTGCAGCGCGGGAAAATTCCGACCGAAGGCGAAGTGGAGCAGGCCAAGGCCGGCGCGTTCCTCGACAAGCTGCGCGCCACGCTCAAGGGCAATGAGTTTGTGAAACAGGACCGCCTGATTGAGACCTTGCTCGAAGAAGGCTTCACCTCCACGGACATCGCCTCGGCGCTGATTCACCACTTGCAGAACAACGAGGGCGCGGCGGCGAAGGGGGCGGAACCGCGCGAAGAATTTGGCGGACGCGAGGATCGCCGTGAGGACCGCCGCGACGAACGCGGTCGTGGTCCGGACCGTCGCGAAGACCGTCGTGAACGTCCGACGCGTGACTTTGATCAGCGCGGCCCGCGTGATGAAGGGGTCGGACGTTTCGGCCCGCCGCGCCCGGAGTGGCGTCGCGACGAACCGCGTGAGGCGCGCGTCCCCGCCGCCAAACGTCCCACGCCGTGGAAGCCTGCGCCCGTCGTCAAACCCGCCGCTGCGTCCGCGCCTGCTGCGCCCAAGGTAATTGCCGCCGCGCCCGCCGCCGAAGTTCCCCTGGCGAAACCGGCTCCGCGCAAAGAGTTTTCCCCGAAGCCCGCGCCCGCCAAGGCGGCGTTCGCGCCGAAAGAAAGCCGCGCCACGCCCGGCGACAAGACGCGTCTCTACATCAACGTGGGCAGCGCGATGGGCGTGGTGGCCCAGGACGTGGTGGCGGCGATCATGGGCGAGACGGGGTTGCAGCCCGCCGTGGTCGGGACCATTGACATCCGCGAGCGGCATCTCTTCGCCGACGTGGCGAGCGAGCACGCCAACAGCATCATCGCGAAATTGAACCGCGCGCGCATCAAGGAGAACCGTGTGAAGGTGAAGGTGGCGTGACCGCCGTTTCGTGGAAAAGTTTCAGGTGGCAAAGTCCTCGTCGGGACTCCTGAAATTAAAAGGTTGGTGGAGCCTAGGGGATTCGAACCCCTGACCCCCACAATGCCATTGTGGTGCTCTACCAACTGAGCTAAGACCCCAACCGGGCGGCGAAGGTATGGAGGTGCGCGGAGGTTGTCAAAAGGTGTTTTCATCCGGCGCGCTTTTACGCGGAGCGGAGAATTTTCGAGGGCGGGCCAAGTCAGGCGGGGCCGGAAATCAACGCTGCGCGGTGACGCGGTCGGGCGCGTTCAAGCTGTGGAGCGCATTGAGCGAATCCGTGGCGCGGCTCGCCTGGGTCAGCAAAGGCTGAGGATACACCCCGATAAAAACGATCCCCGCCATGCAGACAAGCAGCGCAAGTTTTGTCGCCAGGGGAACATTGATGGAGGAAACTTCCGCTGAACCGTCCGACCAGTAAATCGCCCGCACCACGCCGAAGTAGTAGTAGAGCGAGATGACCACGCCCACGATGGCCACGCCCGCGAGCCAGTAATAACCGTGGTTCGTCGGGCCTTGTTCCACGATGGATTTGAGCAAAAGAAACTTGCCGAAGAAACCGGCCAGCGGCGGAATGCCCGCCAGGGAAACCATCGCCAGCGTCATGGCCGTGGCGAGGAAGGGCGAACGGCGGTTCAGTCCGACGAGATTGCTCACGTCGTCCGTCTCGGTCTGCCGCGAGACCACCGCGATGACGGTGAAGGCGGCGATGACGGTGAACAGATAGCCGGTGAGGTAATAAACGATGGCGGTGGAACCCGCACGGGTCAGGGCGGCAAAACCCATCAGCAGATAACCCGCGTGGGCGATGCTGGAGTAGCCGAGCAGGCGCTTGAGGTTGCGCTGCGGAATGGCGCAGAGGTTGCCGTAGAGAATGGTGAGCGCCGACAGTACCATGAGAAATTTTTCCCAATGCAGCGTGATGTCCGGCACCGCCGTGAACAGCACGCGCAGCAGCAGCACGATGCCGGCGGCCTTCGATCCAACGGCGAGGAACGCGGTCGTGGGGGCGGGCGAACCTTGATAAACGTCCGGCGCCCAAATCTGGAACGGCACCATCGCAATCTTAAAACCAAGTCCCGCCATGATGAGCAGCACACCCGCGATCAGCGTCTTCGGCACGGCGTTGTGCTCGCTCACATACTTCACGTATTGCGCGAGATCGGCAAAGTTCATGCCGTTCAACGCCGTGTTCGCGACGGTCGTGGTCGCCGTGCCATAAACCAGCGCAATGCCGAACACCGTGAACCCGGTCGAGAGTCCGCCGATGACGAGATACTTCACGCCCGCTTCCAGCGACTGCACCTTGCTGCGCTGAAAACTCGTCAGCACGTAGAACGTCACGGTGATGAGTTCGAGCGAAACGAAGAGCAGCACGAAGTCATTCGCTGATGAGGCGAACATCATGCCCGAAAGCGCGAAGAGGATGAGCGAGTAGTATTCCGAAATGCCCGCCTCGATGCGGTCGGCAAACTCCGCCGCCATGATGAGCACAAGCACGGCGGCAACGAGAAAGAAGCGTTTGAAGAACAGGGCCAGCGGATCGAGCACGTAGCTTTTCCCAGCGGCGAACTGGGCGTCGCCAAGACTCGTGAAGAAACTGCTGAACGAGCAGGCGAAAATTACGGCCACGATCAGCGCGGCGGCGTAGCCGAGCTTGCGCTTGTGCTCGGGGGCCGTCCACAGGTCGAGCAGCAGAATGCCCAAGCCGGCGAGGACCACCGCGATTTCGAGACTCATCAGGGAAGCGTTCATCTTATTCCAAACTGGCGACGTGCCGGTATCTTCGGATGCGGGTATCCGTCGTTACGACCGGACAATTGTTCAACCGAGCCTGCGCCACCACGAGCCGGTCAATGGGATCCTCGTGGAAATCCACGGGTAGCTTATCGGCGGCTTCGATGAGCGCCACGCCAATCGGAATTACCGACCAGTTGAACCGGGCCACATGAAACTGAAACCATTCCGGCCACAAGCGGTCCAACTGGAGCCGCTGTCGGCGCACGGCGCAGGCGATTTCCCACGCGCTGGCCGCCAGTACCTCCACCTCCGCCGCCGGGTCTTCGAGATCGCGACGGACTGCTTCGCTCAATCGCTGCGGCGTGAGCGAGAGAAAGATGACGGCGCAGGTATCCAGGACAAATTTCACGGGAAGCTTTTGCCGGTGAGCATGTCCCAATCGCCTTCAGGGATGAGCGGCTCATCCAGAGGGCCGAGAATTTTTCCGGTGCCAGTCCCGCAACCGAACTTGGTCCGGTTTCGCTTTTCCGCCATCGGAACCAGTTTCGCGACGGGCACGCTTTCCTTCGTCAGCACGACCTCGTCCCCGCGTTGCACGTCGGCGAGGTATTCCGCGAGGTGGCTTCCGAAATCGGCAATGGTGGCGGTCTTCGTCATGGCGGCAGCGTATCAGTGGGGCGGGGCGACAGCGAGCGCGGGTTGCGCCGTGCTGGCCACCTTCTTCGGCGCATTGGCCGGATTGGCCATCGGCGATTTGCCATTGGTCATCGCCACGATCTCCTTCACCGCTGGTTCAATCTTGCTCGTGAGCAAACGTGGCGCGATGCCGAAGAGCAGCAGCGCCACGATGAGCAAGGCGAACGGAACCTTGCGCCACAGGCTGGCGTCCTGAACGGCGGGCAATCCTTCCGCCGCCGGGCCGTGCAGGATGTTCCGCACCGCGCGCAGCATGTAGATGGCGCCCACGACCAGTGCGCCCCACGCAGCGACGACGACGAAGGGTGAAAGAGTTTTCCACGCGCCGAAGAGGGTGAGCAGTTCACCGGCGAAATTCGCGAAGCCCGGCAGGCCGCAGCCCGCCATCGCGGCCATGATGAGTGCGGTGCCGATGAACGGCATCTTCTTGAGCAGGCCACCGAGCTTGCTGATTTCCAGCGTGCCGGTCTGCTCGTTCAAGTAGCCGCTCAGGCCGAAGCTCAACGCCGCGAGCAGACCGTGCGCGATCATCACGACCACCGTGCCAGTGATGCCGATGACGCTCAGGCTGGCAAGGCCGAGAAAACAAAAGCCCATGTGCGCCACGCTGGAATTGCCGAGCAGGAAATTGAAATCGCGCTGACGCATCGCCACCCAGCCGCAGTAAAGAATGTTGCCGAGCGCGAGCCACGCGATGAGATGCAGGTGCGCTTTGGCGACATCGGGCGCGAAGGGAATCGCGATGCGAATGAGACCGTAGAGTCCAAACTTCTTCAGCACGCCCGCGTGCAGCATGGCCGTGGCGGCGGGCGCGGAGCCGTAGCCGAGGGGAGCCCAGGTGTGGAACGGAAACAGCGATACGAGAATGCCGAAGCCGAAAAGCAGCAGCGGGAAGACGACCATCTGCGAGGAGACGGACAGCGGCGTGGTTTTCAGAAACGCCGTGAGTTGCACGAGATCGAACGTGCGCAGGCCGGACTGGAGGTAGAGCGCGATGAGGCCCATCAACGCGATGAGCGCCCCGATGCTGAGATACATCGTGATCTGGAAGGTCGCGTAGGTCTTCTGCTCACCGCGTCCCCACACGCCGATCATGATGAACGTCGGCACCAGCGCGAGTTCGTGGAACGCGTAGAAGAAGAACAGGTCGAGCGACGCGAACGCGCCGAGGATGCCGCCAATCATCACCAGCAGCAGCACGTAGAACATCTTGACCTGCTTTTCGATGCGGTGCGACACGCACGTCGCAGCGAAGGCGACGATGGCACCCATCAAAATCAGCCCGACGTTGATGCCGTCCACTCCGACGTGGAAATTCATGCCCAAAGCCGGAACCCAATCAACCAACTGCGTAAATTGGTAATTGCCATGAAGTGTCGCGTGTTCCGCTGAAGGCGCAAACATTGGGTCGAACTTCGCAAACATCACCACGGCCAGAACCATCGACGCGAACGTGCTGACCAAAGCGACGATGCGGATGGCGAAGCGATACTCGCGCGGAATCAACGCCACGATCAGCGCTCCGAGGAACGGTGCCAGGATGATGTAGGTGAGGAGCGACATGCTATTTGAGAACAAGAATCAGCACCAAGGCTACGCCGAGCGCGAAGAGGAAGGCGTAGGTCTGGAGATTGCCGGTCTGCACCATGCGCAGGGCGCGGCCGAAAATTTCCGTGCTGCCATGCACGCCGCGCACGCCGAGTCCGGCGATGATCCAACGGTCGAACCAATCAGCCAGTTTTGAGAGCGCCTCGTGCGTCACGGAGATGAGCGCGGAGTAAAGTTCGTCGAAGTAAAAGCGGTTCTGCATGGCGCGCGAGAGCCAGCCGAGCTTGGTGACGAGCGGATCCTTGGTCGCGTTCCAGTAGGTCGCGTAGGCCAGGCTGATGCCAACGAGCGCGGCGAGAATGCCGAACATCGCGGCGAGCAGGTTGTGGCCGAAGGGTTGCAGCAGTGACTCAATCCAGCCGCCGTGGTGCGCTTCGCCGGTAACAAACATTTTACCGACAAAGACTTCAATGCCAATGAAGCCGCCGATGACGGAGAACACCGCGAGGATGATGAGCGGCGTGGTCATCACCTTCGGCGATTCGTGGGCGTGTCCGGCAGCGTCGCTTTTGGCCGGGCCGAAGAAGACTACGAAGAGCAAACGGAACATGTAGAACGCGGTGAGCGCGGCGACGAAAACAGCGACGGCGAACAGAATCGGTTTGTGCTCAGCGGCTTGCGCAAGAATCGAGTCTTTCGAGTAGAAGCCCGCCAGCGGCCAGATGCCGGCTAGCGCGAGCGTGCCGAGCAGGAAGGTCTTCCAAGTGACGGGCAGTTTGTGACGGAGCGCGCCCATTTTCCAAATGTCCTGCTCGTGGTGCATGGCGTGAATCACGGAGCCGGCCCCGAGAAACAGGAGCGCCTTGAAGAACGCGTGCGTGGTCAGGTGGAACATCGCGGGCGTCGGCCCGGCGAGACCGACGGACATGACCATGTAGCCGAGTTGCGAGAGCGTGGAGTAGGCGAGGATGCGCTTGATGTCGTTCTGTTGCACCGCGATGAGGGCGGCGAGCAGCGCGGTGAAGCCGCCGATCCACGCGATGACATCGAGCGCGGTCCAGCCGTTCATGAAGGCCATCGCCTCCGGCCACACGGTGCTGGAGCCGAAGATGAAGAACACGCGGCAGAGCATGTAAACGCCCGCGGCCACCATCGTCGCGGCGTGGATGAGCGCGGAGACGGGCGTCGGGCCTTCCATCGCGTCCGGCAGCCAGACGTGGAGCGGGAACTGCGCGGACTTGCCCATCGCGCCGCAGAAGATCAGCAGGCCGATGACGTTGATCCAGATGCCCAACTGTTCAGGATTGTTGGCCAGCTTCAATTGCAACGCATCGAAGTTCACGAGGCCGTTCGTCGCGGTCCACAACATGATGATGCCGATCAGAAAGCCAAAGTCGCCGAGACGGTTCGTGATGAAGGCCTTCTTCGCCGCGTCGCCTGCCGACGGTTTCTCGTACCAGAAGCCGATCAGCAGGTAGCTGGAAACGCCGACGAGTTCCCAGAAGATGAACATCATCACGAAGTTGTTCGCGAGGACGATGCCGAGCATCGAGAAGGTGAACAGGCTCAGGCAGGCGAAGAAGCGCGAGAAGCCCGGGTCTTCGCGCATGTAGCCGTAGGAGTAGATGTGAATCATCAGGCCCACGCCGGTGACGACGTGCAGCATCATCAGACTGAGCGCATCGAGGCGCAGGCCGATGTCGATCTTCAACTGATCGCCGCCGGGAAGTCCGACCGAGAGCCAGCCGAACGGCGTCGCCTCGATGCCTTTCGCCAAATCAATCCCCTGCAAACCGAAGAGCAGCACCAGCGTGATGACCAATCCCGCGCCAATCGCCCCGATCGAAATTAGTGCGCTGAGGTTCTTCGCGCGTTGCGTGAACAGGGCGATGACCACCGCCGCCGCGAGTGGCAGCAGCAGGACCAGCCAGGCCAGATTTTCCGGGTTGTCCATTACAGTTTCATGGAGGTCAGGTCTTCGGTGTGCGCGGACTGGCGCTTGCGATAGAGCGCGACAATCAGCGCTAGGCCGACGGCGACTTCCGCCGCCGCGACGGTGATGATGAAGAAGACCATGATCTGACCGTTCAGGTTGTTGTTGAAACGCGAGAAGGCGACGAGCGCGAGGTTCGAGGCGTTGAGCATGAGTTCGAGGCCCATGTACATGACCAGCAGGTTGCGCCGCAGGATGACGCCGAGCACGCCGAGGCTGAACAGCAGCGCGCTCACGACGAGATAATGTTCGAGAGTTACGGTCATGCGCGAAAAAGATTCCGGTTGCCCAATGCGTGGTGATCGAGAAAACGCGTGCCGCACATTGCAGTCTCAGCGCTGAAGACGCGTGATTCGACAGCCCAGGGCAAAGCCCTGGGTCGCGGTTGCAAAACATGGTTCAGCCCTGAAGGGGCGGGACAAAGTTGTTTTGCCCTTTCAGGGCTGGCCACAAATCGGAATACGCCACCCAGGGCTTTGCCCTGGGCTATCGAATTGCGCCCCGTTGGGGCTGGTGGCATGGGCTGAAATGGTTCGCGGCGGATTTTCATTTCAGCTCCTTCTTGCTCAGGAGAATCACGCCGACCATCGCCACGAGCAGCAGCACCGAGACGATTTCAAACGGCAGCAGGTAGTTGGTGAACAGTTCGGTGCCGAGATTTTTCGTCGCGCCTTCGAGCGCGGGCGTCTTGCCTTCGCCGACGCCGGAGAACCAGATCGTCTTGATGAGAATGCCCGCGATGGCGAACACCGCCACGAGTCCGGCGCCAATGCCGAACTTGTTGAACCGGCGGCCTTCCTCCTCCTTCAAGTCGAGCAGCATGATCACGAACAGGAACAGCACCATGACCGCGCCGGCATAGACGAGGATTTGCACCGCCGCGATGAAGAAGGCGTGCAGCGTCACGAACAGCCCGGCCAGCGCGCCCATCGTCAGCACGAGGAACATCGCGCTCGTGACCGGGTTGCGGCTGAACGGATTGGCGACGACGAGGAAGCCGAAGATCAGCGTCAGCGCGGCGAAGAGGTAGAAGAAGAGGTCGTGCATGTCCTAGGGTTTCACCGGAAACATCTCCTGCTCCTTCGCTTCCTCCGCCTTGTGCTTCCACTTCTGGATGCCGGGCGCGACACCACCGAGCGCGAGGAGCTTCTCCTTGTCGTAAATCATTTCGGCGCGGGTCAGGCCGGTGAGCGAGTAATCTTTCTGCAGAAAGATCGCTTCCTCCGGGCAAACTTCCTGGCAGAAGCCGCAGAAGATGCAGCGGAGCATGTTGATCTCGAACTCCTTCGGCATCTTCTCCGCGTTGGAGCGGTCAGCGATTTCGCCCGACGGGCCAGGCGGCACGATGCGGATGGCCTTGGGCGGGCAGACAAATTCACAGAGCTGGCAGGAGACGCACTTGGTGTCGCCATCCTGATCCTTCACGAGGTAGGGCGCGCCGCGATAGCCCGCACCGACGTTCCACTTGTGCTCGGGATAGAAGCCGTCGGAGGTTTCCTTGGCCGCCGTGTTGCCACGGAAGAGCGTGTTGACGAAGTGCTTCGTCGTGACCTTCAAGCCGCCCGCGAGCGCCGGCAGATACAGGCGCTCCCAGAAATTCAGTTTTTTGCGTGGAACAATCATTTCGATTTTCTCGCGACTGCCGCCTCGCGGTGCGTTTGCCTCAAACCGCTCTCATTAGCACCCGGCTTTAGCCGGGTGTGAGCGTCGCGCGTCGAGGGAAACCGTTTCAACGGTTTTCCTCCGGATGCCAGACCAAGCCATATTTCTCGACCAACAACTTCAATTCTTCCGTGAAGTTTCTCCTGCGATGGTGCTCTTCCTGATTCGCGATGTAGCCACCGACCTCCTCGACTCCCGAGTGCGAAACCGAGAACGCGCCGTAGCCGCGCTGCCAGGCAAATTTGCCCGGAACCAGATTGCTTTCGTTCACCCAGTGTGACGAGCCGCCCTTGAGCAGTTGGAGCACTTCCTCGACGGGCCGGGTGACGGGCAAATCGATCAACGCGTGAACGTGATCCACGTTCACGTAGTTGATACGCATGTAGATGCCCTTCTCCTTGGCATACTCGTACAGGTGCGCGGAGAGTTTCGCGGCGGCAGGCGGGGCGAGAAGTGGACGACGCCCCAGCGTGGCCCACGTCAGGTGCAGCCAGCTGCGGCAATAAGAATGGAGCGGCATGGGGCGTCATCCTTTCTTGGTCGAGTTGTGGGCGGAATGAGAAGCCGCTAAAGCGGCTGAAAACTCACGTGCGGATGGAGTCACCCGGCTAAAGCCGGGTGCTAATGAGAGAGGAACTGGAAAGTACGTCATCATTTCGTCGTGCCTGTCGTGAACCACAGCACAATGGCGGTGAGCAAAATATTCACCAGCGCTAGCGGGATGAATCTGCGCCAGCCCAGATCCATCAATTGATCGTAACGGAAGCGCGGGAGCATCCAACGCACCCAGATGATCAGGACCATGAACGCCAGCAGCTTGCCCAGGAAGATTCCGATGTGCGCGAGTCCCATCGGGATGCTCGTCGCGGGTTGATCGAGTCCCGCGAAAGGCAGCGTCCAGCCGCCGAAGAACAGCACGACCATCATCGCCGACACCGCGACCATCGCCGCGTATTCGCCCATGAAGAACAGGCCGAAGCGCATCGAGCTGTATTCAGTGTGATAACCGCCGACGAGTTCGGTCTCGGATTCCGGCAAGTCAAAGGGCAGACGGTTCGTTTCCGCGAACGCCGCCACGAGGAAAATGCAGAACGAGAGGAAGGTGCAGGGCCAGAGCACGTAGCTCTGCCACGTCTGCTCGCTCGCCATGAACGGCAACGCGAACCAGCCAAACTTTGCCTGATAGGCGATCACTTCACTGAGGTTCAACTGCCCGACGAGCATGAAAATTGGGATGACCGACATGCCCATCGAAAGCTCGTAGGAAATCATCTGCGCGCTGGAGCGGATGCCGCCGAGGAACGGATACTTCGAGTTCGACGCGTAGCCCGCGAGCACGATGCCATAGACCGCGAGCGACACGATGCCGAACGTGTAGAGGATGCCGACGTTCAAATCGGCGATGACCATGCGCTGATTGCCGAGATTTGAGCCGAAGGGAATCACCGCCACCGTCATGAGCGCGGGAATCATCGCGATGGCGGGCGCGAGGGAAAAATAGATTTTGCGCACCCCCGCCGGCGTAAAGTCTTCCTTGAGGATGAACTTCAAGCCGTCCGCGAGCGGTTGGAAAATGCCGAGACTGATCAGGAACGGGCCGATGATCGGAACCTTGGCGAGCAACGGCGGTGCCGTGCGGTTCGGTCCCACGCGATCCTGAATCCACGCCGAGATTTTGCGCTCCGCCAGCACCGCGTAGGCGACGATGGGCATGACCGCGAGGAAGATCACCGCGAGGATCTTCACCAGACTCCAAATGACAAAGTTCCAGTCCATCGCGTCAGATTTGCACCGTTACGCCGGTGTCGCCGAGTGCGGCCCAGGTCACGCCGTTGAAGCCCGGCACTTCCTTCGCCATCTGGTTGAACAGACCTTCGATGCTCACGAAGCCGTTCTGGCCTGTGACGCTGTGAACCAGCTCGTGCAGGAATTCCCACTCGGGTCGCGCATCGCCGCGCGGCTCGACGGCTTTCGTGAAACGCTGCACGCGGCCTTTGATGTTCGTGAACGAACCGCGCTTCTCGGCGTGCGCGCAGCCGGGCAACAGGTAATGCGCCGCCTCAGTCGTCTTGTTCGGCAAAATGTCGCTGACGATGAGCGTGTCGAGTTTCGCCAGCAAGTCGGCGCCGAGGCCATGCTTGGTAACGTCTTCACCGAAGACGATGAGTGTCTTGATTTTGCCCGCACGAATGCCGTCCGCGATCTTCGGGAAGTTGCGGCCCATCTCGGCGTGGCAATCCACGATGCCGGTCAGAATCGCGCCGTTGGTGTTCGGGTTCTTGTCGGCCACGACAAGCAGCTTGTCCGCTTCACCATTGCGCGGGACAGAATCAGTGATCGCATCCAGCTTGGTCGCAAGTTTTTTGAGCAGGAACAACTCTTCGTTGGTCTGGCGTGCCGAGGCAACGATGGCCACGGAGCCAGCAGCAGCTTTGCGCAACAATTCAGAAATCTCACCAAGCGCAGAATTCCAACCAGCAACCTTCAACTTTGAACCAGCCACCTTCGTCAGCCGCTTGTCGCTGCCGATCCATTTATAGTTCAGCCGCCCCGCGTCGCACATCCACGTCGCGTTCACCGCGTCATTCTCGCGCGGTTCGTAGCGATAGACTTTGTCCTCGCGCGACCCCATGACCGTGTTGCAACCGGTGCCGCAGCTTGTGCAGAGGCTCTTGGTTTCCTTGAGAAACCACACGCGCATCTGGAAACGAAAATCCTTCGACGTGAGCGCGCCCACGGGACAGATGTCCACGGTGTTGAGCGTGTAGTTGTTGTCGAACGGCTGGCCGGGGAACGCGGAGATGGTGTTGTAGCTGCCGCGGTTCACGATGCCGAGCGCGTCATCGCCCGCGACGTCTTTGGTGAACCGGATGCACCGCGTGCAGAGGACACAACGCTCGGCGTCGAGCACTATGCGCGGCCCGAGATCGATGCGCTTGGGTTTGTGAACCTTCACCTCGACGAAGCGGCTCTGCGCCTGGCCATAATCGACCGAATACTCCTGGAGCTTGCACTCGCCGGCCTGATCGCAAATCGGGCAGTCGAGCGGATGATTGATGAGCAGCGATTCGAGCACGCCCTCACGCATCTGCTTCACGCCCGGAGTGGTCGTGTAAATCTCCATGCCCGGCGAAATCGGCGTGGCGCAGGCGATGGCGGGGCGCGGCGACTTGGCAATCTTCGGCGAGCCGTCTTCGTTGAGCAGCGGCTTGCGATCCGGTCCCATCGCCGGCGTGCCGAACTCGACGAGGCACATGCGGCAGTTGCCTGCGACCGGCAGCTTCGGATGATAGCAGTAGTGCGGCACGTCGATCTTCGCGAGTGCCGTGACCTGAATCATCGTGGTCGCCACCGGCTTGCCCGTGACCGGATCGGGCATCGTCTTCGGCACGGCGATGGCCTTGCCATCCACCTTCACGGTGATGGTTTCGACCGCCGGCGCGGCGGGCTTCGGTTCAGTTGTGGCTGCGGTGGACATCATTACTTTCCAGCAATCTTTTTCACGAATGCGGTGTGCTCCGCGCTGCGCAAACCTTTGTCGAGGACCGTCGAGACGCGGCGATGTTCGCCGGCCAGCAAGGCGCGGAGATCGAGCCAGAGTCCCGGAAATACCTGGCTGCAATGCACGCCGTCGTGGCGCGGCTTGAGCGCGACGTACGCCCCGTCGCGCAACGTCCACCAGTCCAACCGTGCATCCAGCACCCGCCAGAGCAAATACTCCTGCACGCCCAGGCGCTCGTACACATCGCGCTTCTCGTGCGAATCGTAGTCACTGCTGCTGACGGCGACTTCCGCGACGAGTTCGGGCGCGCCTTCAATGTAGTTGTCCGCAGAGATTCGAGAGCGGCCCAGCGCGGGCGATTCGATGCGTAAAAGGCAGTCGGGTTGGAATTCGTTTTTGTTGTCGAGACGGACGGATGGAGTGATGCGTGAAACCACGCCCGCCGTTTCGGAAGCGTAGCGGGCAAGATAGAGGAAGACATCGTTGTGCGATCCACTGTGCATCTCACTGGTCGGTGGTGGCATAAAGACAATCCCCTCAATCAACTCCGCGCGCCGCAGGTGGGGCATCGCATCCCAACGCCGTTCAAATTCGACGCGAGACAGATGATCGCCGTTGCACAACGGAGCCACCGCCGGCTTGGCGGGCTTGGACATTTTTGCTTTGTTGAGTGTGGCGGTGCTCATGCGTGCAGCTTACGTGCTTTGCGGACTCGCTGCGATCTTCAAATCTTGTGTCGGGCCAGCGCCGCTTTTGGGGCGACGCGCTTCGTCCGCCGCTCCTTTGGCGATGAACTCGTCTTTGAACTTCCCGACAAAACTTTGCACGGGCCACGAACAGGCTTCGCCGAAGGCGCAGATGGTGCGGCCGCCGGGAATGTTGTTCGCGATGCCGAGCAGGTAATCCGCGTCGCTCTTGCGGCCTTCGCCATGCGAAAGGCGATGGAGCGCCTTCGACATCCAAAGCGAGCCTTCGCGGCAGGGCGTGCATTGGCCGCAACTCTCGTGCGCGTAAAACTCGGCGATGTTCGCCAGCGCCTCGACGATATCGACCGAGTCGTCCATCACGATGATGGCGCTGGAGCCGGACATCGAGCCGGCGGCGGCGAGCGAGTCGAAGTCGTAGGGCAGGTCGAGCATGTCGGTTTCGACCTCGGTCGTGGTGCCGTCCGCGCCTTTCTTCTTGAGCTTGAATTTCTCGCCGGCCTTGAAAACTTTTGCGGATGAACCGCCGGGGATGACCGCCTTCAACTTGCGGCCGTCGCGCAGACCGCCGCCGAAGTCCGCGTGGAAGATCAGTTCACCAATCGTGACCTTGCCGACTTCGATTTCGTAATAGCCCGGCTTCTTCACGTTTCCGCTCAGGCTCACGATGCGCGTGCCGGTGTTGTTCGGTGTGCCGAGCTTCGCGAACGCGCCCGCGCCCATCTCGACGATGTGCTTCACGTTGCAGAGCGTCTCGACGTTGTTGACGATGGTCGGGCACATCCACAGGCCGAGGATGGCCGGGAAATACGGCGGCTTGATGCGTGGGTAGGGCCGCTTGCCTTCGAGCGATTCAATCAGGCCCGTTTCTTCGCCGCAGATGTAAGCGCCGGCGCCGCGATGCACGTGCATTTCCAAATCGAAGCCGCTGCCAAGGATGTTCTTGCCGAGGAAGCCCTTCGCGCGCACCTCCTTCAACGCGCGATTCAAAATGCGCGCACCCTCGGGCATCTCGCCGCGAATGTAGATGTAGGCCAGCTTCACGTCGTTCGCGAAGCACGAGATGATCATACCCTCGATCAACTGGTGCGGATCTTTGTGGATGATCTGGCGGTCCTTGAACGTCCCCGGCTCGGATTCGTCCGCGTTGCAGATGAGGTAAATGGGCTTGCCGCTGCGGCGATCCACGAACGACCACTTGAGTCCGCACGAGAAGCCCGCACCGCCACGGCCGCGCAGCCCCGACGCCTTGACGTCTTCGCGGATGACTTCCTGCGGGGACAGCTTCTTGCCGTCCGGCAAATCCTTCGGCGCAGTCGCGAGCGCCTTCTTCAAGCCCTCGTAGCCGCCGTGACGTAGGTAGCACTCGAGGTCATTCGAGTAGCCGGCGGCGTCGGCGTGCTTGAGAATGAGGCGAAATTGCTCGGGCATATCAGCGTCTTGACTCAGGAATGAAACTCCCTACCTTCTCGCGGCTCTGGCACTGCCCGATGGTGTAACGGTAGCACAAGCGACTCTGAATCGCTTTGTCATGGTTCAAATCCATGTCGGGCAGCCAATTCATTTGCACTTCCCCAAAATCTCGTCTGCCTTCGCATTTGAGACGCCTTCGTAAAAATCCTCGTTGCACATCATCACCGGGGCGGTCCCGCAGCTTGCGAGGCATTCGACAAATTCAACCGTGTATTTGCCGTCCTTCGTGGTTTGCGGGCCGTGCGCGTGGGAATTCAGCCCCAGGCGCGAGCAGAAATGTTCGTGCAGTTCGCCGGAGCCGCCGAGCGCGCAGCTCAATGTGCGGCAAACTTTGAGGTGATGCTTCCCCACCGGCGCGCGTTGCAGCATCGGATAGAAGGTCACGATCTCGTAGATGTTGATTGGTGAAAGTCCGAGCTTCTTCGCCGCCCAAGTCACGGACTCCTGCGGAATCCAGCCGTGCGCCTCTTGGATGGCGTGCAGCACCATGAGCGAGGCGGCGCGTGCCTTGTCCGCGGGATAATGCGTGAGCAACTCGGCGACTTCCGCTTCGAGCGCGGGCGTGGGTTTCCACGTCGGGTCGGGCCGAAGCTCATTCGGGATTGGATCGAAGTGCTCGCTCATCGGTCACACTCTCCCATCACGAAATCAATCGAGCCGAGGATGCTCACCACGTCGCTCATCATGTGGCCGGGCAGCACATGCGACATGATGCTCAGGTTGCAGAAGGACGGCGCGCGAATCTTCAGCCGATACGGCGTACCGCCGCCGCGTGAGTTGATGTAGAAGCCCAGCTCGCCCTTCGGATTCTCCGCGCCGAAATAAATTTCTCCGGGCGGTGCGTTCACGCCCTGCGTCACGTTGATGAACTGATGAATCAGTTCCTCCATGCTCGTCAGCACTTTGCTTTTCGGCGGCAACGTCACCTTGCCATCCGCGATGTTCACCGGCTCCTGGCCTTCGTTATCCGCGCCGCCGGGAATGCGGTCGAGGCACTGGCGCACGATGCGCACGCTCTGGCGCATCTCTTCCATCCGCACGAGGTAGCGGTCGTAGCAGTCGCCGACCGAGCCGATGGGCACCTCGAACTCCAAATCCTTGTAGATGAGATACGGGTTGGCCTTGCGCACGTCGTAGTCCACGCCGCTGCCGCGCAGGTTCGGGCCGGTCAGTCCGTAGTCAATCGCGTCCTCCTTCGAGATGACGCCGACATCGCGCGTGCGATCCACGAAGATGCGATTGCGCGTGAGCAGCGTCTCCGACTCATCGAAGTTCACCACCACTTCGTCGCAGAACTTCCGCACCGCCGCGACCCAGCCCGGCGGCGTGTCGCGCGAAACGCCGCCGATGCGCGTGTAGCTCGTGGTGAACCGCGCGCCGGTCAGCGCCTCGAACAAGTTGTAGAGCTTCTCGCGTTCCGTGAACGTGTGCATGAACACGGTCAGCGCACCCACGTCCATCGCATACGCGCCCAGCCCGAGCAGATGCGCCGAGACGCGCGCCAGTTCGCAGCAGATCACGCGGATGTATTGGCAGCGCGGTGGCAGCTTCTGGTCAATACCCATCAGCTTTTCCACGGCCAGCGCGTAAGCCACGTTGTTCGCCAGCGGCGCGAGGTAATCCAGTCGATCCGTGTACGGGATGAACTGGGTGTAAGTCATGTTCTCGGCGATTTTCTCGTCGCCGCGATGCAGGTAGCCGACATCGGGAATCGCCTTCGTGATGATCTCGCCATCCATCTCCAGCACGATGCGCAACACACCATGCGTGGACGGATGCGACGGTCCCATGTTAAGGACCATCTTCTCGCCTTCCATGTCGCCGGGCTGATTCTGCAACTCCGGCGCGACGACGCCCTGCTGCGCGTCCGCCGCGGCGATCCGCGAAGGCGCGTCACGAAAAGTGATTTCCTGGGTCGTGGCCATTTACTTGTCTGGAGTGCGTACGCGCGGTTCACGATTCAACGCGCCGTTGCCACCCGCCACCGTAACGAACGGCCCGCCTTCCAGCGGCGCGGATTTGGTGAAAGCCACATCGGGAAGCTCCGACGGTTTGCCCGCGAGCGGAAAATCTTTGCGCAGCGGGAAG
>JAYVNY010000154.1:0-6069 GCA_043758205.1 Akkermansia sp.
CGCTCTTCCTTTTCGAGAATCTGTCGCCGCGCTTCATCGCCGATCACGCGCTGGAAATTCCGCACCATCACCGGATACGGATGCGCGCCGTAGGCGGTGCCGAGAATGTAGTGCGTGCTGCGGACGTTCGTGACCCAGTCGCGCATGGCTTCGTTCACCGCCTCCTTCAAAGTCTTCTGCCCTGCGTGAACCGGCACCACTTCCGCGCCGAGCATCTTCATGCGGAAGACGTTCAAGGCCTGCCGTTCGCAATCCACCGCGCCCATGTAGATGACGCACTTAAACCCGAACATCGCGCTCACCGTGGCCGTGGCCACGCCGTGCTGGCCCGCGCCGGTCTCGGCAATGATGCGCGTCTTGCCCATGCGTTTCGCGAGCAGGATTTGCCCCATCGCGTTGTTGATCTTGTGCGCGCCGGTGTGATTGAGGTCTTCGCGTTTGAGGTAAATTTTCGCGCCGCCAAGTTCGGCGGTGAGGCGTTCGGCGAAATAGAGCGGCGTGGGGCGTCCGACAAATTCGCGCAGGTAGTAATTCAGTTCGCGTTGAAACTCCGGGTCTTTCTGCGCGCGAAAGTATTCCTCCTCCAGTTGCTGCAACGGGTGCATCAACGTCTCGGGCACGTAACGTCCGCCGTAGGGACCAAAGTGGCCGGCGGCATCGGGCATCTGTTCAGTGGCGACTGCGCTCATGGGCGGGAAACTAAAACACGAACTCGCAAAGGCCAAATAACAAAGAAGTCCCACGGTCCATCGCGAGGTTGCCGCCTGCCTTGGAAATCGTAGAGTCCACGCATGACGCGCCTCACCCCTGCCCTGCTGCTCGCCGTCGCCGTTTCGTTCACGACGCGCGCGGCGACGAATTCCCCCGCCCTCGACCTCGCGCGGCAGTTGAACAGCGCCTTCGTAGAAGTCGCGGAGACCGTTTCGCCGTCCGTCGTCGTCATTCGCGTGGCCCACAAACCGGGCGGCAAGCTCGACCTCGACGACGAGGACAATCCGTTCTGGGATTTCATGCCGGAAGAGTTTCGCAAACAGTTCCGCGAGGAGATGGAGAAGCGGCGCAAGGAAGAGGAAGAAGAATCCAAAACCTCGCCGCCGCGCTTCGATGCTAAAGGCTCGGGCGTCATCATCCAGGAAGACGGCTACATTCTGACGAATTTTCACGTCGTGGAAGACGCGACGAAGATCGAAGTGCGCCTGCGCGACCGGCGGCGCTTTAGCGCCACGCTGCACGGCAAAGACCCGCTCTCCGATCTGGCGGTGTTAAAGATCAACGCCACCAATCTCCCGGCCGCGAAACTCGGCGATTCGGATGCGGTGCGCGTGGGCGAATTCGCCGTCGCCATCGGGGCGCCGTTTGAATTCGATTACTCGGTCACCTTCGGCCACATCAGCGCGAAGGGGCGTTCGCAGGTCGTCCCGTCGCGCGGCCTCCAGTCGCAAGGCGCGAGGATGGATCAGGATTTCCTCCAGACCGACGCGAGCATCAATCCGGGCAACAGCGGCGGGCCGCTCGTGAATTTGTACGGCGAAGTCATCGGCATCAATACACTCATCCGCGGCCTGCGCACGGGGATTGGTTTCGCCGTGCCGGTGAATCTGGCCAAGGTGGTTTCAGAAAATCTCATCAAGCACGGAAAATTCCCGCGCCTCTGGCTCGGCATCGGCATCCGCGGTTTGCGCGAGGACGATGAGGCGGAGGAAAAAGTGGACGGTGTCGAGGATGGCGTGCTCGTCACTTCCATTCAGGAGAACGGCCCGGCCAGCAAGTCCGACTTGAAGCGGCGCGACGTCATCATCTCCGTTGATGGCAGAAGCGTGGTGACTTCCGCGCAACTGCGGAACGAAGTGCGCCGCAAGCAGGCCGGCAATCCGGTGACGCTGGAAATCATCCGCCAGAGCAAGCCCATGAGGATCAAGGTGCATCCCGAGGAATGGCCGGAGGTGAAGGGCGCGAAGGACAAGGGCGAGTGACCTGCCTCACGGAATAGGAGCGCGGACCGCCGAGTCCGCGTGTTCATATCCTCTTCCAAAAAAAGCGATCCTCCGTGGCATGACGATCACGCGGACTCGGCGGTCGCGCTCCGTCTTTTCTTTTGTCCCGCGCACGTTCGCTGTTTAGGCTTCCGCCATGACACGCCAGCAAGTTCTGGATCTGTATTTCATGGAAGCGCGCGCGAAGCTCATCGACATCGCGGCCTTTCTCGACCGCGTGGAGCGCAGCGAAGGCGAGCCGGACTTCCGCCTTGCGGGTTTCACGAACGCGCTGAAGGAACTCAGCGCAGGCGATGCCAAGCGCGCCAGAAATGTCCTTCTCTCACTGAGTGATCCGACCACTGAATCAATCCCCTCCGCCACCACCAAAGCTGCCTGTGGCGCTTGGCCGGGAATGAGATAACCTCCACCACCTCAACAGATGCGCTACATCGAACCCCACGGCCACATGGTCAGCCGCACGACCGACGACTATCGCGACATGGTCACGGCGGGTTGCGCCGCCGTCTGCGAGCCGGCGTTCTGGGCGGGGTTCGACCGCAATTCCGTGCAGGGCTTCTACGATTACTTCTGCCAGCTCACCGACCACGAGCCGAAGCGCGCGGCGAAGTTCGGCCTGCCGCATTACGCCTGGCTCTGCATCAACCCGAAGGAATCCGAGGACGTGAAGCTGGCCGAGGAAGTCATCGGGATCATTCCGCAGTTCATGGACAAGCCGAACGTGCTCGGCATCGGCGAAATTGGGCTGAACAAAAATTCCCGCAATGAATTGAAGGTGCTCGAAATGCACATCGACGTGGCGGCGCGGCACAATCAACTCATCCTCGTCCACACGCCGCATCTCGAAGACAAGCTCAAGGGCACGCGCCTGATCGTGGACGCGCTCAAGAATGACCAACGCATCCAGCCCGAGCGCGTCATCATTGATCACGTCGAGGAACACACCATTGACGTGGCGCTCGACGCGGGGTTCTGGGCGGGCATGACGCTTTATCCAGACAGCAAATGCACCGCCGCCCGGGCCATTGACATGATGGAAAATTACGGCAGCGAGCGCCTGTGGATGAACAGCGCGTGCGATTGGGGCGTGAGCGTGCCACTGGCCGTGCCCTACGCCGCGCTCGAGATGCGCCGCCGCGGCTACCTCGCCGAGCAGATCGACGACATGATTTTCAAAAACCCCGCGCGCTTCATGGCGCAGTCGCCGAAGTTCAAGCTGCCCGCCGCATGAAAACGCAATCGCCAGATACGAGCGTAGAGGCAGAGCAATTCTTGATCGAAAATCTTCGCGCCGCCGGCCCACAGCGGCGTCTTGACATGGCGCGCGACGCTTCCCGCTCCATCCGGCAACTGGCCTGGAACGGCTTGCGCTTGCGCCATCCCAAAGCGGACGAGAATGAACTTCGTCGGCGTTACGCCGTCCTGACTTTCGGCGAGCAGGTGGCGGAACAATTGTTTGCCACCGCTGCGACTTGAAATGTTCCCACCCAACGCTGATTTGATTCAAAGCACTCGCGAAGTCATCGCGCTGTTTGAGGCCTTGGAAATTCCCTACTGCGTTGGTGGCTCGCTGGCTTCCAGCGTGCATGGGATTCCACGCGCCACCATTGACGGAGATGTGGTGGCCGAGTTGCAACTCCGCCATTGCCGCCCGCTGGCCGACGGTCTGTCAGAAAAATTTCTCGTCTCACTCGAAGCCATTATTGAAGCCGTGCATCATCAGAAAAGTTTTAATGCCATCCATCGCGAAAATTTGGTGAAGGTGGACGTGTTCGCGGTGGAGGCACGCGGCTGGCAGCAGAGCCAGATGCAACGCCGGATGCTGAGTCCGCTGGGCAGTGAGGACAGCGCCCCGGTTTTTCTCGCCACGCCCGAGGACACCATTCTTGCCAAGCTCGACTGGTATCGCCTCGGCGGCGGCACGTCCGACCGCCAATGGGGCGACGTGCTGGGCGTGATCAAGGTGCAGGGCGAAATCCTGGATGTGAATTACCTGCGTCATTGGGCCGGGCATTTGCACCTGACAGACTTGCTTGAGCGGGCACTAGATGAAGGTGGGCAATCCTGATTTTTCGACGCGGCAATTCGGGACGAGCCGCCGCAAAATCTTCTCCGCCACTTCGCTCTCTCATGTTTAATTCAACGCCATGCAATTGAATCATGGCCTGCACCTGGCCTACTGCACCAACATTCATCGCGGCGAATCATGGGCGCAGACGTTTGACACCCTGAAGCAATACACGCTAGTGGTGCGCGACAAGGTGTCGAAGGGGAAGCCTTACGCCATCGGACTGCGCCTCGGCGCGGATGCGGCGAAGGAGTTGAGCGACGCGGCGACGTTGGCGGATTTCCGCCGGTGGCTGGACCGGGAGAATTGCTACGTCTTCACCATTAACGGATTTCCTTACGGCAAGTTCCACGGCACGCGCGTGAAGGAACAGGTCTATCAGCCGGACTGGACCACGGACGAGCGCGTGGATTACACGAACCTGCTCTTCGATCTGCTCGCGCAAATTGTGCCCGATGGCGTCGAGGGCAGCGTCAGCACCGTGCCGGGTTCGTTCAAGGAATTCATCACCAGCCAGGCGCAGGTGCAGGCCATGCGCGACAACGTGTGGCGCACGATTGAACATGTCGCGCGACTTTCGCAACGCACCGGGCGCAAGCTGCATCTCGGGCTGGAGCCGGAGCCGCTGTGCTTTCTCGAAACGAGTTCGGAGACGGCGATGTTCTTCGACCAGTTGCGCGAGGAGCATCCGGGCGACTCGCGGCTGCGCGATCATTTGGGCGTGAATTACGACACCTGCCATCTGGCGGTGGAATACGAGCGCCCGGCCAACGTGCTGCAACGCTTTCGCGAGCACGACATCCGCATCAGCAAGCTGCATTTCAGTTCCGCGCTCAAGGTGCTGGCCGACGCGGTGACGCGGGCGGCGCTGCAAGGCTTTTGCGAGCCGGTGTATTTCCACCAAGTCATCGAACGCTCGGCGGATGGCGCGCTTACTCGCTATCGCGACCTAGACGACGCACTCAATACTCAACTCTCCACAGTCAACTCGCCGCCCGAATGGCGCATTCATTTCCACGTCCCGCTGCATTGCGCGCCCACGCCGCTGTTCCACACCACGAGTGATCATCTGCTCGGCGTGATGGATGCGCTCGCCGCCGACCCGACGCTCTGCTCGCACCTCGAGATGGAGACTTACACGTGGGAAGTGATGCCGGGCGAGATGAAGAACCGCAGCGTAGTGGACCAGCTCGTGGGCGAATACGAGTGGACGTTGCAGGAGTTGCGGCAGCGCGGGCTGGCTTCGTAGCGGCGGCTCGGCAGAGCGCCGCCAACTCATCTTCGTGACGACTGGGGGAAAAATTACCGGCGCTCTGCCGAGACGCCCCTACCCCAACTACTCGCGAACCTTCTCCACCACCGTGGAACGCGCATAAAGCATCGCGGCCTCGGTGCGCGTGTAGATGTTGAGCTTGGTGAAAATACGGTCGAGGTAGTTCTGCGCTGTCTTGGCGGTAGGCCGAGCGGGCGGCGACCTCATTGTCAGCCTCAACGTCACCGCCAAACTTGGTGAACAGGCTCGAAATTTTGCGGCACAAGACGGCGAGGTATTGGAGGTAAAGAGTTTTTGATCATTGTTTTTGCTCCACCTCAACGGTCTTTAGTTCGGCTATTCCGTCAAGAATCTCGTAGAGCATTCGAGGATTTGTGTAATCACCGCTGGCTATTCCTGGGGAGATAGCTTTCTTGTCTGGCTCATCCAGCCCCACGTAACAAAGAAATTGTGGTCGCTCGACGGCGGGAAACCCGGTGACCGCAACAAAGTATTTGCTCTTAGTGTAAAAGCCGTTCTCAGGTTTTTCTGCTGTGGACGTTTGCATCGCAACTCGCAATTTCGGATGAGCATTTCGTATCGGCTCAATCTCCTGATACAGTCGGCGAGTGAGCACCCCGGCAATCGCTTCAGCAACTGGCCTTGCCCCGATTTGGTGGACAGGTGTTGGGTGAGTGCATCGAGACGTGGGCTTTCTAGTTGAGTTGTTTTTCGAAGTCCACAGGGGAGTTGTA
>JAYVNY010000155.1:0-1942 GCA_043758205.1 Akkermansia sp.
CGGTAATCTTCAATCACCGGGTTGCTCAGAATCTTGTGGCACGCGTCATCAATCTGTTGGCGCGCGGCTTCCTTGTCCGTGCCGGTCAGTTCGATTTCGAGATACTTCCCCACATGCACGGCACCCACGCCTTGGTAGCCCATGTGTTCGAGTGCGCCTTGCACGGTCTTGCCCTGGGGGTCCACGACCGCCTTTTTTGGAGTGATGATGATCTTTGCTTTCATGTCCGCGAATTTCGCGAGGGCGCAATGTGCCGCACGCCCAGCGCGGCGGGCGAGAATTTTTTCGCTTCCCGGAGCGCGGGCTTTCCAGCCCGCAGCCTTGCGGAACGAGGAGAAGTTCCCGGCGTGAACGGAGACATTCGTCCATCGGTTGTTGCTGCGGGCTGGAAAGCCCGCGCTCCGTCTTGATGACGAGCGTCAGCCCTGCCCCAACTCCTGCGACTTCTTCGCCGCCGCGCGCACGGCGCTCATCAAGGCCGCACGCACGCGGCCCTTCTCCAGTTCATGCAAGCCCTCGATGGTCGTGCCGCCGGGGCTGGTCACCATGTCCTTGAGCGCGCCGGGATGAAGGCCGGTTTCCAGAACCATTTTCGCGCCGCCGAGCAGGGTCTGCGCGGCCAGGCGTGTGGCCACGTCGCGCGGCAGGCCCGCCGCCACGCCGCCATCGCTCAAGGCTTCGATGATTTGAAAAACATACGCCGGGCCGCTGCCGCTCAAACCCGTGACTGCGTCGAGCAACGATTCCTTCACCGCGAAGGCCATGCCCACGGCGCTCAAAAGGCGTTGCGCAAGCTCGCCGTCTTTCGCCGTCGCGTTCGCACCGAGCGCGTAACCGGACGCACCGGCGCCGACGAGTGCCGGCGTGTTCGGCATCACGCGGATGACGCGAGCGCCGGTCGGCAGCGCGGCTTCCAGCTTCTTGAGGGTGATGCCAGCCGCGATGGACACGAGCAGGTGATTTTTTGTGAAGGCAGGCTTCAATTCCGCGAGCACGACGGCGACTTGATTCGGCTTCACCGCCAGCACGAGCACGGTCGCGAAGCGCGCCACGTCGAGATTGGATTCCGTCGCCCGCGCGCCGACGTCTTTGGCGAAAGCGTCGCGTGCGCCCGCGAACAGGTCGCTGGCGAGGATTTGTTTCGACGCGACGATCTTCGAGGTGACGAACCCTTTCGCCAGCGCCGAGGCCATTTTGCCCGCGCCGAGGAAACCGATTTTCAATGTGGCAGCCATGCGGCGCGTTCTAGCAACTCGCGCCGGAGGGCGGAAGGCATTTCACCACGTCTCCGTTCAGTTGGTGACTCCGTCAACTCGTCGGAGAAACGCCCAGCAGTTCAGAAGCTGTAGCTGATCCCCGCCGTCACGAAGATGGCCTTGCCCAGGTCTACTTCCACACGTCGTCCATCAATGCGCTCGTCGTATTTGCCGAGCGCCTGGAATTGCGCGCCGCACTCCAGACGCCACTGGTCGTTGATGCGGTAGGAAATTTTCCCGCTCACGTAGCCGCCCCAGAGCAGACCGAGATCATCTCCTTCGCCACGGCTGCGCGCAGCGAGTTGGTTGTTGATGTAAACGCGCTCGTTCCACTTCGCGCTCGCGTCCACGAGTCCGACGGCGAGTCCGGCGCTCAGGGAGAAATTCCAGTTCGTGCCCATCGGGAAATCCGCGTACGGCCCGAGGCGGAAGCCCCACACGTTCGCGTCGAACTCACGTTTTCCCGTGACCGTCGCGCCGCCGGCGACCCGTCGCGTCGTGGAACTGACTGGCGTATCACCGAGCACGAAGCCCGGCCCGCCGAACGTGCCTTCATACGGCGCGAGCGGTGGCGTGGTGCCGTTGTGAAACGGATACGCGTCCGTGGTGCGCCGCGTGGCCGCGCGGTAACTGCCGTCGTCATCGAACCCGAGGTTCATGTAGTTCACCGCCAGTTCGAGTCCGTA
>JAYVNY010000156.1:0-12369 GCA_043758205.1 Akkermansia sp.
TCATTCCCCCCTACCCTCTCCCTTGAGTTCCTCGGACAACAATTGCTGCGCGCCGTTGACCACGAGCTTCACTCCGGACTTCAGTCCATCCGTGAACCAGCCGGCGGCGAGCGGGTGATGCAACTCGACAGCCTTGCGCTCGAAAGTTTCCTTGCCCGTCTGCACATAGACAAACGCCTCGCCCTCATGGCGGATGATGGCTTCGCGCGGAATGATGACGCCCTTCTCCGGCTCGCCGGGCAGCGAGAGCCACGCGCTGATGGGCGTGCCGGCCGCGAGCGCCTTGCCTTTCACGAGGAAGAAGAATCCGCGCCCGAGTGTCTGCGGATCGGTGGACACGGCTGCGCCGAGAAATTCCGCGTCCATCGGAGCGTCGGGCGCGGAGAGCAGCGCGAGTCGCGCGGCGGAGGGCGGGCCTTCCATCTTGTCCGAGGGCGGCACATCAACGCGCAGCAGCGACGTCTCCTGCGCGATGAGCGCATGAATGAAGGCGTCGAGGGCGGGGCGATCCACGATGGACTTGCCCCAGGCCGAGAGCAGGCGAAGCTGCACGGCCTCGGTGGCAATGCGGTCGCGCTTCACCGCGGCCTCGGCGGTTTCGAGCGCGCGGGCCGAGGCGTTCTGGCCCTGGCTGAACAGAACCTTCAGCCGCTCGGCTTCCTTGCCTGAGGCTTCGAACGCGGCCTGGGCCGTGGCCATTTCGGTCAACGACGCGGCCAGCGGACTCGGATCGAGCACGCGGCCAAAGGCTTTGATCTCAGGCTTCAACTCCGCCGCATCCAGCGCAAGCATCTTCAAGTCGGCGTGGTTCTGCGCTTCCTCGTCGAGCTTCAGGAAGGTTTCGCCCTCGGCGTCGTGCTGCACGATTGGCTCCTCCTTGTCCGCTTCTTTGGCCGCCTCCGCCACTGCGGCGGGATGAAAGTGAAAATACATCCACACGCCCACCCCACCCGCGAGCAGACCGACGATGATGCCGAGAAATACTTTTTTCATTGGTCCTTTGCAGCCTGAAGTTTGGGATCACGCTCCACCGTGGAAATTCCCTCGAAGGGCCGTTGCAAGGCGTCTTCGAGGAGACCGACGGCCTGTTGCGTTTTCGAGAGCACGTCCAGCCGCGCCAGTTCGGTTGCGGCGAATTCCACCCGCGCGCTGGCGAGATCGAACTGATCCGCCGCGCCCGCCTGGAACGAGGCTTCCACCTGATCCATCTGCTGACGCTGCGCGCGGACGAGTTCCTCCAACTGCTGGAGCTGTTCGATGGCAGCGGCGCGATTGAGCAACGCGCGGTCGATTTCTGAAATGACTTTGGTTTGCAGCGCCATGAAGCGGGCGGCGGTTTCCTCGCGCTTCGCCTTGGCCTCGGCGATGCCGCCCTGATTGCGGTAGAGCACGGGCAACTCGACCGAAAGACCGAGCGACCACTTGTTCTCGCCCTGATCGTATTGGTAGCCGGGATTGAAATGCAGGTCGGGATATTGCTTGGCGATTTCGAGTTGGAGCGCCGACTGGCTGGCCGCGTATTCGGCGAGCAGGGTCAGAACGTCGGCGCGTCCGGTCAAGGCCGCGCGGCGGGCGTCCGCCGAGAGCAGCGCGGCGTCGGCGGTCTGGTTGAGATCGAAGGCGAACTCCACGCCGTCCAGCGTGCGCGCCGGCAATCCCAATGCTTCCGAAATCTTCGCCCGCGCCTCGCTCACGAGTCGTCGCGCGCCGGTGGACTCAGCGCGCAGTTTCACCAGCGCAATGCGGGCCGGGGAAACTTCCGCCGCGCTCGCCGCTCCCGCCGCGAGCCGTTGCTCCAGCAGTTCCGTGGCGCGCTGTTGCAGCGCGACATTTTGCGCCAGCAGTTCCGCGCGCCGCCTTGCCGTCGCGTAATCCACCAGCGCCAGCCGCACGCCGCTCCGCACCTGCCACGCGGCCGTGGCGATGTTGAGCCGCGCCACCTCGGACAACTGCGCCGCGTGCGCGAGGCGATGCCCGCGCTTGCCCGCCGTCTCGATGGGCACGTCCAGGGTCACGCTCGGGAACCAGGGTGACACGCCCTTGGGCGCATTCGCGCTGTAACCCGGCGTCACGCCCAACACGGGATTCGGTCGCGCGCCCGCCGTCGTTTCGCCGCCGCGCGCCACCGCCCACTGCGCGCGCGCCACGTCGAGACTGGGATGAAAGTAGAATGCCGCCAGCGTCAGCGCAGGGAAATCAAAGTTGGTCAGTGGCCACTCGGTGAACGTGTGCTGGAGATTCGTTTCGAGGAAGGCTCTGAAGTTCGTGTCACTCAACGAGCGTGCTTCGAGTTGCTGGGCCGTCGCCGTCGCATGAAGCGGCTTGTCTTCAAAGCGCACGCAGCCCGCCGCGACGCCGAGGCAGCACAGGGCGGCGAACCTGCCGATTCGCGATGCTGGGACTGTTCCAAACGACGGGACCATTTCGGGCGGTATGAGGGCAGGCGGCGAGGCCACGCGCACGCATTAAAAAATGAAATTTATGTCATCCACCGATGCGCGCCCGGAGGACGGGCGTCCCGCACGGAGAGATACAACACGCGTTTCGGCTAAGTGGTCTTGTCCGCTCGGAGCCTGGCCGATTTTCTGCAAGCGACTTAACCGGAACTCAGAAATCGGAACGGGTGGAACGGGCTACCAGCCCGTCCCGCCCGGCTACCAGCCGGGCGGAATGGAAGGGAGGGTGGAATGAAAATTGGCGCAACAAAACTTTCCTGCGTCCTCCCCCGTTCCGCGCGGCTGGTAGCCGCGCGGCACAGGCAGGTTGCCTGTGCTACCCCGGCGGCTACGCCGCCGCCACTTCGGAGTTCCGGCTTAAAATTCCGCCATCTGCTTGTACACCGGCGCGAAGACCTCCGCCTTCGGCTTCATCTGCTTCAACGTCTCGACGAACGCGAGCGCCTGCGATTCTTCGCCGTGGACGACGGCGATCTTTTTGATGTCGCCGGTGAGGCGTTCGACGTAGCGGCGCAGTTCGTGGCGGTCGGCGTGGCCGGAGAAGGCGTCAATGGCGGCGACTTGCGCGCGCACTTCGTACGGTTCGCCGAAGATGTTCACGGGCGAACGGCCCGCGCGAATCTGCGCGCCCAGCGTGTGCTCGGCGCAGTAGCCGACGAAGAGCACGAGGTTTTTCGCGTCGCCGATGTTGTTCTTCAAGTGATGCCGAATGCGCCCCGCCTCCGCCATGCCGGATGCGCTGATGATGATCGCGGGGTCGGTCAGGTCATTCAGCTTCATGGACTGCGACAGTTGGCGAATGTAGGTCAGGCTCTCCATGCCGAAGGGGTTCGCCTTCTCGCGGAGGAAGCGATACGTCTCCTCATTGAAGCACTCGGGATGCAGGCGAAAGACCTCGGTCGCATTCACGCTCAAGGGGCTGTCCACGAAGATCGGCAACTGCGGAATTTTCCCCGCCAGCGTCAGCTTGTTCAGCACATAGACCACGGACTGCGTGCGCCCCACGGAGAAGGCCGGGATGATGATCTTTCCCCGGCGCGCATGAGTTTCATTGATCAGCTTCGCGAACTCCGCGATGGAGTCGGTCTTCATGGCGTGGTCGCGCGCGCCGTAGGTGGATTCAATTTGCAGGAAGTCCACGTTCTCCACCGGCTCGGGGTCGCGCAGGATTTCGTCATCGCCGCGGCCCACGTCGCCGCTGAAGAGGTAGCGGAATTTCCGCGCGCCTTCGACCACGTCCAGCACCACTTGCGCGGAGCCGAGGATGTGGCCCGCGTCGCGAAAGGTGAGCGTGACGCCGGGCGCGATGGGCATGGGGCGGTCGTAATTGAAGGTCACGAACTGCTGGATGGCGCGCGCCGCATCCTCCGCGCTGTAGAGCGGATCGACCGGCGGCAGTCCTTTCTTCGCGCGCTGCTTCGAGACAAACTCCGCGTCCGCGCGCTGAATCTGCGCCGAGTCTTCCAGCATGATGGCCGCGAGATCACGCGTGGCGAAGGTGCAGTAGATGTTCCCCACGAAGCCATGCCGGCAGAGGTTCGGAAAATTCCCGACGTGATCAATGTGCGCGTGGCTCAGGATGGCGGCGGACAGTTTCGAGGGGTCGAAGGTGAAGTTCCGGTTGCGCTCGATGGATGGCTCGCGCGGCCCCTGATACAGCCCGCACTCCAGAAGAATCTGCTGCCCGTTCACTTCAATGAGGTACATCGAACCGGTGGTCGTGCGCGTGGCGCCGAGAAATTGGATTCGCATGGCGCATACAAGACGGAAGGAACGCGCCGGGCGCAAGCCTGCGGTGAGTATTCGGCGCGCGGACTTTCCAGTCCGCAGCAACTTCCGCGCGCACGCTGGCGCAAGAACTTGCGGACACCGCTCTCCATTCCACGTTGCGGCGGGTTGAAAACCGGGTGCATCCGAACACTGTTCTTGGTAGGGCGTCGTCGCTCCGCGCGCGCCGGGCCTGGCAGCGGAGAAGCCGTGCGGAACTTGCTGAAGCCCCACCCCGGCGCGCGCGGAGCGACGCGCCCTACCACGCCCATGTTTTTAAGAACGGTGTTCGGATGCACCCTTGAAAACCCGCGCGCCGAAAAAAATGGCGGCTCTCCTTCACATCGCCGCTACACTCAGCGCGTGAGTTTGAAACCTGAATTTCTCGAACTGCCCGGCCTGCGTGTGACCGTGGATCAAGTGGTGCATCATCGCGAGGCACAGACGCCCCCGGACCGCCCGCACTGCTTCGCCTACCACATCACCATTCACAACGACAGCGACGTGACCGTGACCATCAAGGGCCGCAAGTGGGTGGTGCGAAATTCGCGCGGAGAAATCACCGCCGTCGAGGGCGATGGCGTGGTCGGCAAATGCCCCCGCCTCGTGCCCGGCGAAAGTTTTTCCTACCACAGCTTCCACCTGAACGACACGACCACCGCCGTGGCCGAGGGCAGCTACATCGGCCTGGATGAAAAGGGGCGCAAGGTGCTGACGCGGATTCCGAAGTTCGAGATGAGCGTGGAGGAATGACGCGCCACCCCCGGTGGCGTGGCTGAAAGGCCCAGAGACGTTCGCCCCGGCGGTGTTGGCGCAAGAGGAGGAAAAGCTGCGGAGTAAGAAGCCGCCCCGCTGCGCCCGCGCCAGAGGTGAGCGGGGCCAAAAGCAATTGGCAAGGGAGCGGCAAAGAAAAGACCCGGTGACTTCACCGGGCTTCGTTCAACCACCAGTAGCTTTGAGGCTCCGCGCGATTACTCCCTCGTTCCAACCTCACACCCCCGCCGCGCTCTGCTCAAAGCTACCCTTGGTGTTAGGCCGCGTCCAAATCACGACTGCCTCCGCAAAAAACCCCGCGCTCGCTGGGAAAGAAAAGCAAACGGCGTGAGGAGAATCGCCCACACAAATGTGAAAATCGGAAACGCTGCAATGCAAACCAACGTGCCCCAACCTCGCGGCACTGGCTGGTCGTTCCACTTCACCGTGTTGTTGGCGGTGAGCGTGAGAATCGCGCCCATCGCACAGGTGAGGAAGGCGAAGATGCCAACGGGAATGAGCAAGCGACGAAAGATGCGCCAGAACCGTGTCTCGTCTTTGAGGATGAAGTGGAGCATACCGTGCGCAGCGGCCTAACGACCCAAGCTCAGCGACCCGGCCCACGGGACGCCACGATTGCAACAATGATGCGATGGCCGGGTTAGATGCCATGAAGGGGTTGAGCGAGCGGGGCCGACGGGGCCACACTCCGTTTGATGAAAAACATAAAACCTAAATCCCTTCATGACATGAACACTTCAACTTCAATCGTTCCGCAAAGCAAGCCCGCCGTGGCCGCGCCGCCTGCGCCAGCCCAGAAGCACGGAAAAGGGTCAGTCAATGGTATTGGCATATTCCAACTCGAGAATGGGCGGCGAAAAGTTTCTGAATTGAGAAATGTGTCAATACCATTGACTGACCTCCATCCGATGAGCCGCCTGAGGGTCATGGTGGGCAATGTAGGAGCAGATGTCGTGGAGGTCTGCAATCGCCACATCGGACCAGATTACCTTGAAGTCCATGCCGTCGCCCATGAGTCAACGAGTTGCTCGACCTGCTCATGGGGCTTGGAGCGCCCGGCAGCGATGTCCGCACGCCCGCGGCGGATGGACGCCATGATGTGCAACTCCTCGGTAATCTCCTCAAGGGAGGCGACTTCTGGGAGCCTGTTGAGCGCGTCGATTACAGCTTGTTTGTCGGTCATGGTCAGAAAATATCGCTGCGCGGTTTCAAAGGCAAGAGGCGCGTAGCAACGCCTAGAACCACGAACGCGCGCTGCGGCTGGAGTTCGAGCACGAGACGCTGCCGGCGGGCTGGGCCGGGCCGAGGAAGTGGTAACAACTCTCCATCGAATGCAGCGCGTTCGTGCGCGCGCAGCTCGAGCCGGTGGTCGCGCACATCCGCGCCTGCAAACTTCAGATGGAAACCGGAAAGGAAAAAGACGGGAAGCTTTTAAGAAAAAAGAAAACTCCGGCGGTGACGCTCGTTCCAGTTGACAACCTTCATAGGCGCTGGAGCGCATGATTAGGCCACGTCGTCATGCTTCTGATGTCTCCGGCGCTCCCGGTCATAGTGCAGCTTAGTGGCAAAAGCGGTGATCAGTAAAATGGCAAAGGGAATCAAAAACACTGCCGACTCTCGTGCCCCAATCAGCGTCAGCGCTGACAAAATGAGAATGAGGAAATAGGTAACCTCTCTGCGGTAACAGCACTGACGATAGCTGCGACCTGACGAACAAGAACACGGCTCTGCGAACTTCGCCTGCAACCATGTCTTTAGATTTTTCATGTGCGTGTTCGGTGGCCTAACATGTATTCGGCCAAACGTGGGTTTGGCCTAGCACGGCAAGGTTTGGCCGAGCGTGTTTCATTTCCGCGTTTTTTTACGCTTGTTTGCCGCGTTTTGGCAAGGAGCGGTTTGGCCGAGCATGAATGCTCTTTTCGACCCGGCCTATCAGGACCAGAGACCAGCTCGCCTGGAGGCTGGGGCGCGATCTTTGGACTTTGAACGGGGACGCCCCGACCGCCGGACGCCATCGGCTTTCAAAGTTCAGAGTTTAGAGTTCGAAGTTCAAAGTTCCCCTCTTTGCTTTTCCCCTCACAGCGGCAGCGTCACCGCCATCGTGGTGCCTTCGCCGGGGGCGGAGCGGACGGTGAGCTTGCCGCGATGCAACTCGGCGACGCGGCGCACGATGGCGAGGCCGAGTCCCGTGCCTTTCTTCTTCGTGGTGCTCAGGATGGAATCGAGTACGCGGTCGCGTTCGTCGGGCGTCATGCCCGCGCCGGTGTCGGTGAACTCGATTTGCAAATGCGTCGGCTCCGGTGACTGCTGCGGGACGCGCACCGCGCGGGTGGTGATGGTGAGCGTGCCGCCCTCGGCCATCGCTTCGACGGCGTTGAGGGTGAGGTTGAGAAAGGCCTGCTCCAATTGCGCCGCGTCGGCGGAGAGCGCGGGCAGGTTCGGCTCCAAGTGCTGCTCGAAGCGGATGTTCTGGTTGGTGAGCTTGTGGCGCACGAGGAGGGCGAGGTCTTTGAGCAGTTGATTCAGATCGACGGCGGCGAAGTTCGGTTCGGTGGTGCGCGCGAAGTCGAGGATCTGTTCCACGATCTTGTTCAGGTGATCCATCTTCTGGCCCATGATCTCGGCGTCCTTGCCGCGCGGATCGCCGGGCGGATAGCGCAGGTCGAGCGAGTGGAAGAGCATCTTCATCACCGTGAGCGGGTTGCGAATCTCGTGCGCGACCTCGGCGGCGAGGAGGCCGAGCGCGGAAAGTTTTTCGTTCTGCCGCAACTGTTCCTCGACATCCACGATGCGCTCGTAGAGCCGCGCTTTCTCGATGGCCAGCGCCGACAACTCGGCGAGCGTGGTGAGGATGCGAACCTCCTCGTTCGAGAAGGTGTAGTGGTCGGCGGTATAGACATTCAGCACGCCGGTGGACTGCGCGCCGAACATCAGCGGCACGCTCAGGAGGGAGACGAGACCTTCGTTGCGCGCCATGCCGACGTTCTGGTAGCGCGAGGAGGTTTGCACATCGGCGACTTGCATGGGTTTCCTCCGGCGCATGACGACGCCCACGAGACTCTCGGCGGCACTGAGGCGGGGCTTGTCGAGATAGGCGCGGCCCGCGCCGTGGCTGGCGCGCAGGTCGAGCCACTCGCCGGTGTCGTCGAGGAGGAGGAGGGAACTCATCTTGGAATTCATGAGCACGCAGGCCTCGCGCGTGATGGCGCGCAGGGCGTCGTCGAGATTGAGGGTGGAATTGATGGCCTGGCTGACGCTGACGAGGGACTCGAACATGCGGGCCTTGAAACGAATCTTCTCGTAGAGCCAGGTGTGTTGGATGACGCGTGCGGCCTGCCCGGCGAGTTCCTTGAGCAGCGATTCATCTTCGGCGGTGAAGGCGTCTTCGCGGTCCGAGTCCACGTTGATGACGCCGCGCACTTCGCCGTTCACTTCGAGCGGCACGGCGAGTTCGGAAAGCACCTCGGAGCGCACGGCAACGTAGCGTTTGTCCTTCCGCACATCGGCCACACGCACGGCCTGGCCGTGGCTCGCAACCCAGCCGGTGAGTCCGAAGGTGACGGGCATTTCAAAATCGAGCGCGTCGTCTGGCAATCCGTGCGCGGCCTCGATGGTGAGCGTGTGCGAGGTGGGATTGAGCAGCGCGACGGAGCCGCTGGTCGCGCGGGTCAGACGCACGGCCTCGCCGACGATGAGTTGCAGCGCCTCCTGCGCGTCGAGGGACGAGTGGAGCGTGTTGCTCACGTCGTAGAGCAGCTTGAGGCGCGCGTAGCGGCGTTGGAGTTCGGCCAGTTCGTCGGTCACGGGCGGGGATTGAAGCAGTGAAGCGGTGAACAGTGAAACAGTAATCAGTGGACCGGAGCGCGGGTTTTTAACCCGCAGCCATGTTCGCAAGGTGAGGGCGCTGGAACTCGCTGGCACCCCATTCCATTTAACGTTGCTGCGGGTTGAAAACCCGCGCTCCGGGACCGCCGGACGGTGAATAACTTTTCAAAATAATCGCGAACGACACGTAACAACGCGGCGTCAAAACCGTAAGTAAAGTTAGAACAGATTCACCAAATTGGCGTGCGGACAGGCACGCGCGGGAAACGGAGTCAGGTATGTTGAACACCATTTGCATTTGCTGCGCGGGCCGGATGACGCAGCCCAGTCCGCGCAATCCAAACATCTGCCCGGGCTGCGAGCAGTTGCTGGAGGATGATTGCGCGGCGCTGGAACAGTTGATGGCGGAGCCAGGACCGGCGGTGGCCATGCGCCTGAACACACCGGTCGAAGATCGCGCAGTGCTGGAAGTCAGTTTGTGAGGAGCGCCGGACGACCTGGTCCGGCGTGAAAGTTTATCACCAAACAAACCGCGGACTCGGCGGCCCGCTGTTCCACAGTTCACCGCACCCGCCACATCAACACCAGGCCGGTGGCGGTGAAGAAGGCGTTCGGCGTCCACGCCGCGAGCCACGGGGTCACGAAGCCGCTGCTGCCGAGCACCAGGGAAAATTCCTTCATCACGAAGAACACAAAGCAGATGCCCACGCTCGACGCCACGCCCACAAAAACATTTCGCCGCCCCGACTGCGCGCCGAACGGCACGGCGATGAGCACGACCACGAGGCAGATCAATGGGGCGGCGAAACGGCTGTGCAACATCGTTTCCAGCGCGTCGCGCTTTTGTTTTTCGAGCTGCGGATGAAGGCGGAGGTAGTCGAGGATTTCCGCCGAGGTCAGTTGGATTCTGCGGAGCGCGCGGAGACCGTCGAGGCCACTGATTTTGATTTCGCTTTTGATCATGCGCGGCGTCTCGGTCAGGCCCGGCACGATGAGCGAGTCGAATTTGGTGATGGCCGGAGCCTCGACGCCGGCGGGGAACTCGTACTGCACCACGTTGGTGAAAACCCACTGGCGATGAAACCACCGCGCGCGCTCGGCGCTGACCCGCACCAGCGCGCCGTCGTTCCGCCGCCATTCCACCTGTGGGTTCCACATGAAATTGTAGCGGAGGTGAAACGCGCCGATGGTCCAGCGGCGGTTCTCGACCGGGTTGATGAAGAAGACGCTGCGCTTCCAGACTCTTTGCGCGTCCTTCGACTGGGCGTCGGCATGGCTGGCCTTGAGCCGTTCGGCGGCGTCGAGGCCGTCCGGCACCAGCTTCTCGTTGAGCAAAAACACCCCCGCGCTGAAGAGCAGTCCCACCGCGAAATACGGGAGTGTGATGCGCCAGAGTGGAATGGCCGCCGCGCGCATGGCGGTGAGTTCATTATGCCGCGCGTGCGTGGTGAGCGCGTAGAGCAGCGCGAGCAGCAGCGACATGGGCATGACGTAGCTGGCGACGAGAAACTCCGGCGTGCGATGGAGGTAATACTCGAGGATGTCCACCGCCGTGAGGTTCGCGCGCTGGAGGTCAGAGATGGAATTGAACAGGTCGAAGGCGATGAAAGAGATGAGGAAGCCGCCCAGGCAGTACGCGAGCGGCAACAGCAGTTCGCGCAGCAGGTAGCGGTCGAGCAGTCGCATCAGGGGGCGGACGTTAGCGGCGCGGCGCAGGCGAGGCAAGCGGTGGGCGTCTGCGGGGTGTGATTCAAGATTGTGGCGTCAGGCGTCTCGCCGCGGACCGCCACTTGTAATCACACCCGGAACCATATTCTGCGACAGTTATTTTTGTTGGTGGGGACAGGCAAGATGCCAGTTGCGCGGAGGCGGGAACTAATTTCCCTGGCAGACCTGCCGACGCTTCCCGGTGTTCACCCCTTTTGGCTTGGGCGCTTCCTGGTCCTCAAAAAAAAGGCGGTCGGCCGCAAGTTTCCTATCGCAACCGCAACCCGCCGCCCTTTCCGTTTATTCCTCGGACGCGTAGCGAAGAAAACGCGTCTTCCGTCCCCCGATTGAATCACTCGAACGGAAGTGCGGTATGGGGTGAACACCTAATATCACGCCGGCCAAGCTGTGCCTACCGTCACGCCGCTAAAACGAAAACCGTTTTCTCTATCCCGCTTTAACCAAGACCAGCGGGACTGGAAAGGCTGCGTTATCCGAAAGCACAGAAACAAAATCAGACTATGAAAACCACGATACGAAATTCCGAACCAGACGCATCCCACCACACGGCCTTTGGCCGCCTGCGAGGGCGTCGCCTATTGCTCCAGATGGCGTCGCTCTTCGTGGTGCTCGCCAGCCTGATCTTCGGCGCGTCCCGGACCCAGGCCCAAGGCGTTCCGCCCGGGTGTTCAGGCAGCGCCATCGGCATCAGCCTGTTCACGTCTGGGGCGGACGCTCACATCGGCGACACAATCACCTATAGCGTGAGCGTGTTCAACGGCATCGCCGGCAATCCAACCTCGTGTGATGCGTCCAACATCTCGGCGTCCGTCACGACGCCCGATGGGGTCGTGCATCCCGTTACGTTGGTGCGAACCTACCTGATGCACGCCCAGTCTGACTTCTACGCCAGCGTCGTCAGCTACGTGGTGCGCGCCCAGGATATTCGTTCGGATGGCACGGTGCGCGCGACGGCTCAGGACACGGCCACGATTTTCCAGAATGATACGCCGAGTACGGGCGGCGCCTTCCAAGGGGTGAACACCGAGATCAGCCAGCCCTGCATCCAGTTATTCGTGCAGTGCATCAACAGCATCGGTGCCAATGGCGCCATCACTTTCAACGGCACGGTCACGAACTGCGGCAACAACACGCTCGTGGGCGTGACGGTGACGAACTACGTCAACGGCGGGGCGTTCCCGGTCTTCTTCCCCACGAATCTTTTGCGCGGACAGAGCGCGAGCTTCAGCGGCAGCTACGTCCCGGCGGATCCCTGCAACCCCAGCACGGCGACGCTGGTGGCCACCGCGGTTGATCAATTCACCTCGAATCCGCAGCGGGTTGTTTCAACCAACCTCACCACCTGCCAGGCGGTCATCACGCGCGGCATCAAGGTGACCAAGGAATGTCCGGTCGGCCCGACGGCTCCGGGGCAGTTGCTCGTCTTCACCGGCAGCGTGAGCAACACCGGCAACATCACCGTGACGAATGTTGTGGTGGTCAATAATCAACCGGTGCCGAACACCGTGGTCTTCACCCTCGCGTCACTCGCGCAGGGCGAGGTCGTGCGCTTCACGAACAGCTACGTGGCTCCGACGAATTGCTCGGTCACGGACACGCTCACGGCCACCGCGACGGGCAGTTGCGGCGTGCCGGTTTCCAGCACGGCCACGGCGACGTGCGCCATCACGACGACGCCCGGCATCACGGTTACGGAAGTGTGTCCGATTGTTCCCGGGGTGGCCGGCGGCAGTTCGAGCTACGGCGGCGTGGTCCGCAACTCCGGCAACATCACGTTGAACAACGTCACCGTGTTCAGTGATCGTCCGGCTCCGAATAC
>JAYVNY010000157.1:0-3017 GCA_043758205.1 Akkermansia sp.
AGAAATATCGGCGGCGCTCTCACGAGACGCCGCTACAATCGAAAGCGCTCCGACCTCGGACCTTGGACTTTGGACCTTGGACTTCATTTCAGTAGCGCAGATACGGGTCCACATTCGAGCCATGCACCGCGGTGTGGCAGCCGGAGGTCCAGCAGGTGCCGCGCTGCATGAAGGTCGTGTGATTCACTTTGCCGATGACGAGGTCGCCTCGGCGCACGCCGGGACTGGCGACTTGGGCGTGGCAGCGCAGGCAGAGATTCGCATCGGGCTGGGTCAACATCTTGCGATTCATGGACCCGTGCGGCGCGTGGCAGGTGACGCACCCCTCGCGCAACGCCGCGTGCTCGAAGACGAACCGCCGCGTCTGCTCGCGATGACAGCTCGCGCACTGCTCGTTCTGCCGCGCCATCGCGAGTCCGCCGGCGGGCTTCATGATGTCCGCGCCGTGCGGGTCGTGGCATTGCACGCAGTTCATCTTGCCCTCGTTGACCGGGTGATGATGCGGGAGCTGGAAGTCGGTCTGGATTTCCAGATGGCACGAGTAGCACGCCTGCGCGTCGCGCCCTGGATTCACGATAAACTTCCCGCGCCCGCCGCCGACCGCGATGTGTTTGCTGCCGGGGCCGTGGCACGATTCGCAGCCGGTGCCGCCCGCCATCTTCGCTAGTTCGACGTGCATCCGCCCGTGCGGGCCAGCGCCGAAGCCGCGCGTGTAATTGGCGTGGCAATCCTTGCATGAGTTGTTGCCAGTGAAGGTCGCGCCGGGAATTTCCGGCGGCGGAGCGAGGCGGCGTCCAAGCGTCGAGCAGGAGATGACGAACAGCGCGGTGAAAATAAATCCGGCGGCGAGGAGCCAGCGGGGATGCCGGAGCCGCGCGCCGAGCGCGCGCCACGCCACGGGGTTGCTCGGGCTGAACACGGCGTCGTTGTAGCGAAGCGAGGCGCGGGGGGCAACCACGGGTTTGCGTAACGCCGGCTTTTCAGCCGGCAGGTCGCGAGACTTTCGAGTCTCGCGATGAGGGAACGGGGCAGGGTCTCCCGCGTGGTTGGCAGCGCGCCACACGACTCCGGGCACCGCTTGAAAATAACATCACCACGAGACTCGAAAGTCTCGCGACCTGCCGACAGGAATGTCGGCGTGACGCAAGAAGGATTGCGCCCGCCGCGCGACGCATTCTAAATTCCGCCCATGCTTGAAACGGTGGCCCAGCCCGTGCGCGCGCGGTCTTCCACGCAGGAACAACAGGTCCAGGCTTTTCGCTGGATGCTCCTCGCGCGCGTGCTCGACGACAAATTCGCCAGCCTCTATCGCGCCGGCAAAATCCACGGCGGCGTCTTTCTCGGACGCGGCCAGGAAGCGGTCAGCGTCGCGGTGGGCATCAATCTCCGGCGCGGCGATCTCTTCGCGCCGCTCATTCGAGACGGCGCGGGACGGCTGGCCTTTGGCGAGCCGGTCATTGATGCCGTCCGCACGTACCTCGGCTCGCCGCTCGGCCCGATGCGCGCGCGTGATGGCAATGTCCATCGCGGTCGCCCACGCGAAGGCTTGCTCCCGATGATCAGCCATCTCGGCGCGATGATTTCCGTGGTGAACGGCGGACTCATCGCGAAACGTTTTCAGGGCGAAACCGATTTTGTGGGCGCGACCTGCATTGGCGATGGGGCGACTTCCACCGGCTCCTTTCACGAGGCGCTGAATCAGGCGGCGGTGGAGAAGCTGCCGCTCATTCTCGTCGTGGCGGACAATCAATACGCCTACTCCACGCCCACCGCGTCGCAGTTCGCGTGCGCGTCGCTGGCCGACAAGGCGGCAGGCTACGGCGTGGAGGTGCATTCCATTGACGGCACGGACTTCGCATCCTGCCTCGACGTGACGACGCGCGCCGTGCAGTCCGCGCGCGAGGGGGGCGGGCCGCAATTGATCGTCGCGCGATTGCTGCGCCTCTGCGGTCACGGCGAGCATGACGACGCGGGCTACATCGTGCCGGAGTTGAAACAGTCCACGCTCGGTCGCGACTGTCTGAAGGTGGCGGAAGAATTTCTCACGCGGCAAAAACTGGCCGACGCCGCGACGCTGGCAGCGTGGCGCAGTGAAGCCGTGCTTGAAGTCGAGCAGGCCGTGGCCACGGCGCAACGCGAAGGCTCGCCCGATCCGTTCACGCAGGACTGGGCGGCGCTTTCGACGAGCCATCTGATCGAAGCGCGGGGGTGAGAGGGTTGAATCCTGAAAGGATTCAGATAATTCAGCCCAGCGTTGCGTCGCCGAAACGCTACGCTGGGTGTGCGATGCGATGAGGTCGTCAACCCTTACAGGGGTTGAGGAATTCTTGAGAATGCTTCACCCAGGGTAGCCTCGCGGATTCGGCAACCCTGGGCTGGATGAGGCAATCCTTTCAGGATTGGGAACCAACCACCTACTGCTGCCACGACTGCAACGACGTTTCCAGAAACGTCTCGATGCGATCCGTCACCGCCGTCTCGTTGGAGTTCAAGAGCACTTCGCTCTGCGCGGTTTCGGCCATCTGATGACGCAGCGCGGGCGAGCGCTGGAGTTCCTGAATGCTCTGCGCGAGTTCGTACGGCTCGCCGACGCGGAAGGTGAAGGCGTTCTCGCCGTGGCGCAAAAGTTCGCGCGTGCCGCCGAGCGCGGTGCCGACCACCGGCAGGCCCGCCGCCATCGCCTCCAGCACCGTGAACGAAAACGGCTCCGGCTCCTCGCTCGGGTAGAGCAGCGCGTCGTGCCGCCGGTACACGGCGGGCAGATCGCGCACGAGGTTCGACACGTTCAGAAATTCCACGGGCAACTGCTGCATGGCGATGAGCGAGCGCAGTTCCGCCACGTAGGCTGAATCGCCCTTTCCGTAAATGCTCAGACTCACCTTCACGCCGGTCTTGCGGAGCTGTTGAATGGCCTTCACCGCCGTCAGCACGCCGCTGCGCTTGTGCAAAGCCGACACCACGAGAAGTTTTTCCACCGTCGCGGACGCGGGCTTCACTTCACCGATGAAATTCTGCGT
>JAYVNY010000158.1:0-9784 GCA_043758205.1 Akkermansia sp.
ACTTGCTTGCGCCTCACTCCGGCGCGCTGAGGACAGCGACGCCCTACCGTTCAGCCATTTCGTCAACGACCCAAGCTCGGCGACGAAGGCCACGAGGCAGATCGGTTGCAACCACGACAGCCCGCCACCGCTCGCAGCAGCGCAAGTCAGGCGGCTTTCTTTTCACAACAAAGTCCGATGCCAATAACAACCAGTCCGAGACCGAAAAGCCCAACGAAGATGATGTTCTCCCATCCGTGCGGCTTACTGTGCGCGAAGCTGCTCCAAACACTGCCAGCCAGCACGAACGCACCGAACAGCGCGAAAAGAATGCCCACAGTCAGCCTGAGCTTGAGGCGTGTGAGTTTTATGCGTGTGAAGCGGCCTAACTCGAACCAAGCCTCACAACACCAACCGATACCCCACGCCGTACACCGTTTGCAGGAACTGCGGTTGGTCCGGGTCCGACTCGATCTTCTTCCGCAGCGTAGCCACGGTCTGATCCACGGTGCGCGTCATCAACGTGGCGGCGAAGTTCCACACGTCGTGCAGCAACTGCTGGCGGGTGAAAGTCATCGTCGAGTTGTGGTAGAGGTGGAGCAGGAGTTCCAGTTCCTTGGCCCGCAGCCGCTCCACGCTGCCGGGCCGTTCGACCCGTCCCGTGCGCCGGTCCACGAGCGCGTTGCCCACTTTGAACTTCGCCGGCCCCGAGCGATCGAGGCGCGCGGCGGTCGGTTTCCCATGTTCCATTTCAATCAGTGCGTTCATGATCCCATTCTCCAAACACAGTTTCTCGGACGAAGTTTCGGCAGCAATGCTCCCGAATTTGTCAGGCGTTTGTAAATTTTCTGTCCGGAGCTTCCATTCACGGGCGTGCGGTCTGTCCCCGCCAGCCTTCGACCACGCCCCGTTCATTTCGTTCAAAGCCACTTTCACGACCCACCAGACGCTGGTTTCTTAGAAAATTGTTACCACCAACCCTCACGGCGAAGGGCGCGAGCGCGGGGACGACTTCTCCTCGATCCTCGAATTGATACTGCGGGCGCCTGTTTCCGCTGCTCGACCTAGTCATTCTTGTAGCCATGTCCCCAAGTGGTTTTCTCATAACCGGCCTCCGCCTCGTCAGAAAAATCGCGCTGCGCGACCTGCAACTATTGAGGCTCGCGCCATACGGTGACGGAGCGCGGCCTTGAGGCCGCTTCACTGTTCACCATCCCGAGCGCTTGAAACAACCTGGCCCGCTGGGCTTTTTCACGGTGATGCGGGCTAAAGCCCGCGCTCCATTCCACTTTCTGCCGCGTCACCCCATTGCCCGAGGCTCAATAAGAATCGTGGTTGGTTTTTTCGAGGAGCGAACGCATCTCTTCAGCCGACCGCCCATTTGAAGAGCAAACCCGTCACACCCGCACCCAGCACGACGGCGATGACGTTCCACTTCCAACGCCAGAGTCCGACGAACGCCACCAGCGCGAGAACGACGGCGAACCAGTCCACGCCAGCCTTGGGCGGGAACAAAACGTGCGCTCCAAAAGTCACAGCCAGATTCAAAATCACGCCGACCACGGCGGCGGTGACGGCGGAAAGCGCCGCAGTAAGTTTCACATTTCCGCGCAGCGTTTCGATGTGCGGAGCGCCGAGAAAAATCCACAGGAAGCACGGCACAAACGTGGTCCAGGTGGTGATGAACGCCCCGAGCGTGGCGCTCCATAATCTCGGCAACTCACCGGGATGCTGCCAGGCGCCGACGAAGCTGACGAATTGCAGGACCATGATGAGCGGCCCCGGCGTGGTCTCGGCGAGACCCAGACCGTCGAGCATCTGTGGAGCGGTGATCCATTGGTGGTTCTCCACCGCCTGCTGCGCGACGTAAGGCAGCACGGCATACGCGCCACCGAACGTGACCATCGCCGCCTTGCTGAAAAAAACTCCCTCGCGAAACAGCGTGTGGTCCGCACCCAGCCACAGCAGGAGCGCCAGCACCGGACTGAACCACAAAATCAGCGAGACGACCGTGACGCGGAGTGCACGCGCCAGCGAAGGGCGGGCGTGGGCCGGAGGTTCGCTGGTGTCGTCCAGCACGCTGGCGTCGGAAGATGAAACGGCGTGCGCCGAAGCGACGGCGAATTTGCCGCGCCACATTTTTTCACCCACCAACCCGATCAGCGCCGCGCCAAAAACAATGGCGGGGAAAGGGACGTGCAAAAAATATATTGCCGCGAAGGCCAGCACGGCCAGCGTCCAGAGCACGGAATTTTTCAACGCCTTGCGCCCGATGCGGACCACGGCGGCGGCGATGAGGCCGAGGACCGCCGGTTTCAATCCGTAAAAGATCGCCGCTACCCACGGCACCGTGCCCCACGTCACGTAAACAAGACTGAGCAGCCAGAGAATGGCCGCCGACGGCAGCACGAAGAGCACACCCGCCACGATTCCGCCCCGCGTGCGGTGCAACAGCCAGCCAATGTAGGTCGCGAGTTGGGTGGCCTCGGGACCGGGGAGCAACATGCAGTAGTTGAGCGCGTGCATGAAACGCGCCTCGCTGATCCAGCGTCGGCGCACGACCAACTCTTCGTGCATGATGGCGATTTGCCCGGTCGGCCCGCCGAAGCTGATGCAGCCGAGTTTGAGCCAGAAGCGGAAGGCTTCGGCAAAGGTCGGATGCGGGCGCGCGGCGTTCACGGCCGGACGTTACGCGAACGTCTTTTTAATTTCCAACCCCGTGTGTTTCGCTACAGTCCGCGCACCGCCGCATGAAACAAACGCGCACGAAGGGATGAAAGCCGTCCTGCTCATCGAAGACGACAGCGAGTTGCGCCCGATGATTGCCGCGGTCCTCGGGGAGCACGGCTGGAAAGTCATCGAAGCGGCGGACGGCGAGGCGGGGCTGGAACTCGCGCAGCAACACCGGCCCGACATCATCGTCTGCGACCTGCTCATGCCGCGCTGCAACGGCTTCCAAGTCTGCCGCACCGTGCGCAGCATTCCTGAATTGCGCGAGACGAAGATCGTGATGATTTCCGGACGCGGCTACGCCACCGACAAACTCAACGCGCTGGAGGCGGGCGCGGATGAATATCTCGTGAAGCCGGTCAGCCCGAGCGAACTGCGCGCCGCGTTGCGCAAAATCACGTCCGAAGAATTTCCCACCGAGATGACAAAGAAGCCCGAGCCGCCGCCTCCCACCGCGAGCGTGAACGGCCCGCCGCGCGTGCGCTTCTGGGGCGTGCGGGGCTCCATCGCGTCGCCGGGGCCAAGCACGGTGTTTTACGGCGGCAACACGACGTGCGTGGAGGTGCGCGCCGACGGCGAGATCATCGTGCTCGACGCGGGCACGGGTGTCCGTCTGCTCGGTCTCGCGCTGGCGAAGGAATTTGGCGCGCAGCCGTTGAACCTCACGCTGCTGCTCACGCACACGCACTGGGATCACATCCAGGGTTTTCCGTTTTTTGTCCCGGCTTACAACCCGAAGAACCAGGTCCGCATCCTCGGCTACGAAGGCGCGCGGCAGGGACTCGCGGCGACGCTCGGCACGCAGATGGAGAGTCCGTACTTTCCCGTCGGGCTGAAGGAACTGCCCGGCCACATCCGCATCGAAGAGTTGCGCGACATGGAATTTCACCTCGGCAAAGTCCGCGTGCAGGCCATGTTCATGAATCATCCCGGCATTTGCGTCGGCTACCGCTTGCACACCAGCGCCGGGGTCATTGTGTTCATTCCGGACAACGAGCCATACCTGCGGATGCGCACGCAGCCCGGAACAGCGGACGCGAAAGAGATCGAGTTCGCCGAGCAGCAGGATGCGAAGCTCGTCGAGTTTATCCGCGGCGCGGACGTGCTGATCATGGACGCGCAATACGACTGCGAGGAGTACACGCAACGCGTCGGCTGGGGCCACGGCTGCGTGGATGACGTGGCCGCGTTGGCGACGCGCGCCGAGGTGAAAAAACTGTTTCTCTTCCATCACGATCCCGGGCACGACGACGAGCGCATCTCGCGGATGCTCGCCCACGCGCGTTCCTTTGCCGGTGTCGGCGTCCATGTGGAGGCGGCACGCGAGGGGCTGGAAGTGGTGCTGGCCAATCAGGCCTGAGCGGCGCGGTCCTGTCAGAACGAGACACTTCGGCCACGCTGCGATGATTTAACCGGCGGGCGGCAGGAGGCAAAGCGGCGCTGAAGCGACCGCACTCCAAACGCTGACGCGCAGCATTCAACGTCCCAACCATCGCGAAGCGTTTGGAGCGCGGTCGCTTTAGAGCCGCTTTTCAACGGTTGTAACTGACGGATGAGATTGTCGGCAGCAGCCACTCCGGGCCTCGTTCACCCGCCGCGATTTGCCTTCCGCAGCATCAGCAGCCCAAGCGCTTGGAAGATGAAATTCGGCACCCAGACGATGAGGTAGGGGCGAAATTGCGGCTTCGTCTCCAGCGAGCCGGCGAGAATGAAGAAGCTGTAATAGACCAACACCAGCAGCACGGCCATCGCGATGCCCGCGCTGGTCTCACGCCGGTGCGCACGAATGCCGAGCGGAATCCCGACGAGCGTGAAGCCGAGGCACGCACAGGAGAAGGCGACCTGCCAGTGGATTTGCAAGTCGGCGGGAGTGGTGTCGATGCCTTGCCGTTTCAGCTCGCGACGTTTTTCCCACAGCTCGGCGAAAGTCATTTCGCTCAGGCCCGGGCCTTTGTCGGACCTGTCGGGCCAGCGGAGTTCCATCGCGGGGGTCGAACCAAAATGCACCGGCGAATCCGCTTCCTCGCCCTTGTACCACGCGTCAAAGAGCACGAGGCTCACGGCCTTGTTGGTGCGGTCGAGCGTGAAGGTGCCGCGCGCCGCGTGCGTGGTGCGGAGGAGGTTGGTCTTGTCCATCTCGTAGAGATACACGTCGGTCATCTCGTTGCCGTTCACCTTGCTGAAGTAAAGGGTGTAGGGCTTGAAGTCGCTGATGTATTTCCGCGCCGGCAGCAGCGCGTCGAAATTGTCCAGCGCGCTGCGGTAGAGCAACTGCTTGTAGGCCGCGCGGCACTGCGGCGCGAGCTGCAGATTCACAAACGCGCACACCACCGAGAGCGCGACGCTGAGCCAGAGCACCGGTGTGATCAACGACAGCAGGCTCAGCCCGCTCGCGCGCGCTGCCGTCAATTCGTGGTCCGCGCTGAACCGTCCGAAAGCCAGCAGCGTGGCGGTGAGCATTCCCATCGGCAGCGCGAAGACCAGCACGTAGGGAACGAGCAGCGCAATCGCGCGCACCACCGTGACCAGCGACACCTGCTGGTTCACGAGCAGTCCGAGGACTTCCTTGAGCACATTCCCGAGGAGCAGCACGAAGGTGAAGACGGCCACCGTCATCAGCAGCGAGCCGAGCACCTGGCGCAGGAGATAGGTGTGGAGGGTTTTCACCGGAAGATGAAGACATGAACACCGGACGCCGAACATCGAACACTGAACATCGAACGGAGATGCGCCACCGCCATTCGGTGTTCGGCGTTCGATGTTCGATGTTCGATGTTCATACCCGGGCGGACTATGACGCAGCCCAGCGGCGCGGGAAAAGAAAAAGGGCAGGCTCTCGCCTGCCCTTGATGAAAACAGTTTCAGTCTAGCTCGACACCACGGCCGGCGTGCCTTCGGCGGCGGACGCCTGCTGACGGAAGACGAGCTTGCCTTCCTCCGCCGTGACCAGCACCGGGTCGCCCTCGCGCACCGTGCCTTTGAGCAGTTCCTCGGCGAGCGGGTCTTCGAGGTAACGCTCAACCGCGCGGCGCATCGGACGCGCGCCGTAAGTCGGGTCGTAGCCTTTCTCGACAAGGAAGTCTTTCGCCTTCGCGTCGAGTTCGAGGTTGAGGTTCTTGGCCTTGAGCCGGGCGAGAACCTTCGTCACTTCGAGGTTCAAAATTTCGATCAAGTCCGGCTTGGTCAGCGAACGGAATACAATGATGTCGTCGAGGCGGTTCAGGAATTCCGGACGGAACTGCTTCTTCGCCTCCTCCAGAATTTTCTCCCGCATCTTCTCGTAGGTGCTCTCGTCGGTGATCGGCGAGAAGCCCATCGTGCTCTGCTTCTTGATCGTCTCCGCGCCCACGTTCGAGGTCATCAGGATGATGGTGTTCCGGAAATTGATCACGCGGCCCATGTTGTCCGTGAGTTTTCCCTCCTCCAAAATTTGCAGGAGCATGTTCATCACGTCCGGGTGCGCCTTTTCGATTTCGTCGAACAGCACCACGGAATACGGCTTGCGGCGCACCTGCTCGGTGAGCTGACCGCCTTCCTCGAAGCCAATGTAGCCGGGCGGCGAGCCGATCATGCGAGACGCATTGTGCCGCTCCATGTATTCGCTCATGTCGAGCTGGATGAGAGATTTGGCGTCGCCAAACATGGTTTCCGCTAGCGACTTCGCGAGCAAGGTCTTGCCCACGCCCGTCGGCCCGAGCAACGCGAAGGTGCCGATGGGCCGCTTCGGGTCTTTCAAGTCCGCACGCGAACGGCGCAACGCCCGGCTGATCGCCGCGACGGCTTCCCGCTGGCCCACGACCTGGTGCGCCATGTCCTCTTCCATGTTGATCAACCGCGTGGCCTCGCCCTGCTCCATGCGCTTGACCGGCACGCCGGTCCACTTGGCCACGACCTGGAGAATGTCGTCCTCGTCCACCTTCACGCGCTTCTCTTCGCGGCTGGCTTTCCATGTCGCCAACACCGATTCGATTTTTTCCTTGGTCTGCTTTTCCTTGTCGCGCATCGAGGCCGCGCCCTCGAAATCCTGCTCGCGAATCGCCTTCTCTTTCTTGCCCTTGATGACTTCCATGTCGGCTTCGTGCGCCTTGATTTCCGGCGGACGCGTCATCGCCCCAATGCGCGCGCGCGAACCGGCCTCGTCCATCAGGTCAATGGCCTTGTCCGGCAGAAAACGGTCCGTGATGTAACGATCCGAAAGTTTCACCGCCGCTTCGACAGCGAGGTCGGTGATCTCCGCCTTGTGATGCTCCTCGTACTTCACCCGCAGCCCCTTAAGAATCTGGATGGCCTCGTCAATCGAAGGCGCTTCGACTTTCACCGACTGGAAGCGGCGCTCCAACGCGGCGTCTTTTTCGATGTATTTGCGATACTCCGTGAGCGTGGTCGCGCCGATGCACTGCATCTCGCCGCGACTGAGCGCGGGCTTGATGATGTTGCTCGCGTCCATCGTGCCCTCCGCCGAACCAGCTCCGACGATGGTGTGCAACTCGTCAATGAAGAGAATGATGTTCTTGGCGCGGCGGATTTCGTCCATGACCGCCTTGATGCGTTCCTCGAACTGGCCGCGATACTTCGTACCCGCAACCATGAGCGCGAGGTCGAGCGTGATGACGCGCTTGTCGCGCAACAAATCAGGCACATTGCCCTTGGCGATTTCCTGCGCCAGCGCCTCGGCAATCGCCGTCTTGCCCACGCCCGCTTCGCCGAGCAGCACGGGGTTGTTCTTCGTGCGGCGGCAGAGAATCTGGATGACGCGCTCGATCTCATTCGCGCGGCCGATGACCGGGTCCATCTCGCCCTTGCGCGCAATCTCCGTGAGGTCGCGGCCAAAGGCCTTGAGCGCAGGCGTCTTCACTTCACCCTTCTTCTCCGGCTTCGCGTCGCCCCCGCCGGCGGCCGCAGGTTCGCCGCCCTCTTCCTGATTGGTGAAGTTAGGGTCCAGCTCCTTCAAAATTTCCTGGCGCGTCTGTTCGATGTCCACGTCGAGGTTCTTCAACACGCGCGCCGCCACGCCATCCCCTTCGCGGAGCAGGCCGAGCAGGATGTGCTCGGTGCCGACGTAAGTGTGGTTCAAGTTCTTGGCTTCCTTCGCCGCCAGCGCGAGCACCTTCTTCACGCGCGGCGTGTAAGGAATGTTGCCGATCATCTTCTGATCCGGGCCGGTGCCGACCTGTTTCTCGACTTCCATGCGGACAGTTTCTAGGTCGAGGCCCATCTTTTGGAGGACGTTCACAGCCACGCCCTGGCCGAGCTTGATCAGCCCGAGCAGCAGATGCTCAGTGCCGACGAAATTGTGGTTAAACCGGTCGGCCTCCTTGCGCGCGAGAGCCAGCACTTGCTGGGCGCGAGGAGTGAAATTGTTCATGGCTTCATCACTCATAGTTTTACTTTCTACTCGTTATCCGGTTTGTCCAATTTGCCGCCCGATTTTTGCCCAGGCGGTGAATGGAGCGGGCGGCTGACATTCCGCAAACGCTCGCGCAACATATCCGCGCGCAACAGGTCACGCTCATCCGCGCTCAGCTTCTCCGCCGGCGGGCGCTGCAAATGCGCCGGCTGCGTGATGACAAAAAGCTCGTCCACCAAACCGCGCTCCACATCGGGGAACAGTCCCAGGTCCACGCCGAGCCGCATGAAGCTCAGGAGATTCATCGTCTCCTTCGAGTTGATGCGGTGTGCGTTGGCCAGAATGCCGTAGGCGCGGCCGATCTGATCCATCACGACCTTCGGTTTGTTTTCCAGCAAGGTGGCGCGCGCGTTCTCCTCGTGCTCGATGATCTGCGCGATGACTTTGTTTAAGCGGTCAATGATGTCCGGCTCCGCCTCGCCGAGCGTCATCTGGTTGGAAACTTGAAAGACGTTGCCGAGCGCCTCGGTGCCTTCGCCGTACAGGCCGCGCACCGCGAGCGTCAGTTTGTTCACCGCGGAAATGATCTGGTTGATCTGCTCGGACAGCACGAGGCCGGGCAGGTGCAACATCGCGCTGACGCGAATGCCGGTGCCCAGATTCGTCGGGCACGCGGTGAGATAGCCGAGCTGCGCGTCGAAGGCGTAATCCAGCTTCTTCTCCAACTGCGTGTCGAACTGATCAATCGCCGCCCATGCCTGCTTCAACTGCAAGCCGGGGCGCAGCGCCTGCATCCGCAGATGATCTTCTTCGTTGATCATCACGCAGAGCGATTCCTCCTTGTTCAACACCACCCCGCTGCCCGCGCTTTTTGCGGCGTGCTCACGGCTGATGAGATGACGTTCGACGAGAATCTGTTTGTCGAGCGGCGTGAGGTTGTCCATGGACTCGGCGAAGGCGTGACGCATCGCGGACATGGACTCGACGGCGGGCCGGACAATTTCCAGCGCGCGGATGCGCTCGGCTTTTTTCGCCCAGCCGGGAAACGCGACGCCCTTGAGATTGCGCGCCAGCCGCACGCGACTCGACATGACAATCTTCCCGTGCGGCCCTTCGCGCCGGGCCGTCTCCGCTGGGGCAACGAGAAATTCGTGAATGTTCATGCCGCTGAAATGGACGAGAGCCGCTCCTGGGTCACTTTGATTTCATCGCGGCAACTGGCCGCCTGCTCGTAGTCTTCGTCGCTCACCGCTTTATCGAGTTTCTTCTGAAGCGACTTGAGCTTGTCCGCAAGATCGTGCGATTCGCGCAAGGACGCTGGAACTTTGCCCCGATGCCGCGTCCCTTTGTGCATGGACTTGAGAAGCTGATCGAGACCCTCGGCGAAAGTTTTGTAGCACTCCGCGCAGCCGAGGCGACCGGCCTTCTTGAAATCAGCCTGGGTGAAACCGCACGCCGCGCATTTTGATTCCTTCCCGCCCACGACCGGCTCCGCCTCCGGGGTCGCGCCCAGACCGAGCAGCAGATCCGCGAGCGAAAAGCCCGCCGGATCATTCACACCCTTTTGCTTCGCGCACTCCTCGCACAGATCCACCTTCTGCATCTTTTCGGCGGCAATCTGGGTCAGATGAACGGTCGCTTCCTTCTCTTTGCAAACACAACAAATCATAATACGGCAGCAGTGACGGGAGGTATATCGGCGTTGCCCGCAGGCAAGTCAAGATGACG
>JAYVNY010000159.1:0-12859 GCA_043758205.1 Akkermansia sp.
GCCATGCGGATACCGAGCGCGAGATGTTCCTCGGCGGAATTCCAGCGCGGGTCTTTGCGGTAGGATTTGGACGTGGGGCAGATGCTCCACGAGCCGAGCTGAATCTGGAGTCCCTTGTCCGCCGCCATCTTGCGGAGGTCGCCGAGGTAGGCGTCGTCGGTTTTCTCGAAGGGGCCGAAGTCGGTGATGAACAGCGAGTCGGTCTTAAGCTGCGCGGCGTAGTCAATGAGTTGGGGTGCCTTCCACTTCATGTCGCGCACGGCGAAGTTGTCGAGGCCGAGCTTGATGCCGAGCTTCTTGGGCGCGGCGTGGTCGGCCTGCGCGAGCGCGGCGGGCGCGAGCGCGGCTGCGGCGGTCGCAGTGGAAACAGTTTTGAGAAAGTCGCGTCGCGTCGAATCGTAGGTGGTCATGTGCGCGGATGATTTGCCGGCGGGAGGAAAGATTCAATCTTCAAGACAGCGGCGCGTGGACCTTCGTGTCCGCAGCAACGTGCCGCGTCGGGAAGGCTTCCTTCGGGGCGCACGCCCCCCCATTCTTTGAACACGGCCGCGGGCAGGAATGTCCGTCTGACTTCGTTTACGTAGTCCCCAGCCACGGCTCACACCCGCAGCTTTGCCAGCAAGTCCTTGCTCTCCACGCTCTCGCCGACCTGCGCGTAAATCTCCGCGCCCACGCCGTCCGCGCCCGCGTAGATCGTCATCAGCATCTTCATCCCTTCCATGGTCATCAGCTTGTTGCCTTTCGCGGCCTTGGTGCTCGCGATGACTGCGAGATTGCGGGCCGCGCCAGGGTGCGGCACAGTCCCGTCATGAGCGTGGCCGGGCTGCCCATAGAAATTGACCGCGAGAAAATCGCCGGGTTCTGCCGTGCGCGCGGCATCCGCAAGCTCAGCCTCTTCGGTTCCGTGCTGCGCGACGACTTCGATCCCGCCCGCAGCGACGTGGACGTGCTGGCGGAGTTCGAGCCGGGCGTGCTCCAGCGTGCCGGTTTCAATTACTTCGGTTACGGCGAAGAACTGTCCGCGCTCCTCGGACACAAGGTGGATTTCTGCTCACGCCTGCACCCGCTCATTCTCCAGCGCGTGCGCGAGGAACTGCTCCCGGTCTATGAGCGCGACTGACGCGGCCCTGACCCTCCGGCAGCTCGCGGAGTATTGCGACAAGGCCATCGAGCTTCGGAACTCCACCACGCAAGAAATTTTTCGCGGTGACTGGCGGCAGCAAATGCTCGGCTAGCGGTTGGTGGAAGTGATTGGCGAGGCGGTGAAGCGGCTGCCCGAGGACTTGCGCGCCCGGCACGCCACGCAGCCCTGGCGCAAAATCGCCGGAACCCGCGACTACATCGCGCACGGCTACGACAGCGTGGACTACGACGTGGTCTGGGGCGTGTTGGATCTTGAAGCCGTGCCACTCAAGGCCGCTGTGCTAGAAATTCTCGCGACAGAGTTTCCCAGTCCGCCGTGCTCCGGCCCGTGAGGACGCGGTGGTCTGCCGCAAACCCATTGACAACCCGAGTCGGCCAAACACACTGCCGCCATAACCACGCTATAAATCTGGAAGGCAAATCAATGAAGTCACACCTCAAACTCAAAACGACGATCCTTAAAGGAAATGCAGATTACGATGAGGCGTGGCTGCAAGAGATCATTGCCCAAGACCCCGCAATTCTTGGGCTTGGTCCGCTGACACTTAAGGATCGAGAGCGTTCGCACAAGGGCGCTGGAAGACTCGACATGCTGCTTCAAGACGAAGACTTGGGGCGTTACGAAGTTGAACTCCAACTGGGCGCGTCTGACGAGTCGCACATCATTCGCACCATCGAATACTGGGATCGAGAGAGGAAGGTGTATCCGCAGTACGATCATTTTGCGGTAATCGTGGCAGAAGACATTACTTCAAGATTTCTGAATGTGATCAGCCTGTTCAACGGGCACATTCCGATCATTGCGATTCAGCTCACTGCAATTGAAATGCCGGAAGGCATGGGTTTGGTTTTCACCAAAGTTCTCGACACTGTGAAGCTCGGTCTTGTGGATGAAGACGAAGCCACTTCCGAAGTTACGAATCGGACTTATTGGGAAGGACAGAAAGCAACACCTGAAACCGTAAAAATGGCTGACTCGATTCTGGAATTGGCCAAGACATTGGCTCCAGGACTTGAGCAGAACTACAAGAAAAACTACATCGGCTTTAAGCTCGGCAATCGAGCCTTCAATTTCGCGTTATGCAAGCCTCGCGCTCAAGGAATGCATCTTGAGATCGTCCTTCCACAGTCGGAGGAGATAGACAAAGAACTTGAGGCCACTGGCCTAGATGTCCTCAGTTACAACCGCCATTTCGGACTGTATCGAATCAGCCTCAAGAAAGCAGACATCGACAAGCACAGGGACTATTTGAAAGGACTACTGAAAAAAGCTTACGAATTGCGTGCCTAATCAGCGCGCTCTAGTTCCGCTACACCCGCAGCTTCGCCAGCAAGTCCTTGCTCTCCACGCTCTCGCCGACCTGCGCGCAGATTTCGGAGACCACGGCGTCCGCGCCGGCGTAAATCGTGGTCGGCATTTTCATCTCATCTTCCGCCGCCGGTTCAAGCGGCTTTTGAGGGCGAGCGTTTCACCGGTTCGACGAGTCGAATCTGTTGCGCGTTGATGATCTTGAACTGCCCCTGCTTGTCGTAAAACACGACGGTTTGCCGGTCGGGACTGACCATGAGGTAATCGGTGTGCGCCACCACGAACGATTGCTGGTTGCCGAGCACAATCCGAACCGGACGAAAGGGCGAGGCATGCATCAACTCCTTAATCTCATCGGCGATCATGGCCGAAAGCTAGGCGGCACGCCTGGCAGGGGCAAGGCGGAAACCGGCCGCCCAAATATGGCCCGCTGCGTTTCCAGCCCGCCTCACATCCTCAGCTTCGCCAGCAGATCCTTGCTCTCCACGCTCTCGCCGACTTGCGCGCAAATCTCCGCGACCACGCCGTCCGCTCCCGCGTAGATGGTCATCTGCATCTTCATCGCCTCCATCGTCATCAGCTTGTCGCCTTTCGCGACTTTGGTGCCGACGCTGACGTTGACGCTGGTGATGATGCCGGGAATCGGCGCGCCCGCCTGAAGAGGATCGTTTGAGTCGGCCTTGGCGCGCGCCTTCTTGTCCGACTTGACCGACTTGTCCGCGATGTGCGTGACGCGGGTGATGCCGTTGAGTTCAAAGCTCACGGGGCGGCGTCCGTCTTTGTCGGGCAGGCCGACATTGATGAGGCGGATGAAGAGCGTCTTGCCTTCCTCAATGTCCACGCTGAATTCCTCGCCAGGTTTCAATCCGAAGAAGAACGGTGACGTCGGCAGCACGCTCACATCGCCGAAGTCGCGCGTGAACTTCGCAAACTCCGCGAAGACCTCGGGATACATGAAGTGGCTGTAGAGATCGTTGTCGGTTACTTCGCGTTTCAATTTGCCGGTGAGTGAACGCGTCTCGGCCTTCAGATCAGCGGGTGGGAAGTTGGCACCGGGGCGTCCGCGCAAGGGCTTCTCTTTGCCGAGCACAACCTTCTGCAATTGCTTCGGCCAGCCGCCCATCGGCTGCCCGAGTCCGCCGCGCAACATGTCAATGACGCTGGCCGGGAACGGCGTGACGCCGGGTTCGAGATTCACCACATCAGCGGGTTTGATGCCGCGTGTGATGAGAAACATCGTCATGTCGCCCACGACTTTGCTGCTCGGCGTGACCTTCACGATGTCGCCGAAGAGTTCGTTCACCTCCGCGTAAGTGCGCGCGATCTCGGGCCAGCGATGACCGAGGCCCATGCTCGCGGCCTGCTCCTTGAGGTTCGTGTACTGGCCGCCGGGCATTTCGTGGAGATAGACTTCGGCGCTGCCCGTCTTCGGCGCGGTGTCGAAGGGCGCATACACTTCACGTACTTTTTCCCAGTAGTCGGAGAACTCGTTCAACGCTTCGAGGTCGAGACCCGTGTCGCGAGGCATCCGCTGGAGCGCGGCGACCACGGAATTCATATTCGGCTGACTCGTCGAACCGCTCATGCTGGCAATGGCGAGGTCCACCACATCCACGCCCGCCTCGCTGGCCTTCAACACGCTCGCGGAATTGATTCCGCTCGTGTCGTGCGTGTGGAAGTGAATGGGCAAACCGACTTCCTCCTTCAGCGCCTTGACCAGCGCGTGCGCGGCGTACGGACGGCACAAGCCCGCCATGTCCTTGATCGCGATCATGTGCGCGCCCATGCGCTCCAGTTCCTGCGCGAGTTTCACATAGTAGCGCAGCGAGTATTTCGTGCGCCGCTTGTCGAGGATGTCGCCGGTGTAGCAGAGCGCGCCCTCGCAAATCGCGTGCGTGTCCTGCACCGCTTCCATCGCGACCTTGAGGTTCGGCAGATAGTTCAGCGAATCGAAGATGCGGAAAATATCCATGCCCGACGCGGCGGCGTGCTTCACGAAACCGGCCACGACGTTGTCCGGATAATTCGAGTAGCCCACCGCATTGCTGCCGCGGAAGAGCATTTGGAAACAAATGTTCGGCACCTTCGCGCGCAAGTCGCGCAAGCGCGCCCACGGATCTTCGCGCAGAAAACGCATCGCGGTGTCGAAAGTCGCGCCACCCCAACATTCCAGCGAGAACAGCTCCGGCGTGCGCCGCGCCACCGCATCCGCCGCCGCCAGCATGTCGTAGCTGCGCACGCGGGTAGCCATCAGCGATTGGTGCGCATCGCGAAACGTCGTGTCCGTCACGAGCAGTCGCTTCTGCTTCACCGTCCACTCGGCGAATTTCTTCGGGCCAAGTTCGAGCAGCAGGTCGCGCGTGCCCTTCGCGGGCTTGGACTTTTGATTGCACGCCAGCGGCGCGATCTGCGGCATGGCGGCGGTGAGCTTGTGGCCCTTGGCGTGCGGGTTGCCGTTCACGATCACGTCGCCGAGGAAGTTCAGCAGCTTCGTCGCACGGTCACGTCGCGGCTTGAAGGCGAACAAGTCCGGCGTGTTGTCAATCAGCGTGGTCGTGGCCTGGCCACTCTTAAAATTCTCGTTGTGAATCAGGTTCTCGAGGAACGGAATGTTCGTCTTCACGCCGCGGATGCGGAACTCCCGCAGCGCGCGATCCATGCGCCGCAAGGCGATGTCGAAGGTCTGGCCGCTCGTCGTCAGCTTCACCAGCAGCGAGTCGTAGAACGGCGTGATGACCGCGCCCGCGTAACCCATGCCGCCGTCAAGCCGCACGCCGAAACCGCCCGCGCTGCGATACGTGAGAATTTTCCCGTAGTCCGGCGTGAACTTGTTCTCCGGATCTTCCGTCGTGATGCGCGACTGAATCGCGTAGCCCTGACGCGGCACCTTGTCCTGCGCGGGCAAACCGACTTCGGGCGAGAACATCGAGTGCCCCTGCGCAATCATGATTTGCGCGCGCACCAGATCGATGCCGGTGATCACTTCCGTGACCGTGTGCTCGACCTGGATGCGTGGGTTCATCTCGATGAAGAACCAGTCGTTGCGGTCGAGGTCATAGAGAAATTCCACCGTGCCCGCGTTGTCGTAACCAATCTCCTTCGCGATGCGCGCGGCGGCGAGGCACAGCTCCTGACGCACATGATCGTCGAGACCAAAGCTCGGCGCGACTTCCACGACCTTCTGATGCCGCCGTTGCACCGAGCAATCGCGCTCGTGCAGGTGCAGCACATTGCCGTGCTTGTCGCCGAGCACCTGCACTTCGATGTGCTTCGCGCGTGGAATGTATTTCTCGAGGAACACCGCAGAATTGCCGAACGCGCGGCCCGCCTCGGCCTGCGCTTCATCGAGCAAGTTGTCGAGGTCGCCGGATTTCTGCACCACGCGCATCCCGCGACCGCCGCCGCCAAACGCCGCCTTGATGATCAGCGGGAAGCCAATCTGCTTCGCCACCTTCAACGCCTCGGCGCGATCCGTGATCGGCTCCTCGGTGCCGGGCAGCGTGGGGACGTTCAACTTTTCCGCCAGCGCGCGCGCCGCCGTCTTGTCGCCCATCATGTCGAGCAACTCCGGCTTCGGTCCCACGAAGGTGATGCCCGCCGCCGCGCACGCGCGCGCGAAGGCCGCGTTCTCGGAAAGAAATCCGTAGCCGGGGTGAATCATGTCCACGCCCTTCTCCTTCGCCATGGCCACGATGCCTTCGATGTCGAGATACGCGGCGACCGGACCCTTGCCCTGGCCGATGAGATACGCCTCGTCCGCCTTGAAGCGATGGACGGCGAGCCGGTCCTCCTGCGCGTAGATCGCGACGGTGCGCAAATCCAGTTCGGTGGCCGCACGGAAAATGCGGATGGCAATCTCGCTGCGATTCGCCGCGAGCAGTTTGTGAAATGTTTTCGGTCGTGCGCCTGTGCTCATAAAAAATCCGGCGAAGTTTTAACGGGGCGGGGAATTGAAGGCAAAAGGTTTGGCGATGGCGGGTCAGGCGCAAATGACGCCGAACTTGGCCATGACCTGTGAACACCTATCGGCCACGAAGACATAAAAAAAGCAGAACGCCCACGACGTAAGCCGTGGGCGTTGATCCGGAATCTGAAGAACAGTTACTTGGGCAGCGCTGTGCGCAACACGACGTTACTGCCCGCATCCAGCAAGGACATGGAGCGGAGATCCAAAATCGCCGGGGCGTTGGTGGGCCAGCTATTGATCTCCAGCCTGCCCGCTTCATTCGATGCCACCGTCGCGTAAATAACCGAGTTCAAGGCCAGGTGATAATCGCTGCTGGCATTCAGTCCGCCCGCGAGGAGTTGGAAACGCACCTTGTTTTGATTTGCAATCAAGCTGATGGAGCCGACCGCAGAACTGTTGGTGTCCTCGGGCGTCAAGTTGCGTTTGATCAGGTATTGGAATTTCGTGGCGTCCGCGATCCAGGCATACGCCACCGTCTGGGTGGCTGCGTTGTGAACCCCCAGCGCGCGAAGATCCGTCAGCGGCGTGATGCTGGCGGGAACCGGATTTTTACCCCCGCGCCCTTGCCCTTTCGTCATGAACGACAAACGGGCCCGTCCTTGAGCATTCGACTCGAAGTCGCGGACCACGAAGGGATTCGTGTCCTCGCCCATCAGGGCAATCAAATTGTAATTGGTATTCCCTGGCAACCCGTCGAGGCGGACGTCGAGCATCTGTTTCGAGGATCGACCTTGTTCATTCGACTGAAGTCGAATAGTGCCAACGACCTCTGGGATTTCATTGGTCGTCCTTAACTCGTTCCGGGTCATGTAGTGCATCACCGCCGTGCCGCGACGAGTGACCGGTTTCTCTGCGCGCATCTCGGCGGGCACAAGAACTGCGATGGCCATGGCTGCGAACGTGAACTTCAAAAAGTTGTTTTTCATAGTAGGTTTTTCCAGCACGGAAGGGGCCAACGAACAAACCGGTCACTTGCCAACAGATCGGGTCTGAGCACGGCATTTCGACCCACTTGGATCCTATTTTCCACAATAGAACCCCCATCCGTTTCACCGCTGGAGTGCATTTGGCAAGCGCATGTGCAATGCGCATGGAAAGTCCTGTCCATCAATGAGTCACCCCGCGAGCCAATGTTGGCCGGTAAATTATTCGCTTCGCCACCTTCTCCGGCCAGCAATACACGGTCGAGTCCTCGTCCACTCTCAGCCACAGCAGTTGGACCAACCTCGCAACCGTTCCCGGCACCGGCTTCGAGTCCAGCGTCACGGACACGAACGCCGCCGGCTCCGCGCGCTTCTACCGCCTGCGCCAGCCGTAGGATCAGCGCCACCACTTTTCACCGCGCCTCACAGCCCGATGAATTTCAGCACCTGCACCTCGCGCTTGAAGACGAGCTGGATGGTGTTGTTCTGAATGTCCACATTCAGCGGCGCGCGACGTTGGTAGTATTCCCACTTCACCTCGCCGCTGCTCGCGGAGAGCCGGCGGAGGCGGATGTGCGGCGGCATGTTGGCACCGGGGATCGGGCTGAAGCGTTCTTCGTCATCGTCGCCGCCGTGCCATTCCATCGTATAGATGAGCTTGCCGAAAACATGGCTGAGACGTCCGTGCCGTTCGGAGCGCCAGAGGGCTTTGCCGGTCTTGGGATCAATCTTGATGATGACGGGGTAGGCTTTGTCCGCGATGTCCACCTGCTGGGAGTATTTCAATTTGTCGGTCGAGCCGGTGGTCGTGTCCACGTAGAGCATCCCCTTGTCGTCGAAGAGCAATTTGGTGACGCCGACGGTGGGCTGACGCCAGCGCGCGTTGCCGCTCACGAGATCAAAACAGGCGAGCACGCCCTGATCGAAAAAGTAGAGCACCCCGTCGCGCTCGACGCCGGGCGCGCTGGCGTTCGCCATGAGGTCGCCGCCCCACGGACTGGGACCGAAGCCGCCACTGATGTTGAAGTTCAGTTTGCTCTCCCAAAGTTTTTTGCCCGTCTTGTCGAGGACGTGCAGCGTCTTGCCCGCCACGACCAAGTCCACGGTCGTGAGCGGAAAGAACTCGGGCTGCCCGGTGACCTCGAGCTTCGTCTCGGCGGCGGACGGCGTGGTGCGTTTGATGGTCGCCTCGTAGCGGCTCACGTCTTCCTGCTCGACGCCGCCGGTGGACTCCCGCCGGGCGTCGTTAAAAATTTCATTGGCGATGGCCACGGTCGCGGACTGGTTGACGTTGCCTTCGAGCGCGGATTTTTTCGGCGGCGCCTTCATGGCCTGGCGTTCGATGATTTTCTTCTCCAGCAACTTCACGGAGAACTCCACGACCGCGCCGCGGTCGAGAATGAATTGCGAGCCGGCCATCTCGATAATGTCCACCGCACCGATCACGGAAGGTTTCAGCAACGGTTTGTCATCGTCCTCCTCTTTCAACGCGCGCTCGATGCGTTTGTTCTGCACCGCGTTCGCAGCGATGGCGGGCGCGGCGAGACGCACCTGGAGCGGATCGGCCTGCGCGACCTTGTAGCCTTTGAGCGCGGGATTGGCGGGCGTGCCGCGCTGCGCCGCGAGGGCATTGGTGCGACTGAGCGCGGCGAGGGTGGAAAACCTTTTCAACGGTTGCGTCTGCGTCTCGCCGGTCTGCCAGTCCATTTTGATCAAGTCCTCGCCCGCGGCTGTGGTGGCAAAGATCAGCAGCCCTTCCGTCGAAGGCTGCACGCGCTCGAAGCCGCCTTTCAATGGGACCTCCTTGCCCGGCTTGCCGGTGGCCCAGTCGTACTGCACCAGCTTATCGGCCGAGCGGAGCCAGATGTTTTGCTCGTGAACGTGCAGCGTGAATCCAGACTGCGTGCGAGAGAGAATCATCTGGGTAAATTCCTCCTTGTTGTAACGCCGGGGAGGGAAGTCGCTGCCGCCTTCCTTGCGCAGTCGCTCCACGTCGGCGTTCTGTTCCGCCATCGCTTCGGCGACTTCCGCCTCGATCTTCTGCGGCTCGATGAAGTCCACGGCCCAAACCTTCTTCTGGTCCTTCCAGTCGAAGCGCGCGAGCTGGCCACCGTGCAACACCACGAGATCGCGCGCGTACAATTTCCCGCCGCCGTTGTAAGCCGGCGTCTGGAACGGCACGGAGAACACCACGCGCGGCCGCGACCCCGCCGCGAGAAACCAGATGTAGCCGCCCACCAGCACCACCACGACGCCCACGATGCTGAAAATGATCTTCCCCAGCTTGCGCGTCTCACGCCGCGCGGCCACGCCCGCCTGATTCGCATACACGGGCAGCTCGATACCGCGCCCCTCCGCTTCACTTTTGCAAAACGCCGAGCACACGTAGCCGAACAGCACCATGCACTGCGGACAAATCGGTTTGTGGCACACGCGACACTGTTCGCTCGTGAAATTCCCCGGATGCTTCCGGCACATCTGCGGTGCCGTTGGAGTCCAAGCTTCAGCTTGTTCCGGGGCCGCTGCCGCAGCGTGAACCGCAACCTCCACCCGCGCCTTCGCATCCACCGCCGGCACCGCCGCGCTCTCCGTGGCCGTCGCGGGAAATTGCTGCTGGATCAGCCTGTTGACCGCGGGCGAATGGTCCGCGCCGCAATTCTGGCAGACGAGCGTCACCGGGTTCGCGGCCATCTCCGGCGTCACGTCGAAGGCGTACTTCGTTCCGCACGGGCATTGGATTTTCATGGTTGCCTCGGGTTGAGCAGCACGACGCCCTGCGTGGCGATGAGTGAATAGGGCGTGGTGGCGGAAATTTTTTCCATGCGTCCATCCACGTAAAGCAGGTTGCCGCCATACTGGTGATGATTGTTGCCCGGCTTCTTGCCATCGGTGGAAAAAACCTGCGCGCCCGCGGGCTTGGGCCGCGCGTCAATCTGCTGGTCGCTCATCAGCAACTCGCTGCCGCTCTCCGCGCGCTGGCCCATGTAATAGGCGTAGCTGATGCGGCGCTTGGTGAACAACTCGCCGTCCGGGATGCGTTTATCTTTGCTGCCGGGACAGATGAACATCTCGGTCATGGCCGTGTATTTGGGAACCAGTTGCGCCAGCGGTTCCTCGGAGGTCAGCGCATTGGTCAGCACGGGAAACACGCCGTCGTGGTCGCGCGCAAAAATCTCCTGCGCCACCAGGATGGTCGCGAGGTTTTTCTGGCAGACGATCTTCTGCTGCGCCTGATGACTCTTTGATCCGAAGCCATACATCACCACGAACAGCACGATGATGATGGCGAGCGTGACCAGCATCTCGACGAGGGAAAAGGCGCGCGCCCGCAACAGGGCGGAACGGTTTCGCTCGGGGCAAACGCGCATGGCCCGTGGTTAGCAGGGCAGGTCGGGGTAGGCAATGAGGCAGTTGCAGGCGAAGTGGTGAGAGTGCATCCGAACCCTGTTCTTGGTGGGGCGACGTCGCTCCGCGCGCGCCGGGGTGAGGCTTCCGTGGTTCCAACGTGGGCCTGCGCTTTCAGCCTGGCGCGCGCGGAGCGACGACGCCCCACCTGTTCCCCTGCTTTCAAGAACCGTGGTCGGATGCACCCAGTGGGGAGCGCCCTTCGGCCACCGCGGTCCGCATCCGCCGAGTCCTCTCCAGTGTTTGTGGTTTTCAATTCCGCCCGTTGGGGACATAACCACGCGCAATCGTATGACGAAATTTTTCTCACACCTTCTCGCTCTCCTGTGCTTGCTCATCATCGGCGCGTGTTCCAGTTCGCGGCCCGTGGTCACGGGGCATGATCTGGTGCGCGGTCTGCCGGAGTTGCCGGGCGCGCGCGGCGGCGGGGTGGTGTTGCTGCCGAATCAGTGGTCGTTGCGGCCCGTGGGCAAGCAGATCGCGCTGGCGGATTTCCCGGTCAACATCGCGGTGTCGCCGAACGGGCGTTACGCCGCCGTGCTCCACTCGGGCCACGGCGACAACGAAATCATCGTCGTGGATCTGCGCACGAACCGGCTCGGCGTGGTCTCGCGCGTGACGGTGAACGAGGCGTTCTACGGCTTGACGTTTTCGGCGGACGGCACGCGCGTCTTGTGCAGCGGGGCCGGGGATGAAGTGGTGCATGAGTTCAAGTTCGAGGAGGGTTACTTGACGTGGCAACGCGGGATCAAATTGCGCCCGGCGAAGGAGCGCGGCATTCCGTCGGGACTCGCGCTGAGTCGCGACGGGAAAGATTTGTTCGTCGCGAATCTCCTCGGGCAGAGCGTGAGTCACCTTACGCAACGTGCCGCCAGCGTCCCGCTGGCGAAACCGGACGCCGGCACCCCTCGACAGCAGGAGGCTGAGGGCACGCTGTTCGTGACGAATGGCGAAACCCTGTTCACCTCGAACCTCAGCGGCGGCGTGTTTACCAACGACACGCAGCGCACGGCCGACGAAGCCGCCATCACGAAACGCGCCGAGACCGCGCTGCAAGACGCGCGCTCGGACTGGCCGTTCCCTTACGGCGTGGTGCTGGACGAGAAGCGCGGGCGTCTGTACGTGAGCTTCTGGGCGCAGTCGTGCGTGGGCGTGGTTGATTTGAAAACGCAGCAGCTCGTGACGCGCTGGGCGACGGAGGAACATCCGAACGAGATGCTGTTGAACAGGGCGGGCACGCGGCTCTTCGTGGCGAACGCCAACCGCAACTCCGTCTCGGTCATGGATACGGAAACGGGGAAGACCGTGGAGTCACTGGTGGCGGAGTTGTTGCCGAACTCGCCGCCGGGCAACACGCCGAACTCGCTCGCGCTCTCGCCGGACGAGAAGCATCTCTTCGTGGCGAACGCGAACATCAACACGGTCGCGGTCTTCGACTTGAGCACGCCGGGGAAGAGCGGCTCGCTTGGTTTCATCCCCGTGGGCTGGTATCCGACGAGCGTACGCGTGACGCCGGACGGCAAGCGCCTCCTGGTCGCGAACGGCAAGGGTGCGATGTCCAAGAGCAACCGCGAAGGCCCGATGAGCGGACGCGAGCCGCCGGCCAGCGTGCGCGAATACATCGCGGGATTGTTCCACGGGACGTTGAGCGTGATTGATTTGCCGAGCGGCGAGAAATTCAACACGCAGATGAAGACTTGGACGACACGGGCGTACGCGTGTCTGCCGGCGACGGCGAAGGAGCGCGGACTTCAGGCCGCTTCAATTTCCGCCACCGAGGAGGGCGTGGAACTTCTGGAGCCATCCGCAACCAACACGGTGAAGCGGCATGAAGTCCGCGCTCCAGTCGCATCTTGGAACAATCCCATTCCGCGCGGTCTCGGCGAGACCTCGCCGATCAAATACGTCTTTTACGTCATCAAGGAGAACCGTACTTACGATCAGATTCTCGGCGACCTGCCGGAGGGCAATGGCGATCGGACGATTTGTCTCTTCGGCGAAAAAGTGACGCCAAATCATCACGCGCTGGCGCGCGACTTCGTCTTACTCGACAACTTCTACGTCGAGAGCGAAGTGAGTGCCGATGGCCACGAGTGGACGATGGGCGCGTAT
>JAYVNY010000160.1:0-9181 GCA_043758205.1 Akkermansia sp.
CCGCGCGCGCCGGGTTGAGGCTCCAGCAAGGTCGGTCACGCTTCTCCGTTTCCGGCCCGGCGCGCGCGGAGCGACGACGCCCTACCACGCTGGCTTGCCGACACCCTCAGTAGCGCGGCAGCGCGGGATCCACTTCCTCCGTCCAGCGCGCAATGCCGCCGGTGAGATTGTGAAGTTTCTTGAATCCCGCCACGCGCAAGTACGCGATGGCCATCGCACTGCGCACGCCGTGATGGCAATAGACCACCACCTCCTCGTCCTTCCACGCTTCGATCTCATCCGCGCGCATTGGCACTTCCGCGAGCGGCATCAGCGTCGAGTTCGGCAGCGCGATGAAGGCGTGTTCATCCGGTTGACGCACGTCGAGGAGGTGCGGGGGATTTGGAGAACGCAGGGCGGCGGCGAGTTCGGTGGGAGTCATTTGGGAAAGTAATCAGTGATCAGTAATCAGTAATCAGGTTAGCCGTCCGGTGGTGCTCTGGATTTACTGAAGACTGTTTCACTGATTACTGATTACCGACTCACTGATTACTTCCCCTTCACTGATTCTGCGCGCTCAGGAACCGCTCGCAATCAATCGCCGCCGCGCAGCCCATGCCCGCCGCCGTGATGGCCTGGCGATACACACGGTCCGCGCAATCACCGGCCACAAACACGCCGGTCACGTTCGTCTCCGAGCCGTTGCGGCGCTGGATGTAGCCCGCGTCATCCATGTCAATCACGCCCTTGAACAACTGCGTGTTCGGAATGTGACCGATGGCCGCGAAGACGCCCGCACAGTCGAGCGTGCTCTCGGCGTTCGTCTTGAGATTCTTGATCTTCACGCCCGTGACTTTGTTCTGCTTCACGTCCAGCACTTCGGTCACGACGGAATCCCAGATGGGTTTGATCTTCGGATTGGCCAGCGTGCGGTCGGCCATGATCTTCGACGCGCGCAAGCTGTCGCGGCGATGGATGAGATAAACCGTGGAGCCGAAGCGAGTGAGGTAACTCGCTTCCTCGCACGCGGAATCGCCGCCGCCCACGACGACGAGCGGCTGGTTACGGAACATCGGCAGCGCGCCATCGCAGGTCGCGCAGTAGGTCACGCCTTTTTTCTCCAACTCGTCTTCGCCCGGCACGCCGAGGTGCTTATGCCCGGCCCCGCTGGCGATGATGATGGTCTCGGCCTGCACCGCGTCGCCATCCACGACGAGCGTGAACGGGCGCTTCGACATGTCCACAGAATCGACGGTGCCGAACTTGACCTTCGCGCCGAAACGCTCGGCCTGCTTCTGCGTGCGCGTCATCAGTTCATAGCCATCAATGCCCTCGGGGAAGCCGGGGAAGTTTTCAACGATGCTCGTGGTGGTGAGCAATCCGCCGGGCATAAGGCCGGTGAGAACGAGCGGCGCGAGTTGCGCGCGCGCGGTGTAAAGGGCGGCGGTGAGTCCCGCGCAGCCGGTGCCGATGATGACGACTTTTTCCATAAGGGGGCGGAACGTAGAGGCTGGCCCGGACGGGTTCAAGACTGGGAAAGCGCGCGCGGGATTGGCGGTGCATCCACGTTCGCCCGGTGCAACAGCCAACATGAGCGCGGCACATTTCCGGCCAGAAAATCATTGGCGCACTGCTCGCCAGTCCTATTCTCCCGCCCCTATGAATCCAGTTGCCTTGATTACAGGTGGCTCTCGCGGCATCGGCCGCGGGATCGCGCTCAAGCTCGCCGACCTGGGGTACGATCTCATCATCAACTACGCCGGCAACCAGATCAGCGCGCAGGACACCGCGATCTCTTGCCAGGCGATCTCCATGAGCAAGGACCGGCATGGCCGCGCCGAGATTTTCCAGGCGGACATTTCCAAAACCGCCGACCGCCAGAAGTTGATCGCCTACGCGCGCCAGCAGTTTGGCCGTCTCGATTTGCTGGTCAACAACGCGGGCGTCGCGCCCGAACTGCGCACGGACATTCTCGTCGCGAACGAAGAGAGCTTCGACCGCATGATGGGCGTGAACCTCAAAGGCCCTTACTTCCTCACGCAACTCGCCGCGCGCTGGATGATCGAGATGGTCACGGCTCCCGGCTTCAAGGGCCCGAAACCAAAAATCATCACCATCACTTCAGTCAGTGCCTACACCGCGTCCGTCACGCGCGGGGATTATTGCGTCTCGAAGGCCGGACTCGCCATGCTCACGCCGCTCTTCGCCTCGCGGTTGGCAGAGTTTGGCATCGGTGTTTTTGAAATTCGTCCCGGCATCATCGCCACCGACATGACGGCGGGCGTGAAGGAAAAATACGATCAACTTATCGCCCAGGGACTCACCCCCATCGCGCGCTGGGGCACGCCTGAGGACGTGGCGAAAGCCGTGACCGCCATCGTGCAGGACGCGCTGCCCTTCAGCACCGGCGAGGTGATCAACGTGGACGGCGGGTTTCATCTGCGACGGCTGTGAGTTGCCGGTTGAACCCGTGCGGGAAGTAATTATTCTCAGGCCATGAGCACCGTCGCCGAAATCGAGAAAGCGATCACGGAACTGCCGCCCGAGCAATGCCAGAACCTGGCCGAGTGGTTCCTGCGCTACATCGAAGATTTGGAGGACGGCCTGGCGGCGCAACGTGCCGAAGCCGAAGGCGGGCCACGCGTTTCGCTTGAAGACGTGAAACGCGAGTTCGATCTCCACTGATGTCTTACCGCGTCCAGTTCGAGCCGGTCGCGATGAAATTTCTTCGCAAGTTGCGCGATGAAAAATTGCGGGCGCGAATCATCAGGGAAATTGAAACCCTCCAGGTCGAACCACGTCCGTCCGGTTCCACAAAACTCCGCGGCCTGCCCTACCATCGGATTCGCGTCGGTGATTATCGCGTCATCTACCGCATTCAAGACGACGTGCTGCTCGTGCTGGTGGTCGAGAATGGCCATCGCCGGGAGATTTACCGCTAGGCCATGCCGCAACTTTTCCGACCACGAATTCTCATCCCGCTTGGGCTGCTGCTCGTCGGCGCAAGTTTCGCCACGGCTGCGGACCTGTCTCCGCGCGTCTTCAGTGCCAGCCCGGGCGTGCTGCCCAAGATGAAGGCGCGGCTCGCGACGAACGACACCTCACTCCTCCCCGCTTTTCGCAAGCTGACTAACGACGCCAATCGCGCACTGAACTTTGTGCCGCTCTCTGTGATGGAGAAACCCAAGACCGGCGCGAGCGGCGACAAGCATGATTACTTCAGCCAGGCTCCGTATTTCTGGCCCGACCCCACGAAGACAGACGGCCTGCCGTACCTTCGCAAGGACGGCCAGCGCAACCCCGAGAGCGGCGACGAACATTCGGACGCGCCGCGCATGGCCCGCATGGCGGACGCGGCGGAGACGCTGGCGCTCGCGTATTTTTTCACGCGCGATGAACGCTACGCCGCACACGCGGCGAAAGTCTTGCGCGTGTGGTTTCTGAATCCAGCCACGCGCATGAATCCGAATTTCAATCAGGCCCAGGCCATCCCCGGAGTGAACACCGGGCGCGGCATCGGCATGATTGAAAGCCGCAGCCTCCTGCCGGTGTGCGATGCCGTCGGGCTGCTGGCCGGTTCCACGAACTGGTCGAAGTCCGACGAGGCCGCGCTGCAAAAATGGGTCGGTGAATTTCTCGACTGGGCGCAGACCAGCGCGAACGGACGCGCCGCGCGTGCGGCGAAGAACAATCACGGCTCCTGGTACGACGCGCAGGTCGCGCACTACGCGCTGTTCGTCGGCGATACGAATCTCGCCCGGCGCGTCATTGAATCCGCGAAGACCAATCGCATCGCCGAACAGATCAGAACCGATGGCAGTCAACCGCGGGAACTCGCGCGCGCCGATTCCTTCAGCTACTCGCGTTTCAATCTTCAGGCGCTTTTCCACATCGCGACGCTCAGCGAGCATGTGGGCGTGGACCTGTGGCATTATCAGACAAGCAACGGTGCGAACCTGCGCAAGGCGCTCGATTTTCTGCTGCTTTACGTGGAGCAAGCGGACAAACCCTGGCCCTACGAAGGCGGCAAGCATGAGTCGCGCTCGCTCGACGCCTTGATACACCGTGCGGTGAAAGTTTATCGCGACGATCGCTTGAAGTCGCTGCTCAAACAGAACTCGTCCTCGCGCAATGCCCGCGAGGTGCTGCTCATTCCATTGAACTGATGAACGCGAAACAAAGCGATTGGCATGAAGGAAAGCCCGCCCTCACCCCGGCCCTCTCCCCCGGGGAGAGGGGGAAAGTCAGCCAGCGTTCGCCCAATCGAGCGCGCGCTGCACAAGTGAGGCTGGATGCCGTTCTCCCTCTCCCTGCGGGAGAGGGCCGGGGTGAGGGCGGGCTTCCGCAAACCCCTTCGTAACCAACTTTCAAATCTTATGCCCACCCTCATCAACACCGCACTCACGCCGCAGAAACTCGTGCCGAAAATTCACCGGCTGCTCGAGTTGTCCGCCGAGAAAATCCTGAACATCGAACGCACTTGGAAGCCCGAGGACGGCACACCGGTCTTTACTGTGAAGGGCCGCTACACCTCGCGCGGCTGGACGGAGTGGACGCAGGGCTTTCAATACGGCTCCGCGCTCCTGCAATTCGACGCCACGGGCGACGAGCAGTTCCTGAAGATCGGCCGCGACAACACGGTGCAGAAGATGGCCACGCACGTCTCGCACACCGGCGTGCATGACCACGGCTTCAACAACGTCTCGACCTACGGCAATCTGTGGCGGTTGATGCGCGAGGGGAAGATTGAGCACAACCCGACGGAGAATGATTTCTACGAACTGGCGCTGAAAGTTTCCGGCGCGGTGCAGGCGGCGCGGTGGACCGAGTGCAGCGAAACCGGCGGCTTCATTCATTCCTTCAACGGGCCTCACTCCCTGTTCGTGGACACCATTCGCTCGTGCCGTTCGCTCGCAGTGGCTCATCAACTCGGGCACGCGTTGATGGGTGAGCAAGATGAGCGGATCTCGCTGATCAATCGGCTGGCTCAACACGCGGCGAGCACAGCCCAGTATTCCATTTACCACGGCCAAGGACGCGATGCCTATGACGTGCGCGGGAGGACGACGCATGAAGCCGTCTTCAACACGACCAACGGTGCGTTTCGCTGTCCGAATTCACAGCAAGGCTACTCGCCGTTCTCGACGTGGACGCGAGGGCTGGCGTGGGCACTGTGCGGATTCGCCGAGCAGTTGGAATTTTTTGAAGTGGCGGAAGTGAATTGGGAATTCAGCCAGATAGCGACGGCACTTTATGAAAGTGTCGAACTGGGAAAGAAAATAAGAACCTTGGGCAGGGACGGATTCCAAAAGTTGTTCGCTCACAAAGTCGTGCTGAAACGGTTTCGCGAAGTGATGCTTGAAGCCACCCTCGCCACCGCCGACTTCTATCTCGCGAACTCCTGCCGCGACGGCATTCCGATGTGGGACACGGGCGCACCGAATCTCCATCGCCTGCCTAAGAACTATTTGGACAAGGATTCCGATCCGTTCAACGCGCATGAGCCGGTGGATTCCTCGGCGGCGGCGATTGCCGCGCAAGGCTTCATCCGCCTCGGCAATTACCTGATTGCGCAGGGCAAGAAAAAGGACGGCGCGCGCTACCGTCAGGCCGGCCTCACCATCGCGGCCACGCTCTTTGAGGAGCCGTATCTTTCCACGAACACGAAGCATCAGGGATTGATCCTGCACTCCGTCTATCACCGCCCGAACGGCTGGGATCACATCGCGCCCGGCCAGAAAGTGCCCAACGGCGAAAGCTCCATGTGGGGCGATTACCACGCGCGAGAACTGGCGCTGCTCATCCTCCGGGAAGCGCGCGGCGAATCGTATCTGACGTTCTTCAAATACTGAGCGGTCGTGCGCGTCTGGAAAGTCCCGCCCGGTATGGCGGGACGGAGCGCGGGCGACCGCCCGGATGGGACCCGACGGCACTCCGCCGAGACGGCGTTCAGCGTTGGCAAATCTTTCGAGCCGTTCGGCGGGCGGGACACCCGCGCCCCATACCGTCAAAATGCGCCCTGCCCGGTCTTTCTCCTTGTGACGGCACCGATGTTCTGCAAAAGCTGGGGCAGGTCACCCAACCCACTCTAAAGCTTGAGCAACTGCTCTGTCGTGCGTGCTTGTGTGTGTGCGACGGCTTTGACCAGGCATCAAAAAACAAAGGTAAGCTTATGATTAAGTGCGTCTCTCGAATTCTCGTCGTTGGCCTGTTGGCCCTCGCCCTCGCCGGCTCTGCGCAAGCGCAGACCATCCCCAATCCCAGTTTTGAAACGGACACCTTTACGACTTTCCCCGGCTATTATTTTCAGGCTGGCAACGGCCCCATCACGGGCTGGACGGCCAATGGCGGCGCGGGACTGAACCCGGCCGCCGGCAGTCCGTTCGCGGACAACGGCTCCATTCCCAACGGCAGCCAGGTCGCCTTCATCCAGAACGGCGCGTCGGCTTCCTTGAGCACGACCATTTCCGGGCTGACTCCCGGCACGGCTTACAAAGTGAGTTTTCGCGTCAATGCGCGGAGCGGCAACACGCCGAACCTCAAGGTCAACATGGACGCCACGCGCATCATCGACACGGCCGTCACGCCGGTGGGGGGCGCCAATCCCTACAAGTATTTCGCCTTCGATTTCACGGCCAGTGCGGCGGCGCAGACGTTGACGCTGCTCAATGACGCCGGCGGCGACAACACGGTGGTGATCGATAACTTCAGCATCGCGGTGAACACCAGCGGCTGGTCCTACGCCGCGTGGAACGACGACGCGACGTCGGGGGTGGATGGCACCAAGGTTTACACGCACGCCTTCAGTTTCGGCAGCGCGGTCAATACGACGATCAACGGCGTTCCTTTCACTGGTGTGGGCGGCGGCAATCCCTCGGGGCCGACTTTCTCCACCACTGGGATGGATGGCGTGTTCAACAACGATGCCAACAACATCACCGGCGGCAGCCGCCAGTTGGCCAACGATTTTATTTACAACGGATTTCCCGCCACACTCACCATCAATGGGCTGGTTCCCGGCGTGGAGTACGTGGCGACCATCTACTCGGTGGGCTGGGAGAATGGCACGCGCGCCGCGACGTTTAACGTGGGCAACGACCGCCTGACCGTGAATCAGGATCATTTCCTGGATAACAATGGCATCCGGTTCAGCTACCGCTACATCGCGACAGCCACTTCCATCACGCTCACTTACACGCCGCTCGAGGGGAACTCGATCCACACTTATGGCTTCAGCAATTACGAACTGACGCCCACCCTGCTCACGGACAATTACACCGCCACCGGCACTCCGAACACGTTGGATCTGAATTACAACCTGGCCGGACGCCAGACCGGCACGGCGGCGCCCACGACCTACACCCTGAGTCCGGGTGGCAACTGCCAGGTGGGTAACGGCGGCGAACCGCATGATGGCGGCAATGTCTTGCTCTGCGCCTTTGGCAGCAATGCCGCGCTCGACCGGAACTTTAACAATGCACTCTCGCGCGGCGGGTTGAAGCTCAGCTTCGACTTGGACCCGAACAGCCACAACAACACCGTGGATAACTGGGGGGCGGTCGCGATTGGATCCGCGCAGGCCGACCGCAACACCTTCGTGGTCAGCGGCACGCCGCACTTCGGCATATTGTTTCGCGCCAACGGACATATTCAGGCGTTCGATGGCGGAACCGGGGTCAACGGCCCGACGGAACCGAATTGGCTGCCGGATGGAGATTACAGCGGGCAATTGCATCGCATCACCCTCGTCATGACGGGTCCCGGCGACGGCAATCCCTTCGACGGTTCCGGGGACACGCTCATCGAAGTGTTCGTGGATGGCGGGAGCACCCCCGTTTTTTCCTTTACCAAAACCGGTGGCTACGCCAACAACTACATCAACTTTCAGAACTCCTACATCGGCGATTTCGAAAACCTGGTCATCGCACAACTCAATCCGCCGCCTGCGGCGCCGACCATCCTCACGCAACCGCAGGGCCGCTGCGTGAGTGCGGGGCAACCGTTTTCACTCACAGGCCTGGCAGGCGGTGTGCCAGCCCCGACATATCAGTGGCAAAAAAATGGCGTTGATATTGGTGGCGCGACCAGCAGAACCATCAGCATCGCCTCAGCAACGGGCGCGGATGCGGGTGATTACCGACTCATTGCGAGCAATCCCAGCGGCATGGCCACCAGCAGCGTGGCCGTGGTGAAAGTCGGCCTCCCCTTGGTGAACCCGAGCTTTGAAGCGGACACGTTCACCGTCTTCCCTGGCTACGTCGGCGGCAACGGCCCCATTACGGGTTGGAGCGCGCTCGGAGGGCACGGCATAAATCCGGGTCCGAGCAGCCCCTTCGCGGACAACGGCGCGATTCCCGATCGCAATAAAGTGGCGTTCATGCAGCAGGACGGCCCCTTGAGCCAGACGGTCAGTGGCTTCACCGTGGGCGCGCAATACTACGTCGTCTATTCCGAGAATGCCCGAAGTGGCGGCGTGCCCGCCATCGAGGTGCAAATCGGCGGCACGACCATCGTCCCCGTGCATTCGCGCACTCCGGTCGGCGGTGCGAATCCCTACGTCGAGGTCACGAGTGATCCCTTCACCGCCAGCGCGACTGATCTGTTGCTCAGTTTCATCAAGAGCAATCCGAACGGCGGCGACACCACGGCGCTGATCGACAACGTCTGCGTGCTGCCGCTGGCCGCCGGCACTCCCCCGACCATCACGCGCCAGCCGCAAAGCGTGACGGTGAACGTGGGCCAGAGCGCGAGCTTCAGCGTCGGCGCGTTCGGTTCGCTGCCCTTAACGTATCAATGGCGCAAGGACGGCGTGGCCATCGGCGGCGCGACGAGCAGCACCTTCACGCTGACCAGCGTGTCGAAGAACGCCGAGGCGGATTACTCCGTCATCGTCGCCAACACCAGCGGTTCGGTCACGAGCGCAGTGGCTCATCTCACCGTGGTCGAGCCGATCACCACGCTCTTCAACACCGGACTCGATGCCAGCCGCACTGCGCTGGCGGATGGGTCGGGCGACCCGCACTATTTCATCGTCACGAACGCGGATGGCTCCCCCATCAGCGCCATCGTGGAGAACTCGACGGCCTTCCCCATCGCGGCCGGCCCGTGGCTGGCGAACACGGCGGATTCCAAGTGGGTCGGCCCGCGCCTCGATAGCGCTGGTTCCGCCGGGCTGGTGTCGAACAACGGCGTCTATACGTAT
>JAYVNY010000161.1:0-7704 GCA_043758205.1 Akkermansia sp.
GTAGCGCCGTCTTTCCAGCCGGCAGGTTACGACACATTCCTGTGTCGTGGTCCAAGGCGGCACCTTGGTGGTCATTCCAAAATGCGCCTGCCGCCCCACTACAACGGGGCGGCTCTTGCTTGTTCAAGCCGCGAGTTGTAGAAAGCCGCTCCGTTTTTTTGAACGATGATCGCGCTTGATGGCCACCAACTCTCCATCGCCGACGCCTGGCAGATTGCCGCGCGTCAGTCGCCCTGCGCGCTCGCTGATTCCGCGCGCCCGTTGATTCGCCGCAGCCGTGAACTGGTCGAGAAGATCGCCGCCCAGCCGCGTGCGGTCTATGGCATCAACACTGGCTTCGGCCCGCTCAGCGGCTTCCGCATCTCGAACGAAGATTTAGGTCAGCACCAGATCAACCTGCTGCATCATCTCACCGTGGGACAAGGGCCGCTGTTCTCGTCGGCGGAAACGCGCGCCATCATGCTCACGCGCGCCAATGCCCTCGCACGCGGCTACTCGGGCATTCGCCAGGAATTGATCGAGCTGCTGCTGGCCGCGCTGAACAAGGGCGTGCTGCCGGAAATTCCCAGCGAAGGCTCCGTCGGCGCGAGCGGTGATCTCGTGCCCCTCGCGCACATGGCGGGATTGCTCGTCGGCTTTGGTCACGCGTGGTTGAACGGCGAACGGCTGCCGTCCACCGAGGCGTTGCGGCGCGTGGGTTTGCAACCCGTCGTGCTGCAATGCAAGGAAGGTCTCGCGCTCGTCAACGGCACGTCCGTGATGACCGGCCTCGCCGCGCTCTCCACGCACGAGGCGGAGCAGCAACTGCACTGGCTCGAATTGCTCACGGCCTGTCTCTTCCAAGTGCTCGGCGGTGAGCCGGAAGTGCTGTGCCAGCAGATTCACAAGGCGCGCGGCTTTCGCGGTCAGGCGCTCGTCGCCCGGCGCATCAGCGATTCGCTGCGCACGCATCCTGAGTTTGCGCGGCGCATTGATGACCATCAGTGGGGTTCCACGCACAAGCCCGTGGACCCCGGCGCGGAGATTCAAGACCCCTACTCGCTGCGTTGCACGCCCCAGATTCTCGGCGCGTTTCAAGAGGCGCACTGGCACGTCGCGGAAGTCGTCACGCGCGAACTCAATGCCAGCACGGACAACCCGCTCATCTTCGCCGACACGGAGATGGTGCTGCACGGCGGCAATTTCTACGGCCAGCAAATCGCGATGGTCAGCGACTACCAGCGCTTCGGTCTGATCAAACTCGCGCTGCTCGCCGAGCGGCAAATCGAGCGGCTCGTGAACTGGCGTTACAGCCGTGGCCTGCCGCCGATGCTCGCGGGCGGTGCGCCGGGATTGAACTCCGGTTTCTCCGGCGCGCAACTGCTCGCCACGTCGCTCGCCGCCGACGCGCGCCTGCTCGGCACCGCCGCGTCCATCCAGACCATTTCCACCAACGCCAACAACCAGGACGTGGTCAGCATGGGCTGCACGGCGGCGAAGATGACGCGCACCTGCCTGCCGCTCGTCTGGAAAATTCTGGCGATTGAAGCCCTCACCGTTGTGCAGGCCGCCGACCAGCGCGGCGCGGAAAAAACTTTGGGCGGCGATTTCCGCAAACTCTACGAACTGGTGCGCGGCGTGTCGCCTACGCTCGGCAGCGACCGTCCGCTCGCCGAGGACATCGCGCGCGTGACCGCGCTGTTGCAAACCGAGGAGGCACAGAGCCATTGCCTCGCGCCGTCCGGCGGAGAGGATGGGGAGCGGGATTAAGATGAAAATGGCGATGATGATTCGAGGGCGGGAGTTTGTTCTTAAACTTTTTCCAAATCGTCATAGCTTCCAGTGATTCACATTTTAGGCACACTATGCACTACTTGTTCTCCATCGCACTTCTGGTTACGTGCCTCGCTTGTCGCGGAGCGGACAAAGGCGCGGCTTCCGTTGACGAGCTAGCCAAGACCCTTCGGGCGTCCTACGAGAAAAAGGACCATGCTACCTTTTTGCGGAACTACTACACTGCCGGTAGCCCAGCCGAAGTAGTGACTGCCATCACCAATTCGATCGCGGCTGCTTGGGGACAGGGCAAGTGGATCGTCACGGGTGTCGAGGTTCTTCCATTCGCCAAGTATCAGCCCACTACTGGCGTGCCCGGAGAGTTCGACGGCAAGAAGCTCGCATGGCTCGCTACTCCAACGCACTGGATTATCCTCAAAACCGAGTTGCCCAAGGACGGGGCGGCGACCGGGAGTATGAAATTCGAGATGGCAGCATTTGAAAAAGACAAACAGTGGTGGCTGGTTGGAGTGCGCTATGACAAATAGCCATGCGCTACAAGTGCTGCACTCATCACCAATGAAGATTGACGCGGATGTTTTGATCATCGGCGCGGGGCCGGCGGGCGCGTCCGCCGCGGCGCTGTTGCACAAGGAAGGCTTCCGCCTGCTCGTCGTCGAGAAGCAGCACTTCCCGCGCTTCGTCATCGGCGAAAGTTTGCTGCCGCACTGCATGGATTTGTTGAAGGAGGCGGACCTGCTCGAGGCGGTCGAGCAACGCGGCTTCATGCGCAAGCACGGCGCGGTCTTCAAACGCGGCGCGGGCACCTGCAACTTCGATTTCTCTGCGCAGTTCACCGAGGGCTGGAAACACACGTTCCAGGTGCCGCGCGCGGACTTCGACAAGACGCTCGCGGACACCGTCGCGGCGCGCGGCGTGGAGTTTCGTTACGGCACCGGCGTGCTCGCCGTGAGCTTCGCGGACACGCACGCCACAGTGACGATTGAGAACGAGCAGGGCGCGCGCTCGGAGGTGACCGCGCGGTTCGTGCTCGATTGCAGCGGCTACGGGCGCGTGCTGCCGCGCCTGCTGAACCTCGAACGTCCGTCGCGTTTCCCGGTGCGCGAGGCGCTGTTCACGCACGTCACCGGCGACCATCGGCCCGAGGGGCGCGAGGAGGGAAAAATCTGGGCGTGCATCCATCCCGAGGGCGCGTGGCTGTGGATCATTCCGTTCTCGAACGGCAAGACCAGCGTGGGCGCGGTGGCGTCGCCGGAATTTTTTGCGAAGTATCCGTCCGACCCGGAGCAGCGGTTGCGCGCCATCATCGCTTCTGATCCCAATGCCGGGCCGCGTCTGGCGGACGCGCAGTTCACCTTCGCGCCGCAACGCATCGCGGGCTACGCGTGCGCCGTCGAGCGGTTGCACGGCCCGCGCTTCGCGCTGGCGGGGAATGCCACGGAATTTCTCGATCCCATTTTCAGTTCCGGCGTCACGCTCGCGCTGGCCTCGGCGAATCGCGCCGCGCGCGTCATCACGCGCGAGTTGCGCGGCGAAACCGTGGACTGGCAGACGGACTATGCCGACCACGTCATGCAAGGCATCAACACCTTCCGCGCCTACGTCACCGCGTGGTACGAAGGCACGTTGCACGAAATCTTTTTTGCCGCCGGCTCCAATCCGGGCGTGATGCAGCAGATTTGCTCGGTGCTCGCGGGCTACGTGTGGGACAAGTCGAACCCGTATGTCGCGCAGCCGGAACGGGCGTTGCCGTTGCTCGCGCGCATCGTGACCAGCCAGGCGAAGGTGAAGGCTGCGCCGGTGGCGGTGTGAAGTTTATGATTCTTCGCTGTTTTCGGTGGGCAACTGGAGGGGCAAAGCATCATCCCGGAGGGATGACAGAAAGTAGCCGGGGGTGGAACGAAGCACCGCGAGTGACACCCCCGGAACGAACGCCGAAAATCCTGCACCCCGGAGGGGTGCCAGAACCCTGTGCCAGCTCGCACCTCTGGCATCCCTTCAGGATGCGGTTCCCTCTACGCCATACCGGAGGTCTGCGCTGCGCTCCGACCTCCGGCTACTTTCTAGCAGCCCTTCGGGCTGCATCGCCCTGCGACCATTCGCCCACTGAAAACGCTCCCCTTCTCCATCACTCCAACTCCCGACGCCCGTGAACTTCTTCCAACAAGATTCCAAGTCTGCCTTTGACGCGAAAGCCGAAGCGCAGCGCATCGCCTACGCGCCGGTCGCCTTCCAAGCCTGCCGCGTGTTGCGCACGGAAGGCATTCTCGAAGCCGTGCAGAAGAGCGGTTCGACCGGCATCACGCTCGCGGAAGTTGTCGCGAAGGTCAGTCTGCCGCGCTACGGCGTGAAGGTGTTGATGGAAGCCGGGCTGGGCATCGGACTCTTCTGCATCAATGAAGGCCGCTACACGATCACCAAGCTCGGCTACTTCCTGCTGCGCGACCCGATGACGCGCATCAACATGGACGTGGTGCATGATGTTTTTTATCGCGGCTTCTTCGATCTCGATCAGGCCGTGCGCGAAGGGAAACCGAGCGGCCTGAAATCGCTCGGCGACTGGCCGACGATTTACGAGGGGCTTTCCTCGCTCGAACCGCGCGCCCGCGAAAGCTGGCTGGCGTGGGATCATTACTACTCGGACCAGGCGTTTCCCGCCGCGCTGCCCATCGTCTTCGCGGATCGCCCGAAGCGCCTGCTCGACGTCGGCGGCAACACCGGCAAGTTCGCCATTCAATCCGCGAAGCACAACGCGGACGTGCGCATCACCATCGCGGACCTCGACAAGCAACTCGCGCTGGCGAAAGCGAATCTCCAGCAGCATGGCGTGGCGGATCGCGTGGAACTGCATCCGGTGAATCTCCTCGACGAATCCGCCGTGCTGCCCGGCGGCCATGACGCGATCTGGATGAGCCAGTTCCTCGATTGCTTCTCCGAGCAGCAGATCGTTTCCATCCTGCGCCGCGCCGCCGCCGCGATGTCTGCGGACAGTTCGCTCTACATTCTGGAACTGCTCTGGGACCGGCAGCCGAACGAGACGGCGGCATTCTGTCTCCAGCAAATTTCGCTCTACTTCACCTGCCTCGCGAACGGCAACAGCCAGATGTATCACTCCGAAGATTTGCTGCGCTGCATCGCCGAGGCGGGATTGAAAGTGGTGGAGGAACGGGACCAAGTGGGCCTCTACCACACGCTGCTCAAATGCCGGAAGGCGTGAGCCGTGGGTGAAACACCAAGCTCCAAGCTCCAAACACCAGATAAACATCAAACACCAAACTTCAAGTGCTCGCTATTTTCAGTGGGCAACTGCGGAGCGCAGGCTCATCCCGTAGGGATGAAAGATAGTAGCCGGGGGTGGAACGAAGCACCGCGAGTGACACCCCCGGAAAAAACCGCTGACTGTGGCACCCTGAAGGGGTGCGGGAATCTTCCGCGGGCGAGTGTTTCTGGCATCCCTTCAGGATGCCGTGCCCATTCCAACCGACCGGGGGTCGGCACTGCGCTTCGACCCCCGGCTACTGTCTGGCAGCCCTTCAGGCTGCGTCCCCGACGGCCCGTCAGCGGCTGAAAAAGTGAGAACCAAATCACAAGCGCCGTGCGAGAAGGCGTGTTTGGAGCTGGGAGCTTTTATCGAATGGCCATCTGCTTCGGGTCTTGATCCTTCAGCCCGTATTTCATCAGGAAGCGCATCAGGCCCATGCTGTAGGGCGCGCGGGCGGCCAGGCCGGTGAAGATGCGGCCCATGTGCTTGTTGATGTGCCGCGAAGTCATCTTGATGAGCAGGTTGTTCTTCAACATCTCGCCCACGCGAAACGACGTGAACATGCGCCCGTCGTAAAAGTAATTCACGATCTCGTGCCAGGTCTTGAGATGGTGAACGACGCCCTGCTCGTAGCGTTGAAAGGCCGGCGTGCCGCCCTCGCGAATCGCCTCGACCAAGGACTCCGCGCTGGTCATGCCGATGAGCAGGCCGCTGGAGAAAACCGGATCGATGAAACCCGCCGTGTCGCCGAGCAGCACCCAGCCGTCGCCGAAGAGCCGGTCGGAGACGAGCTGGTAGTTCGTGTATTCCAGCACGGGCGTCAGGCGCTTGGAACCGGCGGTGGCGACGCGCAGCACGGAGTCCTGTTGCAGCAAATGGTCGTAACGCTCCTCCGGCGTCGCGCCGAATTTCTTCGCCTCGTCCGCGCCGAGGACGATGCCGAGCGACACGCGGTCCGGCAGCGGAATGCGCCAGCTCCAGCCGTGGTCGAGGCGCGACGAATGCACGTAGCCGTCGCGGAACAGTTCCGTGCGGTCGAGATGCGCGAAGAGCGCGGTGTCCTTGCGCCCGCCTTCCTGGCACGGGAGGCCGAGCAGTTTCGGCAGCACGCGGGCGCGGCCCGTGGCGTCCACGAGCAAGTCGGGTTCGCCAAATTCTCCGAGCGCGGCGCGCGTCTCGGGCGCGAGGCGCACGCGGTCGGTGCCGGGCACGCGCTCCACCCGGGCCTCGATTTCAAAGACCTGCGCGCCCGCGCGCCGGGCGGCGTCGAGCAGCGTGGCGTCGAATTTAATGCGCGGCACGTTGTAAGCGTAGTCCGGCAGCGGCCCGGCGAAATTGCTGAAGGTGAACGAGTAGTCGCCGAACCCAGCCATGTTGAAGATCGCGCCCGGCTTGAGCTTTCCGTAGGCGCGCACCTCGTCCTCGACCCCCAGCCGCCGCAGGATCGGGACGATGGCCGGCACGAGCGACTCGCCCACGAGCAACGGCGCCTGCCGCGCGCGATGCAGCAGCGCGACGCGAACGCCCGCGCGCGCCAGCAGCACCGCCGCCGTGCAGGCGGCGGGACCAGCGCCGAGGAAGACGACGGACTGGATGGGGCGTGAGGAGTTCATGCGCGCGTCAGGGCCAGGAATGGATCGAATCGCGAAGCGACCAAAATGTAGTGGGGCAGCCGTCCCGGCTGCCACCAGTCCACTGGCGTCTCGGCTGGTGGACCTCAGCCGGGACGGCCAAAGGACTAACGGCAGCCGAGGCGGCTGCCCCACTAGCGACTCCCAAAGTCATTTCAATCCCTCCGCGAGCGCGCGCGCCAGCGTTTCGCGATAGTCGCCGGAGCTGATGTTTGCCGCGTCGGAAGTGTTGGAGAGGAAACCGCCTTCCACCAGCACCGCCGGGCGGTTCTGATAACGCAACACGCCCATGAAGCGCGCGCGCTTCACGCCGTCATCACGGGCTTGCGTGGTGGCGATGAGAGCGTGGTGCAGGCGGAAAGCCCACGCGATGTTCGCGGCGTCGAACGAGTTGTTCGGGAAGACGGCCCGCTCGTCATCGGCGAAACCACGCGCCAGCGTGGAGGCCATGCCCGTGGGCGTCAGGCAATACGTTTCGATGCCCGACGCTTGCGTCTGCGGAAAAGTAGAATTGAAATGCAGGCTGATAAACAGGTCGGCCTGCACGCGGTCGGCGAAGGCGGTGCGCTCGGCCAGCGACATTTCCACGTCACCGCGCCGCGTCAGAAAAACTTTCCAGCCCGCATTGGTCAGATGCCGTTCCGCGCGCAAGGCCCAGTCGAGCGCGAAATCTTTTTCGTTCCGGTGCTGGGCGGCGCGCGTGCCGACATCCGCGCCGCCGTGGCCGGGATCGAGGACGATGATGCGCCGGGGCAGCGCGAACGCCGCGCCCGCTTCGGTGAGCGGCAGCAAGGTTTTCTCCGCGTCGAGCGCGTTGAGGTGCGGTTCGCCGTGAATCATGAGTGGCGCGAAACCGAGCCACAGCGCCGCGCCGTTCCAGTGCGCGAGACGTGTGCCTACGGTGAGTTTTGCCCAGCCACTCCGCGTGGGCAGGCGGAAGACGACGAGGCTGCCCCCCGCGATTTGCTCGGGCGCTCCCAAGCCCGCGCGCTCGCAGAAGGTCCGCAGCGGCACCCAGCCGCGCCCGAAGGTCACGCG
>JAYVNY010000162.1:0-7564 GCA_043758205.1 Akkermansia sp.
CTATCTCCGACAACGTGCGCAAGACGATGGACAAGCTCAAGCCGAGCTTCCCCGCCGGTGTCGATTACGCCATCGTCTACGACCCCACGCGCTTCGTGCAGACCTCCATCGAAAAGGTCGTGCACACGCTGTTTGAGGCCGTGGCGCTGGTGGTGCTCGTCGTCATCATCTTCCTGCAGACTTGGCGCGCCTCCATCATTCCGCTGGTGGCCGTGCCGGTGTCCATCGTCGGTACCTTCGCGGTGCTGCTGTTGCTGGGCTTCTCCATCAACACGCTGACGCTGTTCGGCCTGGTGCTGGCCATCGGCATCGTGGTGGACGACGCCATCGTGGTCGTGGAGAACGTGGAGCGAAACATCGCGCTCGGCTTCGAGCCGCACGAGGCGACACGGCGTGCGATGAGTGAAGTGACGGGGCCAATCATCGCCATCGCGCTGGTCTTGTGCGCGGTGTTTATTCCGACGGCCTTCATCAGCGGACTGACCGGGCAGTTCTACAAACAGTTCGCGATCACGATTGCGATTTCGACGGTCATCTCGGCGATCAATTCGCTCACGCTTTCGCCCGCGCTGTGCGCGGTGCTGCTCAAGGGACGCGGCGAGAAGAAGGATTTGCTCTCGCGCGGCATGGACAAAACTTTTGGCTGGCTGTTCCGCCCGTTCAATCGCGTCTTCAACTGGGGCGGCAACAAATACGCCGGCGCGGTCGGCGGTATTCTGCGCAAGAGCGTCGTGGCGCTGATTCTCTACGGCGGACTCGTCTTCCTCACGGGCTGGACGTTCACCAAGGTGCCGACGGGTTTCGTGCCCACGCAGGACAAGCAATATCTCGTCGCGTTCGCGCAGTTGCCCGACGCCTCGTCCATTGATTGCAGCGAGGCGGTGATCAAGAAGATGACGGAACTGGGCTTGAAGAATCCCGGCGTGGAGAGCGCGGTGGCCTTTCCCGGCCTGAGCATCAGCGGCTTCAGCGTCGCGCCGAATGCGGGCATCGTGTTCTTCTGTTTGAAACCCTTCGAGCAGCGCACCACGCCGGAACTCAGCGGCCCGGCCATCGCGAACGATCTGAACGCGAAGTTCTCCGCCATCGAAGAAGCGTTCGTGCTCGCCGTGATGCCGCCGCCGGTCAATGGCCTTGGCACGATTGGCGGTTTCAAGATGTTCGTCGAAGACCGCGCAGGGCAGGGCTACGACGCGCTTTATCAAAACTTGCAGGGCGTCATCGGCCAAAGCTACGCGAACTCGAATCTCGCGGGCGTGTTCTCGACCTTCACGGTGAACGTGCCGCAACTCGACGCGGAAATTGATCGTGTGAAAGCCAAGCAGCAGGGCGTGCCGTTGCAGAATCTTTTCGAGACGATGCAGATTTATCTCGGCTCGCTCTACGTGAATGACTTCAACCTGTTTGGTCGCACTTACCAAGTTGTGGCGCAGGCTGACTCGCAGTTCCGCGACGGCGCGGATGACATCACGCGCTTCAAGACGCGCAACGCGGCGGGCCAGATGGTGCCGCTCGGCGCGCTCGTGAAGGTGAAGGAAAGCTACGGCCCGGATCGCGCGCAGCGTTACAACGGCTATCCAGCGGCGGAGATCAACGCCGGTCCCGCACCCGGCGTCAGCTCCGGCCAGGCCGAGGCCGTGCTCCAACAACTCGCGCAGACGTTGCCGAAAGGCTTCACCTACGAATGGACCGACCTGACGTATCAACGCATCCTCGCGGGCAACTCCGCGATTTACGTTTATCCGCTCTGCATCCTGCTCGTGTTCCTGGTGCTCGCGGCGCAGTACGAAAGTTTTCGATTGCCGCTGGCGATCATTCTCGTGGTGCCGCTGTGTTTGTTGTTTGCGCTCGGCGGCGTGTGGCTCAAGGGCGGCGACAATAACATCTTCACGCAGATCGGCCTCATCGTACTCGTCGGTCTCGGGTGCAAGAACGCGATTCTCATCGTCGAATTCGCGAAGCACAAACAGGACGTGGACCATCTGTCGCCCTTCGACGCGGCCATCGAGGCGTGCCGGTTGCGGCTGCGCCCGATCTTGATGACGAGCATCGCGTTTATCGCGGGCGTGTTCCCGCTGGTCGTTTCCAAGGGCGCGGGTTCCGAGATGCGGCAGGCGATGGGCATCGCGGTCTTCGCCGGCATGATTGGCGTGACGATTTTCGGACTCTTGCTCACGCCCGTGTTCTACGTGGTGTTGATGAAATTGGGGTGGAGAAAGAAGGCGGCGGCTTCGGTGGAAAAGCCCGGCCCCGCGTCCGGCCCCACCGGAGCGGTGGTCGGCACCGTGGCCGTGCTGATCCTGGGATGTGTTTGGGCCGTGAACGCTCAGTCCACGTTTAATCCGAGTCGTGAGGCGAACTCGCGGACGGTCACGATTTCAACGGCGGAGAATTGTTTGAGCACGAGCAAATCTTTGTCGCCGGTGACGAGAAACTGGCAACCTTGCGCCACGGCGGCGGCGAGGATTGGCTGGTCGTCGGGATCGCGAAGCTCGGGAGGGTGGGCGGCGCTCACATCCGGTCGAAGCAGCGTCAATGACTGGAGTTTTTTAATCGTGGAATCCACCTCAGCTTGTGACCATCGGAATTTCACTGCGAGCTTCTCCGCTATTTCCGTGCAGAGGTATGGAGTGGTGACGCGGACGCAGCGCGAGGCCGAGGCTTCCGTAACTCGTCGGCAGAAGCCCTCGCTCGTCAGCGAGGACAGCCAGACGTTAGTATCCAGCAGGACGAACACGAGGCAGGTTGAGGATCTCCTCCTCCGTGAATTTGGGTTTGTCCTTCATGATTCCGTCCACATGCCGCCACAAATCTTGCAAACCTTCTTTCTGCAGCCAGTGGAGGACTTTTTGGCGCTCCTCCGTGGGAAAGGTTTTCATTTCCTCGATGACATCAGTCGCGTTCACGGAGGGGACAATATCATTTCAAGTTCAGAACGGAAGCCGGCATTTGCCAAGGAGATCGCATGAATATTTTCCTGAAATTGTCATTTCCCATTGGCGTCGTTGTGCTCACCGGCTGCGTCTCGGTCGGCCCGGACTACGCGAAGCCGACGAATGCGATTCCGACGACGGCTTACAAGTTGCTGGCCGACACGAATGAGTTGGGCGCGTGGAAAGAAGGCCAGCCGCTCGACGGTTTGCCGAAAGGCGCGTGGTGGGAAATCTACGGCGACAAGACGCTGAACGACTTGCAGCAGCGCGCGAGCGTGGCGAACCAGGACTTGAAGGCGGCCGTGTCGCGCGTCGAGCAGGCCCGGGCTTCCGCGCGCGTGGCACGCAGTGAATTCCTCCCGACGCTGGACGCCAATCCCAGCGCACGGCGCGAACGCTACTCGCCGAATCAAGAGCCGGCCTTTGGAGCCATCACGGTCAACACGTTCCGCGCACCGTTGGATTTGAGTTACGAAATTGATCTGTGGGGTCGCGTGCGCCGCAGCTTCGAGGGCGCTCGGGCTGACACGCAAAGTTTGCTCGCCGCCCTGCACGGCGTGGCGCTGACCTTGCACGCGGACGTGGCGCAAAATTATTTCGCGCTGCGCTCGCTCGACGCTGAACTGGCGACAGTGCAAGGCCAGGTGAAGTTGCGAAAAGAACTCGTGCGCCTGGCCGACAGTCGTTTCGAAGGCGGCATCGGCAATGAACTGGACATCGCGCGCGCGAACACCGAACTCGCCACCACCGAAGCAGAACTGGCCATGCTGCGTCGCCGTCGTGTCGAACTCGAGAGCGCACTCGCGATCCTTGCCGGAGAGATACCGACAAGTTTCAAACTGGCCGCTCTTCCGACAGAGAACTGGAACCTGCAGCCGCCCGTCATTCCCGCCGGTTTGCCCGCGCAGTTGTTGGAGCGACGTCCCGACGTGGCCCAGGCCGAGCGCGATCTCGCCTCCGCCAATTCTCGCATCGGCATCGCCAAAGCCGCGTTCTTTCCCGTGGTGCGCCTCACTGGCTCAGGCGGGTTTGTCTCAGGCGACATCGAGTCGCTGTTCAACTGGGAGAGCCGCATCTGGTCCTTTGGCCCCACCATCTCGCTGCCGATTTTTGCGGGCGGAAGGAACGTCGCGAACCTCAATCGCTCGCGTGCTATTTATGAAGAATCAGTCGCGAAATACCGCCAGCGCGTGCTCGTGGCCTTTGGCGACGTGGAAAACAGCCTCGCGGGCGTCCAATTTTTGGCGACCCAAGCCGCAGCACAGGACAGGGCGGTGACGAGTGCGACGCGCGCGGCGGAGCTGGCGGCTGAACGTTATCGCGCCGGCATTGTCAGTTTCCTCGATGTGGTGGATGCAAACCGTGGCACGCTTACGGCTAGGAGATCGCAAGCACAGTTGGCAGGGCAAAAGCTCATCGCCAGCGTCCAACTAATCAAGGCTCTGGGTGGCGGTTGGGACGAAACCATGTTGCAAGTTGCCGTGCGCGAGTAATGCAAAATGTAGAACTTGCGGGAAAGAACAGATGAAGATGAAAACCAAAAAGAGAGTGACGAAGACGTTGCGGCTCAAAAAGTCCGCGACGCCGAAATTACGGAACCGGAGCAGGCGTCTGCCGAAGGCGACGCGGGGCACGGTTCCACCTGCGCCCGTGGTCCTGCCCAGCCTGTGGCCGGCGAAAACCTCCACGGCCTCGACGGGTACGACGCCGGCGTTCACCGAGAGCATGAGCGGCGATCCCATTCGCCTCTACATGCGCGAAATCGGCGAAGTGCCGCTGCTGACCATCCAGGAGGAAATTGTCCTCGCGAAACGCATCCAGAAGGGCGACGCCGCCGCGCGCGAGCACATGATTCGCGCGAACCTGCGCCTCGTGGTGAAAATCGCCCGCGGCTACGAAAATTACGGCCTGCCGCTGCTCGACCTGATCAGCGAGGGCAACATCGGATTGATGAAAGCAGTGGAGCGTTTCGATCCCGCGAAGGGCGCGAAGCTCTCGACCTACGCCGCGTGGTGGATCAAGCAGTCCATCAAGCGCGCGCTCGCCGATCAGGGTAAAACGATTCGTTTGCCCGTTCACGTCGTGGACAAGCTGTTCCACATCCGCAAATGCGAGACGCAGCTCGTCGAGTTGCTCGGGCGCGAACCAACCGATCAGGAAATCGCCGAGGAAATCGGCATGAAGACGGAGCAGGTGCGCGACTATCGCAAGGCGTCCATCTCGCCGACCTCGCTCGACGCGAAACTGGGCGACGACGACACGAATCGCTTTGCCGACATCGTGGCCGACCCGAACGCGACCGCGCCCTTTCAGCAGTCGGTGAACGACAGTGACAGCGCCATCCTCGGCGAGGTCATCGGCACGCTCTCGCCGCGCGAGCAGACGATTCTGCAACTGCGCTTCGGTCTCACCGGCCAGGACGAGAAGACGCTCGAGGAAGTGGGTCTGCAATTCGGCGTGACGCGCGAGCGCATTCGCCAGATTCAGGACGAGGCGCTGCGCAAACTGAAGAAGCGCATCCAGCAGAAGGATCGCAAGCAGGACGAATTCACGGCTGCAGTGTAGAAATCGATGTCCGTTCACGGGCCGCTGTGCATGTCGCATGGCGGCCCGGTTCTTTTGTTGTTGGAAAAATAGTGGGGCAGCCGTCCCGGCTGTCACCAGTCCACTGGCCGTCCCGGCTGGTGTCCCTTAGCCGAGACGGCCCAGGGACTGATGGCGGGCGGGACACCCGCCCCACTAACACAGTGGCGGATTGAATTTGTTGTCCGAGTAAAAATCAGCAGCAGTGGAGAGAGGAAAAATTATGATTCGCATCCGTAAATCCCACGAGCGCGGCCATGCCGACCACGGCTGGCTCAAGAGCGCGCACACGTTTTCGTTCGCCGACTATCACGACCCGCAGCACATGGCTTTCCGCGCGCTGCGTGTGATCAATGACGACGTGGTGTTGGGCGGCGGCGGCTTCCCCATGCACGCGCATCGCGACATGGAAATCATAACTTACGTGTTGAGCGGCGCGCTCGAACACAAAGACTCGATGGGCAACGGCAGCGTCATTCGGCCCGGCAACGTGCAATACATGGCCGCCGGCACGGGTGTGCAACACAGCGAATTCAACCACTCGGCGCAGGAGCCGGTCCATCTGTTGCAAATCTGGATTCAACCCGACACGCGCGGTGCAAAACCAAATTACGCCGAGCAGTCGTTTGCCGACGCTCCGGTTGGCGCGCTCACGCTCATCGCCTCGAAGTCGGGGCGCGATGGTTCCATCCCCATCAATCAGGACGCGAATGTGCTGGTCGGCAAGTTCGAGGCCGGCCACACCGCGACCTACTCCATCGCCGAAGGCCGGGGCGTTTGGCTGCATGTGGCGGAAGGCGAAGTGACCTTGAATGGTCAGCCGCTCAAGGCCGGCGATGCCGCCGCGCTCACGGCCGAGCAGGCGATTGAACTGCGTGCGACCGGGCCTTCGCAGGTGCTGCTCTTCGATCTGAACTGAGGGTCAGGAAGCCTGTTTGCAAGGCCCGTAGCGCTGGCTTTCCAGCCCGCAGGTTACGAGACTTTCCAGTCTCGTGTTCCTGGAACTGCCCAGAAACGCCCGATAAATGAGGCGTGCCGGAATATCGCGACCTTCTGGAAGCAAGTGGACGAAGAGGCCGGAAAGCCTCGCCACCTGCCGACAGAAATGTCGGCGCTACGGGAGCGACGCGACTTCTCGCGCGCGAGAAGTTCCACCGTCCCCTGTGAACATTTCCCGTCGCGAGCCGTCATTCCTCCGTGATTTCGATGCGGCGATGCGGGCTGGCGGTGCTGATTTTTTTATCAGCACTTCTGTTCAGTGCCGCTGCGGAAACCGACCCGCGCGACTGGTGGAGTTTCAAACCGGCCGTGAAGCCCGCCGTTCCGGCAGCGGCAGTTGGTCAATCAAGCCATCCAATTGACCAATTCATTTTGGCGAAGCGCGCGGAGCACAAATTGCCGTCCTCCCCGGAAGCGGATCGCCGCACGCTGCTGCGCCGCGTTACGTTTAATCTCACCGGACTGCCGCCCACGCCCGAGGATTTGGACGCGTTCCTCGCGGACCAGAGCGCGGATGCCTACGAGAAAGTGGTGGATCGACTGCTGGCTTCGCCGCGTTATGGCGAGCGCTGGGCACGGCACTTGCTCGACACCGTTCACTACGGCGAGACGCACGGCTACGACAAGGACAAGCCCCGCCTGAACGCCTGGCCTTATCGCGACTACGTCATCAACTCGTTCAACAGCGACAAGTCCTACGCACGTTTTGTGCAGGAGCAGTTGGCGGCGGACGCGCTTTTTGTGAATCAACCAGAACTGATTCCCGCGCTGGGTTTCATCGCCGCCGGGCCGTGGGATTTTGTCGGGCACGTCGAATTGCCCATCACAAAAACGGACGGACTCATCGCGCGCTACAACGACCGCGACGACATGGTGATGACCACGATGAGCACGTTCCAAAGCCTGACCGTCCACTGCGCGCGCTGCCACGACCACAAGTTTGATCCCATCACGGCGCGCGACTACTACGGATTGCAGGCGGTGTTCGCGGGCGTGGATCGGGCTGACCGGCCCTTTGACGCCGACGTGGCGGTGGCGAAGGAACGACG
>JAYVNY010000163.1:0-25868 GCA_043758205.1 Akkermansia sp.
CGAACGGCTGGCCGAGACCCTGGCCGGCTACCACTGGCTGGCCTTCGCCCTCCTCAGGCTCAAGGCCGTCCTCGCCAAAAGTGCATGACAGGCTCTAAAGGCCGCGCTCCTGCCGCACTTCAGATTGCTCACCCAAATGGCGAAGGCTTGTAACGCTTTCCACAAGCCCCAAAAATATCGCGCTATGAAACCAACGCGCCTCGCCTTCGCCACCGCACTTTCCTGCGCCGCCTTCGCCGCGTGGCTCGGCGGCTGCGCGTCCGCCCCGTCCGCCGTTCCTCCCATGAAGACTGTTGAACTCCACGACCCGCATCTCTCGCTTGAAAATGTCACCGACGAAAAGGCGCTCGACTGGGTGCGGGCGCAGAACGCGCTCTCGACGAACGAGCTTCAGGCGTCGCCCGTCTTCGAGCCAATCCGCGAGAAGCTGCTGACCATTCTCGATTCGAAGGAACGCATCCCGTTCGTCGCGAAGCGCGGCGCGTGGTTCTACAATTTCTGGCGCGACCAGCAGCACGTCCGCGGCATTTTGCGCCGCACCACGCTGGAGGAATACAAGAAGCCGCAGCCCGCGTGGGAAACTGTGCTCGATCTCGACGCGCTCGGCGCGGCGGATAAAGAAAACTGGGTCTGGAAAGGCTACAACGTGCTGGAGCCGGAGCACGACCGCTGCCTGATGGTGCTCTCGCGCGGCGGTGCGGATGCGTCGGTGTATCGCGAGTTTGATCTGGTGAAGAAGGAGTTCGTGACGGGCGGCTTCACGCTGCCCGAGGCCAAGAGCCGCGTGGACTGGCGCGACCGCGACACGCTTTACGTCGCCACGGATTACGGTCCCGGCTCGCTCACCAAGTCCGGCTATCCGCGCATTGCGAAGGAATGGAAACGCGGCACACCGCTCGCGTCCGCGCGCTTGGTCTTCGAGGGCAAAGTGAACGACGTGAGCGCGGGCGTTTCCGTGTCGCGCGATCACGGGCGGGTTTATGAATTCGCCCAACGCGCGCCGACGTTTTTCACCACGGAGACGTTCGTGCGACGTGGCGACAAATTCATGCCCGTCGAGAAACCGGCAGACGCCGAAGTGGACACGTTCGGCGACTGGCTGCTGCTCCAGCCCAAGCTCGATTGGACGTTGAACGGAAAAACCTACAAAAGCGGCTCGCTGCTCGCGGCCAACTTCGACGGCTGGCTAGACGGCAAACGTGACGTCACTGTTTTGTTTGAACCCACCGCGCGCACCTCGCTCGCAGGCCTCGGCGCGACGAAGAATTTCCTCATTCTCAACGAACTGGACAACGTCCGCAGCCGTCCGGCGCTGCTGCGTTTCGCGGATGGAAAATGGTCGCGCACCACGCTCGACGCGCCCGCGTTCGGCAACGTCAACGTCAGCGGCGTGGACTCTGACGAGTCCGATGACTACTGGATGACGGTCACGGATTTCCTCACGCCATCAAGCCTGTATCTCGGCACGGCGGGACGCGACGGACGCGAGAAGCTCAAGAGCCTGCCCGCGTTCTTCAACGCCGACGGGCTGGAGATTCAACAGTTCGAGGCGGTGTCGAAGGACGGCACGCGCGTGCCGTACTTTCAGGTGAGCCGCGCAGGCGTGAAGCTCGATGGGAAAAATCCCACACTGCTTTACGGCTACGGCGGGTTCGAGATTTCGCTCCAGCCGAGTTACAGCGCCGGCTCGGGCAGCGCGTGGCTGGAGCGCGGCGGCGTGTATGTGCTGGCGAACATTCGCGGCGGCGGCGAGTTCGGACCCTCGTGGCACAACGCCGCGCGGAAGGAAAACCGCCAGCGCGCTTACGATGATTTCATCGCCATCGCCGAGCATCTCATCGCACGCCAAGTTACGTCGCCGAAACATCTCGGCATTCAAGGCGGCTCGAATGGCGGCCTGCTCATGGGCGTGATGCTGACGCAGCGCCCGGATTTATTCGGCGCGATTGTCTGCCAGGTGCCGTTGCTCGACATGCGCCGCTTCAACCAACTGCTCGCGGGTGCAAGCTGGATGGACGAATACGGCGACCCGGACCAACCCGAGCAATGGGCCTACATCCAAAAGTTCTCGCCGTATCATCAGGTGCGGGCCGGCGTGAAATATCCGCGCGTGCTCTTCACCACCTCGACGCGCGACGACCGCGTGCATCCCGGCCACGCGCGCAAAATGGTCGCGCGCATGAAGGAACAGGGCCACGACGTGCTCTACTACGAGAACATCGAGGGCGGCCACGGCGGCGCGGCGAACAACCAGCAGGCGGCCTTCATGTCCGCGCTGGCCTACACGTTTTTGTGGAAGCACTTGCAGTGAACGGAGCGCGGACCGCCGAGTCCGCGTGTGCATAAATGGGGACAAACTGTTCTATGCCTCACGCCAAGGCCGCAAAGGGCGCAAAGGTTGAGGAGGAAAATTCCTTTGCGAACTTTGCGCCCTTTGCGTGAGGCAATTTTGTTCACGCGGACTCGGCGGTCCGCGCTCCGTCTTCAGGCTGGCGTGGCGTGGCTTGTGAAAGTTAAACCATCCGCACCATGAAACTCGGATTCGTCACGGCCATCGTCCCGGAGCTTTCTTTCGAGGACGTGCTCAAGCTCGCGCGGGCGGAAAAATTCTCCTGCGTCGAGGTCATGTGCTGGCCCGTCGGCAAGGCCGAGCGCAAATACGCGGGCGTCACGCATCTCGACGTGACGCACTTCACCCGCGCGCAGGCCGACGACGCGAACGCGCTTTGCGCGACACACGGCGTGGAGATGTCCGCGCTTGGCTATTATCCGAACGCGCTCGATCCGAATCCTGAAATCGCGCGCGTGGCGGTGAGCCACATCAAGCGTGTGATCGTGGCGGCGGAAAAACTCGGCCTGAAAAACGTGAACACGTTCGTCGGCCGCGACTGGACGAAGAGCGTGGACGACAACTGGCCGCGCTTCCTGAAAACGTGGAAGCCGCTCATTGCCTTCGCCGAGGACCACGGCATCAAAGTTGCCATCGAGAACTGTCCGATGATTTTTTCGGACGATGAATGGCCGGGCGGGAAAAATCTCGCGATGTGTCCCGCGATCTGGCGGCGCATGTTCAGCGACATTCCGTCGAAGAACTTTGGGCTGAACTACGATCCCTCGCATCCCGTGCTGCTGCGCTTCGATGCATTCAAACCGTTGCGCGAATTCTCGTCGAAGATTTTCCACATCCACGCCAAGGACGTGCTGTTCGACCGCGACGCCTACGATGACTGGGGCACGCTCGGCCTGCCGATGCATTTTCATCAGCCCCGCATCCCCGGTTTCGGCGAACTGGACTGGGCGAAGTTCATGGGCGCGCTGCTCGCCGCCGGCTACGACGGCCCCGTCTGCATCGAGGTCGAGGACGAGACGTTCGGCAAAAATTTGGCCGGACGGAAGCGCGCCCTCCGGGTGGCGGGCCAGGTGTTGCGACCATATTTCCCGTGAATGCCTTGCGCCGATGCCGCCGCAGGAAAGCAGATGAATTGAACACCCTTGGCATCGTCGAGTTGAGGAACATGCGCTCATCACTTCTCAAGACGCCCGGGGTCTGGCTCGCCGCGTTCATCTTGTTCGTCCCCGGGGTGCGCGCACAGACCGGACGCGCTTTTGACCAAGCCATCCGTCCACTGCTCAAGGAGTATTGCCTGGGCTGCCATTCCACCGAGAAGCACAAGGGCGATCTGGATTTGGAACGCTTCACGTCGATCTCGGAAGTCATCAAGCATCCGAAAGTCTGGCAGGGCGTCATCGAACAAATCTCGCTCGAAGAAATGCCGCCGAAGGAAAAGCCGCAGATGTCGCCGGTGCAGCGCGAGCAATTGCTGGCGTGGGTGAACCGCGCACTGGACGAGGTGGCGCAGGCGCGCGCAGGCGATCCGGGTCCGGTCGTGCTGCGGCGGCTGAACAATGCGGAATACAAATACACCCTGCGCGATCTGACCGGCGTGGCGACGCTCGATCCGGCGAAGGAATTTCCCGTGGACTCGGCCTCAGGCGAAGGCTTCATGAACGTCGGCAACTCGCTCGTGATGTCGCCGTCGCTGGTCACGAAGTACCTCGACGCAGCCAAGGACGTCGCCGGTCACGCGATGTTGCTGCCGGATGGAATTCGTTTCTCACCGCACACCACACGCCGCGATTGGACGGAAGAATTGCTGGCGGAGATTCGCGGCGTGTATCGCGAGTTCAGCGACAACGGCGGCGGCACCTCGGTCAACTTGCAGGGCATCCGCTTTGACACCAAGGACGGCGGCGTGCTGCCGTTGGACAAGTATCTGGCCGCGACGCTGGAGTTGAACGGAGCGCCGAGCATTGCTCGGCCGGGAGATGGTGCGGCCGTTCCGAGCCGAGCGATGCTCGGCGCTCCACCAGAACGCCTCCACGCCCTCGCCATCGAACGCGGTTTGTCACCCAAATATCTTTCCAACCTCTGGGCCACGCTCACCGCCACCAATTCATCCATTCTCCTCGATCCCATTCGCGCCCGCTGGCGCACGGCGAAACCTGGCGACGCAGCGGCGCTGGCGAAAGATATTTCCCAATGGCAGCACGCTTTGTGGAGGTTCAATTCCGTCGGCCACATCGGCAAGAAGAACGGCCCGGCGGCGTGGATGGAACCCATCACGCCGCTGCAATCCAAACAGGAGGTGCGCCTCAAACTCACCGCGCCCGCCGATGGCCGCGACGTGACGATTTACCTCGCGGCCACGGACGCGGGGGACGGCAACGCGGGCGACGCGGTGGTCTGGCAGCGTCCGCGTCTGGTCGCGCCGGGCCAGCCGGAGTTGCTGTTGCGTGACGTGCGCGGGCTGGCCGGTGAACGGGCCGCGCGCCGCGAGCGCACGCTGGCGCGCACGGCGGATTATCTCGCCGCCGCGGCGGAAGTCGAAGCCGGTCGCACGGACCTTTCCGAACTCGCGCGGCAACGCGGCGTCGAAGTTGATGCGCTGGCGGCGTGGCTGAATTACCTCGGCATCAGTTCCAGCGGCGCGGTGAAAATTGAAGGCCATTTCACCGACACGTTCACGAACGGCTCCGGCTTCGCCTTCATCAACGGCTGGGGCAAAAGCGGGACACCAAACCTCGTCGCCAATTCTTCCACGCAGCACGTCCGCATTCCCGGCAACATGAAACCGCGCAGCGTGGCGGTGCATCCGTCGCCGAAGCTCGCCGCCGCCGTGGGCTGGCGCAGTCCGGTCGCCGGCCGTGTGCGGGTCGTGGCGACGATTCAACACGCGCATCCCGAGTGCGGCAACGGCGTGACGTGGTCGCTCGAAGTGCGGCGCGGCGCGAATCGTCAGCGTCTCGCCAGCGGCATCGCGCAGGGCGCAAAGGAAGTGAAGCCCGCGCCCATCGAAAATCTTTTCATCCAATCTGGTGACGTCATCTCGCTGCTCATCGGCCCGCGCGACGCGAATCATTCGTGCGATCTGACGGCGGTGAATCTCACGCTCACGAGCCTCGGCGAAGACGGACGCGCGTGGGATTTGGCGCAGGACGTTTCGCCCGATGTGCTGGCGGCGAATCCGCACGCCGACCGGTTCGGTAACGCGGGCGTGTGGCATTTCTACACCGAGCCGGACACCGGCGCTGCGCTCGCGCCGGTGATTCCCGCCGGCTCGTTACTCGCGAAATGGCAGACGACGACGAACACAAGCGAGCGGCGAAAGCTCGCAGGCGAAGTGCAGCAGTTGCTCACCACGGCTGCGCCTGCGAAGAATGATTCCCCCGACGCCGCATTGCGCCGCCAGCTCACATCGCTCGGCGGGCCGCTGCTCGCCACCGTAGCGGCGTCTCGGCAGAGCGCCGCCAAACAAAATTCCGGTGCCTTAGAAAAGATTGGCGGCGGTTTACCAACCGACGCTACAGGAGCCTACGGACTCGACCCCGCGCAATTCACCGGCACGGACCTCGCCGTGCGCGCGCCTGCGGTCATTGAAATCCGCCTGCCCGCCGACCTCGTGGCGGGATACGAATTCATCACCGCCGGCGCGCTCGACAAAACTTCCGGCGCGGAAGGCAGCGTGCAAATTCAGGTGCTGACGAACAAACCGTCCGCCGGTCCCGGCCTGCTGGCGATTGAAGCGAAGACCTCCGACGGCGAAGGCCCGTGGTATTCCAACAACCGCGTCGTGTCGCACAACGCGCCCATCGTGGTGAACGACGCCAGCGCCGCGCGCCGCCGCATTGAGCGCGCGTTCGACGAGTTCCGCGCCATCTTCCCCGCCGCGCTGTGCTACACGAAGATTGTGCCGGTGGATGAAGTGGTCACGCTCACGCTCTACTATCGCGAGGACGATCATTTCAAACGTCTGATGCTCGACGACGCGCAGGCCGCGCGGCTCGACCGGCTCTGGGATGAGTTGCACTACGTCGCGCAGGACGCGCTCACGCTGGTGGATGTCTTTGAGCAGCTCTGGCAATACGCCACGCAGGACGCCGACCCGAGCGTGTTTGAGCCGATGCGCGAACCCATCAAGCAGCGCGCCGCTGCGTTTCGCCTACGCCTCGTGGACACGCAACCGAAGCAGCTCGACGCGGTGTTGAAGTTCGCTGACGGCGCGTATCGTCGTCCGCTGCACGACGCGGAGAAGAAGGAGTTGCGTGGGTTGTATCGGAAGCTCCGCGCGGAAGAAATTTCGCACGACGAAGCCATCCGGCTCACGCTCGCGCGCACCTTGGTGGCACCGGCGTTTCTTTACCGCGCCGAGAAGCCCGGGCCAGGCGACCAAGCGGGACCAGTCAACGATTGGGAACTCGCTACACGCCTCAGTTACTTCCTTTGGTCCTCCGCGCCCGATGCCGAACTCCGCGCCGTCGCCGCCAGCGGCAAGCTCCGTCAGCCGGACGTGCTCGCCACGCAAACGCGCCGCATGCTCAAAGACGCGCGCACGCGCCGGCTCGCGACGGAATTCGCCTGCGCCTGGCTGCACATCTACGACTTCGACGAACTGGGCGAGAAGAGCGAGCGCCACTTCCCGACCTTCGCCGGCCTGCGCGGCGCAATGTATGAGGAGACGATTCGCTTCTTCACCGACCTGTTCCAGAACGACGGCTCAGTGCTGAACATCCTTGATGCCGACTACACGTTCCTGAACGCCGACCTCGCCAAGCACTACGGCGTGACCGGCGTAAAGTTCAGCGGGAGTAACGATTGGCAGCGCGCGGATGGCGTGAAGAATTTTTCCCGCGGCGGCATCCTGGCCCAAGCCACGACGCTCGCGAAACAATCCGGCGCGTCGCGGACCAGCCCCATCCTGCGCGGCAACTGGCTCTGCGAGGTGTTACTTGGCGAGAAACTCCCGCGCCCGCCCAAAGACGTGCCGCGTCTGCCCGAAGACGAAGCCACCGAGACGCTCACCGTCCGCCAACTCACCGAGAAACACACCAGCGACCCGAAGTGTTACGGCTGCCATCGCCGCATTGATGCGTATGGCTATTCGCTGGAAGCCTACGATGCCATCGGCCGCCTTCGTGAACGCGATCTCGGTGGCCGCGTGATCGACGTGAAAACGAAGGTCATGGACGGCTCGGAGATTGACGGCTTGGAGGGACTGCGCCGTTACTTGCTGACCACGCGCCGCGAGGCGTTCCTGAAACAGTTCTGCCGCAAGCTCCTCGGCTACTCGCTCGGCCGCGGCGTGCTCCTCTCCGACGCCCCGCTCATCACCGAGCTGCGCGATGCGCTCGTGAAACACGACTACCGAATCAGTGCGGTGATGGAAGTAATCGTTCGCAGCCGCCAGTTCCGCGAAATTCGTGGCCACGACATGGCTAACGAAGACTAGCGCCAAGCTGTGAAGGAAAAGCCGGCCCACCCGCGCCTTGAAATCCCCGCATGAAATGTGGACCAAAGAAAAAGCCCCGTTCCTTTCGGAACGGGGCTTCTGAAAATTCCTGACGCCGCCTAGTTGTTGTTCTTCTCAACCGTGGCCCCGGCCACCACGTTCACGCGGCGACTGTCCTTGTCGAACAGAACCTTGCCGTCCACCAGCGCGAAGAGCGTCCAGTCGCGGCCTGTGCCGACGTTCGCGCCGGCGATGAATTTCGTCCCGCGCTGGCGCACCAGGATGCTGCCCGCCGTGACCTGCTCGCCGCCAAATCGCTTCACGCCGAGGCGCTTGCTGACGCTGTCGCGCCCGTTGCGGACGCTGCCCTGACCTTTTTTATGTGCCATAACTAAATTTTTACTTCTTTGATTTTCAGCACCGTCAGTTCCTGACGATGACCCACCGTGCGGTGGTAGCCTTTGCGCCGCTTCATCTTGAAGGCGATGAGCTTCGGGCCGCGGATGTGCTTAACCACATCGGCCACAACGCCCGCCTTGTCCAGGAGCGGTGCTCCCACGGAAAATTTGCCCTCGTTGGCGACGAAAAGAACGCGGTCCAGAGTGACCTCTTTTCCTTCTTCCGCTTCCAACAATTCCACTTCGATCGTGTCGCCGGGCGACACGCGATACTGTTTGCTGCCTGTTTCAATGACTGCGTACATAAAAGCCTTTCCCCAAAAGGGAGCGAGATAGCAGCAAAACCCCGAAGGGGTGTCAACAAGCCATTTCTGTTTTTGGGACACGGAAGGTAGCGGAGGCGAGCGACGGAGCAAACGGGAAGTTTCAGCCCAGAAATCTTCAGTGAACTGGCTTTTGGTCGTACCCACCACGCTACGAATCACCACTTGATCAAGAAGATGATGGCGAAACCAATGAGCATTACAAACATCCTGCCCCAGATCGGCAGATAAAAATCATCAAGGTCGTTGGAAACCAATTTCCAATCGTCAGGGCGATGCAGAGTTGGATCGGATGCTCGAAGTTTGCGCCGCGCGTAAATTTCCAGCAGTTGGGGAATGCCCACCACCAAGATCAGCGTCACCGGAAAAAATAGGAGAGCAATCAGCATGATCGCTGTCTCGCTAGAGATGTATGACTCACGACGACCCGCAGCCATAATGCCCCCAAGGATAAGTCCACCGACGGCACTCGTAAGGAATGAAGCGCGGAACATGAGCAAAATTACCCCGCAGACGTCACACCCACCACTAGATCAAACTTCGCCGCCAATTCGCCCGCCTTCGCACCTTTGAGCGGCGCAAAATTCACCGTCACCGAGTCGCGCTCCTGGCCGGCCTTGAGATTTTTCCAGATGCCGTCTTTCTCATTGCCGGGATGGCCCTGCACGTAAAGCTGCGTGACGAGCAGTTCCTTGCCGCCGCGCTTGATCTTGTAGTGGATGTGCGGCGAGCGCCCCGGATACGGCACCGGCTTGATGGTGCGGAACAGATACTCGCCCGTGGAACCGGTCACAAAACGCCCGAAGCCCTGGAAGTTTTTGTCCGCCTTTTCTTTGTTGCCGGTCTTGCTGTGGAGATACGCGCCATTGTTGTCGCACTGCCAGATTTCCACCACGGCATTGCGCAGCGGATCGCCCTTCGCATCGAGGATGCGTCCGCTCACGTAGGTCACTTCGCCGACGGCGGGCGTGAGGTTTTCATTGATGGCGAGCAGGTCGTTGTCCGTATCGAGCGGCAGATGGTCGGGATAGAACGGCCCCTCAGTCTGCTTCGGCGTCTGGAGCAAATCCGCGAACAGGCCGGGCGTGGTGAACAGCGCGGCAGCGAACGCGGCGCGTTGGAGAAACTGTCGGCGCGGGACGTAAAGGTTGATGCTCATAATTTTTCGGGGTTCGACTGGCGCCTTTGTGGATCAAGACCGGCGTTTTCGCCAGCCTGATTCTGGAAAAACAAATGACTTAACGAGCCGGTGGCCGCGCTGGGCATTTGCGCGCGAACGGTCCGCAGATGACGCACCCCTGACGGCCACGCTCTTTGAGCGTTTGTTTCCACTGGCGCTCGTTCCTGGCTTTGAACGGAATTTTTTCGCTGCACGACGCCGGTGCTTGCCGCTACGTTTTTCCCGTCCACCACCATGAACACGAAACCAAGTTGTCGCGCGCGTCGTTGGGCAGTCATCAGCCTGTCCGCGCTGACGCTGGGACTGGCGCGCGCCGCCTCGGGCGCGGCGGTGGATTACGTGCGCGAGGTGAAGCCGCTGCTCACGGAGCAATGCACCAAGTGCCACGGCGCATCCCAGCAGAAAGCTGACCTGCGGCTCGACACCGCCGCCGCCGCGCGGAAGGGCGGCGAGAACGGCCCGGCCCTCAAGCCCGGCCAAAGCACCAACAGCCTGCTCATCCAGAGCGTACGCGGCACGCACGACACCATTTCGCAGATGCCTTATAAAAAGCCGCCGCTGACCGCCGCTCAGATCGCGCTGCTGGCGAAGTGGATTGATGAAGGCGCGAGCGCCCCGGCGGATGAGCAGCCCGGCTCGGTGCAACATTGGTCGTTCATCGCGCCAACGCGCCCGTCGGTTCCACAAATCAGAAATCAGAAATCAGAAATCAGAAATCCCATAGACGCTTTCATCCTCGCGCGGCTTTCTGTAGCGGCGTCTCGTGAGAGCGCCGCTGATCAAAAAGAAAATCTGCGGCGCTCTCACGAGACGCCGCTACAGCCCGCCCCCGAGGCCGACCGTCCCACGCTTCTGCGCCGCGTGAGCCTCGACCTAACGGGCCTGCCGCCGACGCCGGCGGAGGTGGAGGCGTTCCTTAAAGATCAGTCCGCCGACGCTTATGAAAAAGTCGTCGAGCGCCTGCTGGCCTCGCCGCATTACGGCGAACGCTGGGGCCGCTGGTGGCTGGACGCCGCGCGCTATGCGGACTCGAACGGCTACAGCATTGACGCGCCGCGGCAGATTTGGAAATACCGCGACTGGGTGGTGGCGGCGCTGAATCGCGACATGCCTTTCGACCAATTCGCCATTGAACAACTCGCCGGGGATTTGCTGCCGAACGCGACCGTCGCGCAGAAGGTCGCCACGGGTTTCAACCGCAACACCCAGATCAACCAGGAAGGCGGCATTGACCCCGAGCAGTTCCGCGTGGAGTCGGTGATGGATCGCGTGAGCACGTTCGGCACGGTGTTTCTCGGACTGACCGTGGGCTGCGCGCAATGCCACGACCACAAGTTCGATCCCATTTCACAGAAGGAATACTATCAGCTTTACGCCTTCTTTAATTCCACCGTGCAAGACGGCCACGGCAGCGGCACGCCCGGCGGGATGCTGGAAATTCCCGGCGAAGTCGAGTCGGCGGAGAACGTGAAGAAGGAACTGGAGGAAACGCGGGAGGACTTGGACCGCTACCTCAACGCCAAGGGCAGCGCGGTGTTGAAGTGGGAGGAATTGCTGGCCGACGATGCGCGCGCGAAACTCCGCGCCAACGTGCGCGCCGCCATGAAACCCGCGTGGAGCGAGCGCACGTTGGAGCAGAAGCGCGCGGTCTATACCGCGTTCCAGCCGGATGACACGGAGTTCAAATCCCGCAACACGAAACTCACGACGTTGGAGAAAGGCACGCCCAAGCGCGTGACCACGCTCGTGATGCAGGAACTCAAAACGCCGCGCGAGTCGCACGTTTTCATCAAGGGCGACTTCACGCGTCCGGCGGACAAGGTGGAACCCGGCGTGCCGGAGGTGTTGCATCCCTTGGCCGGAGCGCGGACCGCCGAGTCCGCGAGTTCTAATGCCACTGATCGCACGGACTCGGCAGTCCGCGCTCCGAACCGCCTCGACCTCGCGCGCTGGGTTGTTGATCCCGCGAACCCGCTCACCGCCCGCGTCCTCGTCAATCGCGTCTGGCAGCAATACTTCGGACGCGGACTCGTCGAGACGGAAAATGATTTCGGCACGCAAGGCTCGTTGCCCACACATCCCGAACTGCTCGACTGGCTGGCGTGTGAGTTCAGCAGTGGTCCCGTAGCCGCATCTCGTGAGAGTGCGGCCGGTCCAAATGTCCGCGCCCTCACGGGACGCGGCTACAATCCCTGGTCCCTCAAGCACCTCCACCGCCTCATCGTCACCAGTGCCACCTATCGCCAGTCCTCGCGCGTGCGGCCCGAACTCGCGACCGTTGATCCGCTGAACAAACTGCTCGCCCGCCAGTCGCGCGTGCGACTCGACGCGGAAGTGATTCGCGACCACGCGCTGTTCACCAGCGGCCTGCTCTCGCCCAAGCTCGGCGGCCCGCCCGTCTATCCGCCGCAACCGGACGGCGTGATGACCCTCGGCCAGTCCAAGCGCGCCTGGACCGCGAGCACCGGCGACGACCGTTTCCGTCGTGCGCTCTACACCCACTTCTGGCGCGCGACACCGCATCCCGCGCTCGCGGTCTTCGATGCTGCCGACGGCTTCAGCGCCTGCACGCGCCGCCTGCGCTCGAACACGCCGCTCCAGGCGCTCACGCTGCTCAACGACCAGCAGTTCTACGAATTCGCCGAGAGCCTCGCCGCGCGCACATTGAAGGTGCCCGCGAAGAACGACGACGAACGCATCACACAAGCCTTCCGCCTCTGCCTCTCGCGCCCGCCGAACCCGAAGGAGCAGGAGCGCCTGCAACAACTTCTCGCCCAGCAACTCGCGCAAGAAACCGGCGACGAAGCCACGCGCCGCGCCGCCGCGTGGAAGACGCTGGCCCGCGTGCTCTTGAACCTCGACGAAACGATCACGAGAGAGTAGTTGTTGAGCCATGAGCCTTACGGAAATTAAGGAAACCATCCCGAAGCTCTCGCCACGCGAGCAGGCCGAACTCGACCTGTGGTTGCAGGAGCGAGAGGAGGAGGCGACGCGGCGCGTTCACTTTCTCGAACTGCGGGAAAAACTGCAGGAGAGCTACGACGCCGTCGCTGCCGGACAGGTGCATCCGTGGAATGAAAGCACGTTCGAGGAAATCCGTCAGGAAGCACACCTCCGGGCCGGCGGAAAAAGGTAAATTTGGAAGCCCGGATTACCATCTCGGAACCCGCCCGCACGGGCTTGATCGCGCTGGGTGAAGGCTATTCCGAAATATCCCCGGAACTCGCTGACCGCATTCTTCACCGCATCCGCCAGAAGATAGAACTGCTCGGCCAATTCCCTGAACTCGGACGGGATCGGCCGAAGTTCAACCTGCCCGGATTGCGCAGCGTGGCCGCAAAGCCGCACGTCACTTTTTATTCCGTCCCGGAAGCCGCTTCGATCATGGTCCATCGCATCGTGGACGGACGCCGTGATCTGGCCGCAGTTTTCGCGCATGAACCCATCTGAATCTAATTTGCTGCCGCAGACCCGCCGCCAGTTCTTCAGCCGCTGCGGCCTGGGTCTCGGCTCCATTGCGCTCGCATCGATGCTCGGCGACAAACTGTTTGCCGCTGATTCCGCGTTGCCGAACCCCTTCGCCCCCAAGCCACCCCACTTTCCGGCGCGCGCGAAGAACATCATCTACCTGTTCATGGCGGGCGGGCCGAGCCAGTTGGAGCTGTTCGATTACAAACCCAAGCTCGTCGAGTTGAACGGGCAACCGATCCCGCAGTCGTTCATCGAGGGGAAACGGTTCGCGTTCATGGGCAGCAGCCACGGCACGAAGCTGCTCGGCACGCGGCGCGAATTCAAACAGCACGGGCAGAGCGGCGCGTGGGTGAGCAATCTGTTTCCGCACACGGCGGGCATCGTGGATGACATCTCGCTGGTGCATTCGTGCCAGGCGACGCTGTTCAATCACGCGCCGGCCAAGCTGTTCATGAACACCGGCTCCGGGCAGTTCGGCCGTCCGAGCATGGGTTCGTGGGTCACGTACGGACTGGGCAGCGAGTCGCAGGACTTGCCAGGCTTTGTCGTGTTGCAGAGCGGCCCGCGTGGCCCACGCGGCGGCGCGGTGAACTGGGGCAGCGGTTTTCTCCCGACCACGTATCAAGGCGTGCCGTTCCGTGGCGGCGGCGATCCGATTCTGGATTTGTCGTCGCCTAAAGGCGTCAGCGCCGCGAAACAGCGGCAGACCATTGATGCCATTCGCGACCTGAACCTCGCGCGCCTCGTCGAGACCGGCGACCCGGAAATCACCACGCGCATCTCGGCTTACGAAATGGCGTATCGAATGCAGTCGAGCGCGCCGGAACTGATCGATCTGTCCGGCGAGAGCGAGGCAACGATGAAGCTCTACGGCGTGGAGAAGGACAAGCCGTCTTTCGCGCGCAACTGCCTCCTCGCGCGCCGCCTCGTCGAGCGCGGCACGCGCTTCGTGCAGTTGTATCACACCAACTGGGACAGCCACGGCGGGCCGGGCGAAAACCTGCAAAACGATTTCGAGAAACTCTGTCGCGACGTGGACCAGGGCCAGGCCGCGCTGGTGAAAGATTTGCAGGCGCGCGGACTGCTCAAGGACACGCTCGTCGTGTGGGGCGGCGAATTCGGACGCACGCCGATGGGCGAGAACCGCGACACCACCGGGCGCAACCATCACATTGACGCGTTCACCATGTGGTTCGCCGGCGGCGGCGTGAAGCCCGGTCAGGTCCTCGGCAAGACCGATGAACTGGGTTTCAATTCCATCGAAGACCCCGCGCACGTCCACGACATCCACGCCACGATCCTGCACCTGCTAGGACTCGATCACAAAAGGCTCACCTTCCGCTTTCAGGGCCGCGACTTCCGCCTGACGGATGTTCACGGTGAACTGATCAAGAAACTCTTCGCCTAAGCGCGGTCGGCTTTGGCCGGGAACAGGAAAAGAAAACCGGCGGACTCTCGCGAGTCCGCCGGTCGTGCAATTCTGTCGGGAGCCTTACGGCTTCTCGTCCACGACTTCCGCCGCGTCGAACGCGTGCTGGAGGGCCACGAGGTCTTCGCCGGGCTTGAGCGAGTCGAGAATCTTCTGCTCTTCGCGGAGCTGCTCGTCGCTGTAGCTGGCGGCTTTGATGGACAGACCGATGCGGCGCTCGGCCTTGTCGATCTTGATCACGCGCGCACTCACGTCCTGGCCGGGCTTGAGCACGTTCTTGATCTTGTCCACGCGGTCTTCGCTGACCTGCGAGATGTGCACGAGTCCGTCAATGTCATGGGCCAGGCCCACGAAGGCTCCGAAGCTCGCGAGCTTCGTGACCTTGCCGGTGACGAGGTCGCCGACCTTGTAGAATTTATCAATGGCCGACCACGGATCTTCGCCAATCTGCTTCACGCCCAACGCAATGCGCTGGTTGGTCTTGTCCACTTCGAGCACCTGGGCTTCGACTTCGTCGCCCTTCTTCAGCACTTCGCTGGGGTGATTGATCTTGCGCGTCCAGGAGATGTCCGAGACGTGGATCATGCCATCAATGCCTTCCTCGAGTTCGAGGAACGCGCCGTAGCTGGTGAGGTTGCGAATCTTGCCTTTGACACGCGTGCCGGGCGGATATTTCTCCGCCGCCTTTTCCCACGGATTGGTTTCGAGCTGGCGAATGCCGAGGGAGATTTTCTGCTCCTCGCGGTTGATGCCGAGCACGACCGCCTCAAGTTCCTGGCCGGCCTTGAGGACGTCCGAGGGCTTGGCGATGCGCTTGGTCCATGAAAGCTCGGTGACATGCACGAGACCTTCAACGCCGGGTTCGAGTTCCACGAACGCGCCGTAGGGCACGAGGTTGACGACCTTGCCTTTGACCTTCTGGCCAATGGTGAATTTGCTTTCGATGGCTTCCCAAGGATTCGCGAGCTTCTGCTTGAGGCCGAGGCTGACGCGTTCCTTTTCGCGGTTCACGTCGAGGACGACCACGTCGAGTTCCTGGCCGACCTTGAGGATTTCGCTCGGGTGCCCGATGCGGCCCCAGCTCATGTCGGTGATGTGCAACAAGCCGTCGAGGCCGTTGAGGTCAATGAACGCACCGAAGTCGGTGATGTTCTTGACCACGCCCTTGCGGATGTCGCCGGGCGTCATGTCCGTGAGCAGCGCGGCGCGGCGGGTGGTGCGCTCGGCTTCGATCAGTTCCCGGCGGGACAGAACGACGTTCTGACGCTCCACGTTGATCTTCACGACCTTGAACTCGTAGGTGTTGCCGATGAACGGGGTCAAATTCTTCGGCGGAATGATGTCAATCTGCGACGCGGGCAGGAACGCCTCGACGCCGATGTTGACGATGAGTCCGCCCTTGATGGCGCTCTTCACCTTGCCGGTGACGGTCGTGCCTTCGCCGGCGATGAGGAGGATGCGGTCCCAGTTCTTTTTGAACTCGGCCTTTTCCTTCGAGAGGATGACGTTGCCTTCCTTGTCTTCGAGGCGCTCGATGAGCACGTCGATTTCATCGCCGACCTTGACGGTCTTGATGTCGTCGAACTCGTTGCCGGAGATGGCACCTTCGGATTTGTAGCCGATGTCCACCAGGACTTCCTTGGAACGGACTTCGATGATTCTACCCTTGACGATCTGGCCAGTGGCAAAGCCCGTGGGGCTTTGCTTCATGGCTTCTTCCATTGTGAGCATAATGACTGACTGTTTTCCCTGACTGAACCTGTGGGAGACTTGGGCGGTTGGCTTTTTAGGGCGGCGGGCCTTTTGTCTCCATTGCCGAGCAAACACAATCCGTGGCAACGGAGGGTTGAATGTTCGGTTGTTCGTTAACTGTTTTTTCTCAGCCTCAACGAGCCTCGGCACACACCGGACTCAGGCGGCGTGGAGATTAGGCAGGAACGGGTCCGGCGCAAGGGCAATTTCCGGGGCCTTGGCCGCGCCGGGCGCATCCCGGCCGTGTTCGGTGTCCTTGCAACCATTCCTCCTACATGGCGGGTGACGTTCTCCTAAACATCCTTAGGCCAAATGCCGATGTCTGACTCCGTGATTATTTTGACGAACATCGGACGGTCCACGGCCTTTGTGGGCCGCTCCAGGCTGAAACGCTCAACTTTGGGCTACTTGCTGTTTGGATTTAACCCAGGCCGTATCATTTACTCATTCATTCATCACTTCCGCGAGCAGGCGCGTGCGGCAGTTGATGGTCTTTCGTCCGGTCCGCAGGATTGTCTTTCAGCGCGTTAGTGCGGTCTATCTGCGGGCGCATCACAGCGCCGCCTTATCCCCCAATAATTAAAATGAACACGACGACGACTCATGGTCCGGAAACGCGGGCCATCTTTTCTGGCGGACGGTCTGGCTGGCTTGGCCGGCGGAGTGCGCTGCGGATGGCCGTAAGCCAGATGCGGCCGGCTCTGGTGGCGCTGCTTTTTTTCGCACGGGTGACTGTTTCGATCGGTGCTTACAGTGTTGCGGACGATTTGCCGAACCCGCCCGCGCATCTCACGATGATTCCAGCCGGCTCGTGGATCATTCCCATGGACACCAATCTGCAAGCCTTGGTGGCTCCGTTTAATCTCAAGGCTTATGGGCTGGCGAACCTGGTCTTGCAGAATCAGACGCCCATCATGTGGGCCATCAAGGCGGGCAAAGCCAAGGATGGTGTTGATTTTACGGCCTCGACGTCGCGGCTTTTTCCGAGCACGACCGTGACGAACTCGCTGAACTTTGCGGGCGGCCCGTTCATCATTCATCGCGATTTTGTCAATTCAGTCAGCAATTCCGTCCGCACGTTTGCCCTGGCCAATAATGTGGCTGTGTATGTGTTGCAACAGGATACCACGATCGACATTCGCTATACTCTCGATTTCAAGCCGCTGGTCGGCATTAACACGGTCAACGCGAGCATCCATTCGACCTATCTGGTGGCCGCGGGCATCACCAACTACGCCCTGGTGCCGGATACGGCCACTTTGCAGGGCGTGTGCTACACGCTTTTTTGTGAGCCGCATAATAGTTCCATTGCGGGCGTCAGCAACGTTCATGCTTATGTCCAGAGCGGCGGGAATTTTCTCGCCGAATGCCTCTCGGTTGCGACTTACGAGAATCATACCAATGGCCACTTGCAGACCACGCTTGGCATCGCAGAGAACAATCTCAATGCCGTGTTGAGTTATCCCAATTCAGATTTGCCCTTCAGTCAATTTATCGGCGACCTCGATGGCAGCATCGGCGGTTCTCATACGGATTGGAGTCTGGGCGCCAGTTCCGTCTGGACGAATCGGGGTCACGCCCATGCTTTCGCCACCAGCGCCACCAATACCCTCCAGGCAACGGCGTCCAAAGAAACCACCAATGGCGCCGGCGGGATGGTGTTCTATCTCGGTGGACATTCTTATGCCACCAGCCCTCTCAACGAACTCAACGGCATTCGCATGTTCCTTAATGCCGTGTTTGTGCCGATCTCTCGCCCGATCGTTTGCGGCGTCATGCTTTCAGCCGATCTGGCCGTGGCGAAAAGCGGACCCACCAACGTTTGGGCCGGTACGAATTTTAGTTACACAATCACCGTGACGAATCTCGGTCCCTCGCCGGCAGTTTCGCTCGTGGTCACAGACAGCCTGCCGGCGGGCGTTACCTTTGTGAGCGCTTCGGCGGGCGGCGGGCTGGCCGGCAGCCAGGTGGTATGGACGAATCTGGGAAATCTTTTGGTCGGCGCCACGACCAATCTAACCCTGACGGTGACAGCGCCAGCCAATGGCGGAAGTCTCACGAATCGAGCCAGCGCGGGCAGCGACATTTCGGATTTCAATCCCACCAACAGCATCAGTGGGCCGATCATAACCACGGTGACGCCGGTGGCCGATGTGACCATTTCCAAGAGCGGCCCGGCCGCCAGCGTGTTGCCGGGAGCGAACTTCGATTACACGATTTCCATCACGAACCTGGGTCCCTCGACGGCGAGCGGACTGTCGGTCACGGATAGTTTGCCGGCGAATGTGACATTCGTCAGCGCCACGCCCAGCGCGACGCTCAACGGCCGCATCGTGACCTGGACAAATCTCGGAAATCTGGCGGCGGGCGCGAGCACCAACCTGACCCTCACCGTTGCCGCCCCGTTGCGCGGCAGCGTTACCAATGTGGCGAGCGGCGGCAGCGGGACTTTGGATCCCAATCCCACAAACAACGCCGCTCCACCCGTCGCGACAATCATCAGCAACCTGCCGCCGGTCGCAGGCAATGACTCGGCCTCCACACCCAAGAACATCGGGCTGACCATCAGCCCGCTTGGCAACGACTCGGACCCGAACAATGATCCGTTGACGATTACCAGCGTCAGCCCCACCAATGGAACGGCCACGATCCAAGGCGGAACAAATGTTCTCTTCACGCCGGCGGCAAACTTTATCGGCACGACGACCATCGGCTATTTGATTGACGATGGCGCTGGCGGGACGGCCTTTGGACTCATCACGGTGACCGTGACGAACCGTCCGCCGGTCGCGAATGACGACGCCGTGACCACGCCGGAAGACACGGCGATCACCTTCAATCCGCGCGGCAACGATACGGATGCGGACGGCGACGCGATCACCATTACTCTCGCCACGGCCACCAACGGTACCGTGACCATTGTGGGCGGCACGAATCTCCTCTTCACACCCGCGCCGGACTTCAGCGGCACGGAGACCGTTGCTTACCAGATCAGCGATGGGAGCGGCGGCACCGCGAGCGCGACCGTCCTCGTCACCGTCACGCCGGTGAACGACGCGCCCGTGGCGTTCAACCAGTCCGTGATTACGCCGGAAGACACGACGACCAACCTACTGCTGACGGCGAGTGACGTGGACAGCACGAACTTGACCTTTGCGATTCTGAATGCGCCGACCAACGGCGTGCTGAGTTTGTTCAACCCCAACACCGGCGCGGTCACTTACTCACCAAACACGAACTACAACGGGCCGGACTTCTTCCGCTTCACGGTCAGCGACGGCTCCCTGCTCGCGACCGGCACGGTCAGCATCACGGTCACGCCGGTGAACGACGCGCCCGTGGCGGTCAACGACAGTTTCTCCACGTTCAAGAACGTCGCCCTGTCGCTCGCCGCGCCCGGCGTGCTCGTGAACGACACGGACGTGGAGAGCAACATCCTGAGCGGGGTGCTCGTGACGACAGTGACGCACGGCACGCTGAGTTTGAATCCGAACGGCGGCTTCCTCTACACGCCGTCGAGCAACTACACCGGTGCGGACAGCTTCACCTATCGCGCCTACGACAGCGGCGCGACGGGCAACGTGGCGACGGTGAACATCTCCATCGGCCTGACGAACACCGCGCCCGTCGCGAACAACGACAGCTACACGACCGCCGAGGACACGACGCTGGCCGTGCCCGTCGCCGGGGTGCTGACGAATGATTCCGACGCCGACGCCGACGCCTTGACGGCGACGCTGGTGACTGGCCCGACGCACGGCACGCTGAACCTGGACGCGAACGGCGGCTTCACCTACACGCCTGCCACGAATTACAGCGGGCCAGACTCGTTCACCTATCGCGCGAATGACGGCCTGACGAACAGTGCCGTGGCAACGGTGAACATCACCGTGACGCCGGTGAATGATGCGCCGCTGGCGGACAGCCAGAGCGTGACGACGCCGGAAGATAAGGCGCTGCCGATCACGCTGACCGGCTCCGATGTGGACGGGCCTGCCATCAACTTCGTCATCGTGACTTTGCCAACGCACGGCACGCTCACCGGCTCCGGCGCGAATCTCACTTACCAACCGGCGACGAATTACACCGGCCCCGACTCGTTCACCTTCACGGTCAATGACGGCTCGCTCACCTCCGCCGTGGCGACGGTGAGCATCAACGTGACGCCGGTGAATGACGCGCCCGTGGCCTTCAGCCAGAGCCTCACGAACGGCAACAGCTTCCCGCTGCCCATCACCCTGACCGGCGCGGACGTGGACGGCCCGGTGACGAACTTCACCGTGCTCACGCTGCCGGGCGGCGGCCCGCTCACCGGCACCGCACCGACGCTGACCTTCACGCCCACGAACCAGTTTGCCGGCGTGGTCACCTTCACCTTCACGGTCCACGACGGCGCGCTCACCTCGGCGGTCGCGACGGTCACGATCACGATTACCAATTCCACGCCGGCCACCGCCGACATCGCGGTGACAAAGACCGGCCCGGTCGCTGGACTTGCGGGCGCGGACCTGACTTACGCCATTACGATCACGAACTTCGGCGCGAACACCGCGACGAATGTGATCGTGCAGGATCAATTGCCCGTCGGCTTTACGTTCGTCAGCGCGACGCCCGCCGCGGCTTCGGTGGTGAACAATCTGGTGAGCTGGTCCCCTTTCAATCTGGCCAGCGGACGCGCGAGCAACTTCACGGTCACCGCGCGCGCGGCCCAAGGCGGCGCTTACACCAACGTGGCGTCTGGCACCTCGGACACGCCGGACCCGCTGCCCGGCAACAACACGGCCACCAATGGCGGCGGTCGCGTCACGACCACCATCACGCCGCAGGCCGACGTGGCCGTGAGCAAGAGTGGCCCGGCGGGCGTGACGGCAGGTGCGAACTTCAGCTACACGATCTCGATCACGAACCTCGGACCCTCGACGGCGAGCAACGTGGTGGCAGTGGATAATCTGCCGGCCAGCGTGACGTTTGTGAGCGCGAGCAGCGGCGGCACTTTGGGCGGCGGCAATGTGGTGACGTGGCCCGCGACGACTTTGGCCGCGAACATGGTAACGAATTTCACCGTCACGGTCACGGCTCCGCCCAGCGGCATGTTCACGAACACAGCCTCGGCATCCTCGCCAACCGGCGATCCGAATCCGACCAACAACGTCGGCACGAACGGCAGCGCGCAAGTCACCACCACCGTCGGCGTGCTGGCCGATGTGGCCGTCACGGTCAGCGGCCCAGCCACGGTGCTGGCGGGCGCGACTTACACTTACGTGGTCAACGTCACGAACTTCGGCCCCTCGGGCGCGACGAATGTTCTCGCGACGAACACGCTGCCTCCTGGCGTCGTCTTCATCAGCACCACGGGCGGCGGCACGCAGACGGGCGGCAACGTGACGTGGCCGGCGATTACTCTGGCGGGCGGTGCGGGAACCAACTTCACCATCACCGTCACCGCGCCTCCGAGCGGCGTGCTGACCAATCGAGCGGCGGGTTCCTCGCTCACGTCCGATCCTGATCTCTCGAACAACAACGGCTCCGCGAGCGGCGCGATTGTCGTCACCACCGTCACGCCGCAAGCCGACGTGGCCGTGGGCAAGAGCGGCCCGGCGAACGTGCTGGCCGGGGCAAATGTCACCTACACGATCAGCGTGACGAACCTTGGGCCGTCCACGGCGAACAACATCATCGCGCAGGACTTCCTGCCGACGAACGCGACCTTCGTCAGCGCGAGCAGCGGCGGCACGCTCGGCGCAAGCAACATCGTGACGTGGCCCGCGACGACGCTGGCGGCGAACACGGTGACGAATTTCTCCGTGACCATCAGTGCGCCTGCGAGCGGCTCGCTGCTCAACCGTGCGGCGGCGAATTCACCGACCGGCGACCCGAATCCCACGAACAACGTTGGCACCAACACCGGCGCGCAAGTCACCACGACCGTCACGCCGCAGGCCGACGTGGTGGCGACGATTGACGGCCCGGCCACGGTGCTGGCCGGCGCGACTTACTCTTACACGGTCTTCGTCACGAACCTCGGCCCGTCCACGGCGACGAATGTTTTCACCACCAATCTGTTGCCCGCCACGGTCACATTCGTGAGCGCGAATAGTGGAGGCACGCTCTTCATCGGTCGCGTCTTCTGGCCCGCGGTGACGCTGCCGGTGGGCGCAGGTACGAGCTACACGGCCACGGTGACGGCACCGGCAGAAGGGGTCTTGACCGCTCGTGGCCAAGGTGGTTCCCGCACGCCTGACCCTGACCTTGGTAACAACACCGGCTTCAATTTGGGTGGGTTCGTGGATACGACGGTCATCCCGCAGGCGGACGTGGCGGTGAGCAAGTTCGGACCATCGAGCGTGTTCGCGGGTGCGACTTACAACTACAACATCGTGGTCACGAACCTCGGCCCGTCCACCGCGAGCAACGTGGTGGCGAGCGACAACCTCCCGGCGAGCGTCACGTTCGTCAGCGCCACGGCGAGCGGCACGCTCGGCACGAACAACCTCGTGACGTGGCCCGCGACGACGATTCTCTCCGGCGACTCGGCGATCTTCACCTTCACCGTCACGGCTCCAGCGGAAGGTGCTTACACCAACACCGCCTCGGCCACGTCACCCACCGGCGATCCGAATCCGGGCAACAACACCGGCACGAACACCGGTTCACTAGTCACCACGACCGTCACGCCGCAGGCCGATGTCGCGGTGGGCAAGAGCGGCCCGGCCACGGTGCTGGCGGGCGCGAATTTCAGCTACACGATCAGCGTGACGAACTTTGGTCCGTCCACGGCGAGCAACGTCGCGGTGGTGGATCATTTGCCGAGGGGTGTCACGTTCGTCAGTGCCAACAGCGGGGGCTTCAACGATTTCGGCAATGTCAACTGGACGGTGCCGGCGATGCTCTCGGGCGCGGTGACGAATTTCACCCTCACCCTCACGGCCCCGGCCAGCGGCGCGTTCACGAATCATACGTCGGCCACCTCGCCGACCGACGATCCTAATCCTGGCAACAACGCCCCGACCAATGTCAGCGGCCAGGTCGTGACCACAGTCACGCCGCAGGCCGACATCGCGGTGGGCAAGACTGGTCCCGCGGCGGTGCAGGCGGGCGCGAATGTCACCTACACAATCAGCGTGACGAACCTCGGCCCGTCCACCGCGAGCAACGTGGTGGCGGTGGATACTCTCCCGTCGAACGCGACCTTCGTGAGCGCGAGCAGCGGCAGCACGCTCGGCGGCGGCAACGTCGTGACGTGGCCCGCGACGACCTTGCTCTCCGGCGCGACGGCGACGTTCACCGTGACGGTGACGGCACCCGCGAGCGGCTCGTTGTTCAACACGGCCTCGGCTTCTTCACCCACCAGTGATCCGAATCCCGGCAACAACACCGGCACGAACGGCAGTTCACAAGTCAGCACCGCGATCACGCCGCTGGCGGACATCGTGGTGACCGTGACCGGCCCGACGAATGCGCTCGCGGGATCGAACATCACTTACACAATCACCATCACGAACTTCGGCCCGTCCATCGCGAGGGACGTGTTCGTCGCGAACACGTTGCCACCGGGTATCTCTCTTGTATCTGCAAGCGACGGCGGCAATGCGACATACCCTGTCGTGCTCTGGCCCCTAATTTCTAGCCTAGCTAGGGGTGAAGGCAGGAGCTTTACCTTCACCATCACTGCTCCTCCGGGCGGCTGGCTAGAGATCAATGGACCGCCTCCTAGCGTAGTAACAAACACTGCTTCAGGCGGGTCCTCCACGCCTGACCCAAATCTTTCAAACAACAGCAGCATCGCGACGACGACCATCACGCCGCAGGCCGATGTCATCGTGGGCAAGAGCGGACCGGCCACGGCCACCGCGGGATCGAACTTTATGTTCACCATCAGCATCACGAACTTCGGACCCTCGACGGCGAGCAACGTGGTGGCGGTGGACAATCTCCCGGCGACGGTCACGTTCGTGAGCGCGAGCGGCGGCGGCACGCTGGGTCTCGGCAACGTGGTGACGTGGCCCGCGACCACGCTCGCGGCCAACACCAGAACAAACTTTACCGTCACGGTCACGAGTGTAACGGTGGGAACGATCACGAATCGCGCTTCCGCCACGTCGCCGACCGGCGATCCGAATCCGGGCAACAACACCGGCACCAACACGGGCAGTCGCGTGGTGACGACAGTGGTGAGCGGCATACAGTTCGGCCTGCTGGCCGGGCCGGCGGTGTTCAATCCGCAGACCGGATTGTTTGAAGAGCGTGTGACGGTGACGAACATCGGTTTCACGACCATTGCGGCCACGCGGCTCTACGTGAGCAGCCTCAGCACGAATGCCACGTTCTCTAATCCGTCCGGCGTCAGCGGCGGAATTCCTTACGCGCAATACAACGCGCCGTTGAACCCCGGCCAGACGGTGGTCTTCATGCTGGAGTTCTTCGTGCCGAACCGCCGTCCGTTCACCAGCACGCTCACGCTCGAAGCCGTGCTGCCAGCGATAACAGGGACGAACTCAGGCGCGGGCGGCATCAACATCAGCCGCGCGTTTGTGGATGCGCGTCCGCCGAATGCACCACGCTTCGTCATCGAATTCCCGTCCACGGCGGGGCGCGTCTATACGATTCTCTATCGCGACAGTCTCTCGTCGCCGTGGAAAGTCGCGACGCCTTCCGTGACCGCCGGCTCAAACCGCACGCAGTGGTACGACGACGGCCCGCCCAAGACCGACGGCCCGCCGCTAACGAATGGCAGCCGTTACTACCGCGTGATCGTCGCGCCGTTAAGCCAATAACCAGAAAGGAATCACGAACATGAAATCATCGAACTATCTGGTCCAGGCTCAAGAGACTGTTACTCGCACGGAGAAAAAAATTATGCAGAACCAACGGATGACGCGCGGCGCGCGCCTCGTAGTGGTAGTGGGACAGGCGCCCCCGCCTGTCAGTAGTCTTGCAAGCGCCCCCGCTTGCAGTTCACCAAGCGGGGGCGCTTGGTGGACTAAGACTGGCGAGGGCGCCAGTCCCACTACGCGGCAGGCGCTGCTCGCGCTGTTGCTCGCGCTGTTCACCACCTTCACCGCGCACGCGCACGACACGAACCAGTTGAACCGGTTCAGTCTGAACGCACGCATCGGTTTCAACATCACCGCGCGGTTCAAAGACCTCGGGCGACTCACGCTGGTGCCGTCCACGCGCCTGACGCCGAATGGCGACGCGCGGAATTACGACGACGGCTACGTGCTGCGCGACATCAGCGACAACTTCGGCGGCGAGACGTGGTACTGGGGCCACGACCATGACAGTCAGGTTTCCGGCGACACGATTCTGATGAGCCGCTCGACACCGTTGCGCGGCGGCTCCTCTCCTTACGGCGTGGACGAGGATGACGCGCAACTCGGCGCGGAGCTGGCCTACAACCGCGAACTGTTCCGCCACAAGAACCAGCGTTACGGACTCGAACTGGCGGTGAACTACATGAACCTCGGGTTCGATGACGACGGCAGTTACCGCGCGGCCACGCGGCGCACCACGGACGCGTATCCGTTT